>JAAYFD010000010.1 GCA_012728415.1 Gammaproteobacteria bacterium
GCGAAGCGCAGGCCTTCTTCCATCGCGATCGGAGCGATCAGGGTGATGTCCAGCTTGACGTTGTCGCCAGGCATGACCATCTCGACGCCTTCTGGCAGCTCACAGCTACCGGTTACGTCAGTGGTACGGAAGTAGAACTGTGGACGGTAGCCTTTGAAGAACGGGGTGTGACGACCACCTTCTTCTTTGGACAGTACGTACACTTCGCCTTCAAAGCGGGTGTGCGGCTTGATGGAGCCCGGCTTGGCCAGAACCTGACCACGCTCTACGTCTTCACGCTTGGTACCACGCAGCAGAACGCCAACGTTCTCACCGGCACGGCCTTCGTCCAGCAGTTTGCGGAACATCTCTACGCCAGTACAGGTGGTTTTGGCGGTGTCTTTGATACCAACGATCTCTACTTCTTCACCAACCTTGATGATACCGCGCTCAACACGACCAGTAACAACAGTACCACGGCCAGCAATGGAGAATACGTCTTCGATTGGCATCAGGAATGCCTGGTCGATGGCACGCTCTGGCTCGGGGATGTAGGAGTCCAGGGTTTCAACCAGTGTTTTAACGGCGGTAGTACCCAGACCGTTTTCGTCTTCGCCGTTCAGAGCCATCAGGGCGGAACCGGTGATGATTGGAGTGTCATCGCCCGGGAACTCGTACATGTTCAGCAGGTCGCGAACTTCCATCTCGACCAGTTCCAGCAGCTCTTCATCGTCAACCATGTCGGCCTTGTTCAGGAACACAACGATGTAAGGAACGCCTACCTGGCGGGACAGCAGGATGTGCTCACGAGTCTGAGGCATGGGGCCGTCAGCAGCGGAGCAAACCAGGATCGCACCGTCCATCTGGGCGGCACCGGTGATCATGTTTTTAACGTAGTCGGCGTGACCCGGGCAGTCAACGTGAGCGTAGTGACGGGTTGGGGAGTCGTACTCAACGTGAGAAGCTGCAATGGTGATACCACGTGCTTTTTCTTCTGGAGCGTTGTCGATCTGGTCGTATGCCTTAGAAGCACCGCCACCGCCCCAGACTTCAGAGCAAACGCGGGTCAGCGCTGCAGTCAGGGTGGTTTTGCCATGGTCAACGTGACCAATGGTGCCCACGTTCAGGTGCGGTTTTGTACGTTCAAATTTTTCCTTAGCCATGCTCAGGACCTCGCATAATGATTTGCAGACTGCAGATACAACAAAGGCAGATATCGAAATATCTGCCTTTGTTTTTTTGGAGCTCATGAGCGGAATTGAACCGCTGACCTCACCCTTACCAAGGGTGTGCTCTACCAGCTGAGCTACATGAGCGTAACCTTTACGTTACCTGGAGCGGGCAGCGGGAATCGAACCCGCATCATCAGCTTGGAAGGCTGAGGTTCTACCACTAAACTATGCCCGCTTCTAAATCTGGTGGAGGGGGAAGGATTTGAACCTTCGAAGCTTACGCGTCAGATTTACAGTCTGATCCCTTTGACCGCTCGGGAACCCCTCCGTAATGGGTGCGCATTATGGCGACGCCCGCACCTCTCGTCAAGCACTTTTTTCAATTTAAACAAAATAATGGTTTTTCGCCGATCAAAGCATAGCTGTCTTACTGCTGCCGGTGCTGTAGTCCCGGGAAATCAGTAAGCAAGGCAGACAGCATGTTCTCATCCAGCAAGCGCTGTCCCGCAGCACCCACCTCAAACCAGTAGGCATCCTGGCTCCTTGTTATTTCTTTTAATTGCGCCTCATAGCCCGCCAGCTTCACCCTTTCCTGGACTGCAATCGCGGTTGTCTCCTGAGGAAAAATACCGAGGGATATTCCATTGGCAAGCTCCCCCTGGGAAATCAGGAAGCCATCAAGTTTTCTTGCCTGAAGCTCTTTCAGCAATCGCAGTGTAGCAGCACGCGAAGACAGCGGTGACAGATAAACCCAAAACTCCTTCTCTGCCTCAACTTCCATCCGCACCACCTGCCCATCCACACCAAAGCTAAGCAACCGCTGCTTTAATGCCTCAATGGCCTGCGGGTCAATAAAACCGCCCAGTAATGCCTTTCCCCCTCCCGTCAGTGGAAGCGAGCTGGTTTCATTCTGCAACTGATTTTTTTGATTTTCAACTTCAGAAATGAGCGTAACAACACCCTTGCCCGCAATACTGAGCTCGTTATCAACAGACAATTTTGCCGTATTTGCACTGACGATACCCGCGGGCCGCAGGTATGTGACCCATCCAAAGTAAGCCAGATTGGCGGCAACCAATAAAAAAAAGACCCAACGCATGGTACATCCTAGACTGGGCAGGCCACTGCAAGCCCTTGAAAAACCAGATCATCGACCACCCGCGCAGCTGGCAGCAAATCAGCCAGTACATGACGGTCACCGCCTGTCACAAACACATCGTAATTATCGCCCAATTCCTGCCTTGCTTGCACAATCAACTCGCCAACAAAGCCCCGCAACATCGTTGCCAATCCTGCAGCAATACAATTATTCGTAGAGTGCTGCAGCCCTGTCACCGCTTGCACCGGCAAAGTAGCCAGCCCTGTAGCCTGCGACAACTGCTTACCTAAAACAGCGAGGCCAGGCGCAATTAGCCCGCCAAGATGTCGTCCATCTGCTGCAACATAATCAGCAGTTATAGCGGTCCCGGCATCAATAACCAGGCAGGGCCCGCCAGAAAGCTGAAAACCAGCAACCATAGCCAGCCACCTGTCCGCTCCTAGCGCCTCCTGCTCCGCGTAACCATTGGTCACACAGCCTAGCTCGCCCCGGGTACTGGCAAAATGTACCGGGCACCTAAAAATGCGATCAAGCATGCCTACAAGAGCAGCCTTTTGTCCTGCGACTGAGCGTACCAGAACAACACGACACCCACGAATCGGCCCCGAAACCTCTGACAACTGTAATTGCAGCTCGTCCAGGGTGGCCGCATATTTGATTACACCTGTCACAGCACCATTAAGCCGCCACTTTATCCGAGTATTACCGTAATCAATCTCAACAATCATCCGCGAGCCTCAAAGACAACTCTCCACCGCTATAAAAGGTTATAGCCTCTCCATCCTGGATACCCACCTCGCCTCGTTCATTTACCCCTGCATATCTTCCAGAAACGACACGATCACCCATGGACAAACACACTCGCTGACCTAGCCACAACTCGCTGGCCTTCCACTCATCCCTGAACGCCGAAAATCCTTGTTGCTCATGCAAAGCAAGCATGTCTTGAAGATGCCCATAAAGGCTTTCCAACAAAGCGAGCCGCGAGTAGTGGCCGCCTTTTTCAAGTGCTATAGATGTCCAGGGCTGCCCGATTTCCTCGCCCAGATTGCTTGAATTAACATTAACGCCAATTCCTATAACCACAAAACTCTGGTCGGCCGGATCACCGGTTAGCTCAAGAAGAATTCCAGATATTTTCTTGCCGCCCACCTGCACATCGTTAGGCCACTTTACACCCGCATCCAGGCCTGCCTCGCGCAGGGCACGTGCCACGGCTAGACCCACGACAAGACTCAACCCTTCCAGCTGGCGTACGGAACCAACCACCGGCCATATCAGGCTCATATATAGGTTACTGGCGAAAGGACTCATCCAGCTTCTACCCCTGCGTCCCTTGCCTGCTGTTTGGGATTCAGCAATTACTACGTCAATCATTCGGCGCGACTTTATCTGCCTCATTGCTTCCGAATTTGTAGAGTCGACTGTTTCGTAAAACGCAATGCGAGCACCAGAACCGCAGGCCTGTTGCAGCTTTACTAGATCAAACAATTCAATACCTGATAACCGGTATCCCTTGCCTGCGGAACGCTCCAGCGAAAGCCCCGTCCGCTGTTCAAGAAACTGCATGCGCTTCCATATTGCAGCCCTGGATATGCCCAGCTGCCGTCCTATTGCAGCGCCAGAATGAAAATCACCATCCGAAAGAATTTCAAGAAGCGGGTCCACCGTTGCCTCCAAATCAGATTAGCTAAACAAAAAACCCCTGCAGTGATCTGCAGGGGTTGTTTGTTTGAAGCTTGACGATGACCTACTCTCACATGGGGAGACCCCACACTACCATCGGCGATGCATCGTTTCACGGCTGAGTTCGGAATGGGATCAGGTGGTTCC
>JAAYFD010000061.1 GCA_012728415.1 Gammaproteobacteria bacterium
GCCCCAGCGCGTACCAGCCAATGAACAGCACGGTAAACGCCAGATAGCCAGTGCGGATCTTCTTCAGCAGGCGCGGGCGGCGGGCCAGAATGTCCTGCATGAACAGGATCACCACCAGCACCACCAGTGCCACCAGCAACACTGCCACCTGGAAGCTCTTCTGGTACCAGACCTGCAGCCACAGCGGACGGTTGGCCTCTTCAATGGCGGCCAGCTCGGCCTTGGTCAGCTCCGGTCGTTCGATATACTCCTCGGGCCACTGATAGCCCAGCTCGAAGCTGGTAAAAATGCTGTCAATCGGGCCGGTCTGGCGGCGTACCAGCAGTTCAAAACTCAGGTTGCTGCCCGGATCAATGGCGTACTGCGCCTTGCCGATAAAGATGCCCATCTCGTGAAAATCCGGCATGCCTTCGGCATAGACGTCACTCAGGCGGAAGTAATCCAGGTCGCGGAAGCTGATGATGTCGCCAAACTGGCGCAGCTGGATGCGGTCAAAAATACCGCCCCGCACATAGCCTGAACCCTTGAAGGAGAACGGGCCGTTGGCCACTACGCCAAAGGCATAATCACCGGGTTCCAGCTGGCCCATGATGTATTCATACTGTTTGTCACCCAGAATGTTGCGGCCAATGGTCGGCGTGGTCAGGTCGGCAAAATACAGATCAATGAAGGTGTCGTCACGACGCTCGGGGGCCGCCACGTCAACACCCTCGGCCTCGGTACCGATAAAGGCATCATCCACCTGTCCATGGGTCAGCAGCAGACGGCGCACCGAGCCATCACCGGTCAGCGTGGCCCAGTCCTTTTTCTCGAACTGTTCCATTTTGATGCTGGACGGCTTGGGTTTTACATCGGCATGGGGTTCGACCAGACCCAGGCTGACCGCCACCTTGTGCGCAGCCGTCATAACCGCCTCGTTCAGCACCATCACGGTCACCGTGGCACCAGACACGGCATCAATGGTCACCGCCGACTCGTCTTTGGTACGGCCAATCACCACCCGCTGGTTGACATGAATGCCCTGGTACTTGCCGGCAAAATCGTGCAGCTTTTGCTCAGGAATGCCGATCAGCAGGATCGGCTCGTCGTGATACAGGACATAGTTGTCCAGAATGTTGCCCTCGGGACCGAGGATCACCTGCATGTTCATCGGCTTGCCCGAATAGGCAGGAATGGGCGCAATATTGATGGTTTCGAAGGCATAGCCGACAATTTCGTCACCCTGCTTCAGGGTGCGTACCCCGAACTCGCCTTCAGGCTCGGAAACCGAGGTTACAGCAGGCAGGACAGCATCAATGCGTTCCTGCTCCAGCGCACCGGGGGGCGCTGCCTGGATAAGCGCTGCCCAACAAAGCAGCAGAAAGCCAAAAAAAACACCAAACCCGCGGCCTGTGAGGGCACGCATGCCGGAGAAATACAACATGGCAAATTGTCCTAGCAGAAATTCCATTCCACTATATGCGACAATTTTGCACAGCTGCCTTGATGAAAATCACATCAAACCAATCTATATGACTGACTGAACCTTTACCGGCTCATCAGCGGCCCAAAAATGGACTGGCCCCCAAAAGCTGGAGTGGATGCCCAGTTTTTGGGGATTCAGTGCAATCAGCAGGCTCTTCAGGCAAGCCCTACATGCCAAGCATCCGCGGCAAGGCCAGTGAAATGGATGGAACATAGGTAATCAGGATCAGGAACACCATCAGTATGCTCAACCATGGCATGGCTGCCCGGATCACGCTGGTAATCGGCATTCCCGTCACAGCCGAGGTGACAAAGAGGTTCAACCCGATCGGTGGCGTGATCATGCCAATTTCCATGTTAACCACCATCACCACTCCAAGGTGGATAGGGTCAATGCCCAGCTCAACCGCTATCGGAAACAGGATGGGCGCCAAAATCAGGATAATGGCCGAGGGCTCCATAAAAGCACCGGCAATCAACAATACAATGTTGACCACCAACAGGAAAGTCCAGGGCGACAAGCCTGCCTCGATTACCCAGGACGTGATCTGTTGCGGAATCTGCTCGGTAGTCAGGACATGGGCAAACAGCATGGCGTTAGCAATGATGAACATCAGCATGATGCTGAGTTTGGCCGATTCCAGGATCACCTTGTGGCTATCGCGAAAACGCATGTCCTTGTAGACAAAAATCGCAATGAAAGCCGAGTACACCGCGGCCACGGCAGCTGCTTCGGTCGGTGTGAACATGCCGGAATAAATGCCACCAAGGATAATCACCATCAGCAGCAGACCCCAAATCGCCTTGCGTCCGCTACTTAGCCACTCACGCACAGTAGCACGCGGCATGGATGGTAGGTTTTTCTTCACGGCAATCACGTAGATAGCAACCATCAGCGCGCCGCCCAGCAACAGGCCCGGTACCACACCTGCCATGAACATGCTGCCCACAGAGGTTTCTGTGGCAGCGGCGTAAACAACCATGACCACCGATGGCGGAATCAAGATGCCCAGCGTGCCCGCATTGGCAACAATGCCGGCAGCAAATGGCTGCGGATAACCTGAGCGTACCATGCCGGCAATGGCAATGGAGCCGACCGCCGCCACGGTTGCCGGACTGGAGCCGGACAATGCTGCAAACAGCATACAGGCCAGTACCGCACCAATAGCCAGACCGCCACGGATGTGGCCGACACAGGCATTGGCAAAATCGATCAGGCGACGGGCCACACCACCTGTGGTCATGAAAGAGCCCGCCAGCAGGAAGAAAGGAATCGCCAGCAACGTATAGTGCTCACTAGTTTCAAACAGTTTGATCGCCAGCGAGCTAACCGAGTCGGGGCTAAACAACAGAATGGTAAGGGAGCCGGCCAACCCCAGGGAAATGGCTACCGGCGTGCCCAGGAACATCAGCAAAAAAAGCGCCAGAAACAAAAATGGAATGGTCATGGCGTTACTCCTTGGCGTCCGACAATTTCATGGCATCAGCCGCTTCATCGGCCAGCCCCAGCCCGGTTTGTTCATTACGCAAAATGCGAATGAAAATCTCGAAAAAACGAACAAACACCAAGACAAAACTCAGCGGCACAATCAGGTTGATATGCCATTGTTTGATCCCAAGATGGCCCAGGTCATCAGCACCAATGTTGTGCGTCATCAATGTGTTAACCCAGTTATAGCTGGCAGTGGCCATCAAGCCGGCATAACCCAGACAAATCAGCACAGCAACAAAACCTATCAGGCGCTGAATGTGTCGCGGCGCCAGCTTGACCAGGGCATCAACCCCGATATGACCGCCCACACGTACACCGTAGGCGATACCGAAGAAAATCAGCCAGGCAAACAATGCCTTGGTCAGTGCGTTGCTCCAGGTCATGGCCTGGGCGCCATCCATGATAAAGTCGCCGATGCCATAGCACAGCTCTTGCAGCTTCGAATCCTCGCCGAACCACTCAGCCATGGAGTAGAACACTCCGTAAAGGTTATTAAGCATGACATAAACAAAAGTCACCAGGGTCATCGCCGCCAGCAGAAAGACAATGAATGCCTCCTCAAAGCGGTCCCATATCCTGAGCATGGCGTTCATGGAGTTCTCCAGTTTTAACATCAGAAAATAAAAGGAAGCACTAAATAATTATCTGCGCTGTCAGGGTGTTGTTAAAAATCGGCTCAAAATGCTCATTTACTACCAGCTACCAGTAAACTGCACTTTTTCGCTGCTTTTCGCCTGGCCCTGATGCCACGTCAACATTATTCAGTGCATCCAGAAGAGTACTTGCAAAACCGTCGCTGTGCGGAAGTTTTGCAAGAACCCCTGGCAAACAGGGGCGCCCGGCGGACGCCCCTGTTCGGCACACTAGCCAGACCGCTTTATTGCTGGTTGGCTTCCTGGGCAGCCTTGATGCGCTCAGCACCAATTTCGGCTTCAAACTTCTTCCATACCGGTGCCATCGCATCACGCCACTTCTGGCGCTGCTCCGGGGTCAGGTACTGAATTTCGGTCTTGCCAGCGGCCAAAATGGACTGTTTGTCACGCTCGTTCAACTCGTTGGCGTGCTTGTTCACATCAACAGTAACCTCATCCATGATGGCACGCAGCTCGGTACGCACGTCATCGGGCAGGCCGTTCCAGAACTTGGTGTTGGTAATCACCATGTAGTCAAGCAGGCCGTGGTTGGACTCGGTGATGAACTTCTGCACTTCGTGCATTTTCTGTGAGTAGATGTTGGAATACGGGTTTTCAGCACCGTTGACCACACCAGTCTGCAAGCCCTGGTATACCTCGGCAAAGCTCATCTTGCGCGGGACAGCACGCACCGCTTTGAACTGCTCTTCCAGAACGGCAGATGCCTGTACACGGAACTTCAGGCCGCGCGCATCTTTTGGTTCCAGCAGCGATTTGTTGGCTGACAATTGTTTAAGGCCATTATGCCAGTAGCCCAGCCCCGTGATTCCCTTGTCCTCCATGGAGGCGAGCAGCTCCTGGCCGACCGGGCCTTTCTGGAAGCGATCAACGGCTTCAATATCATCAAACAGGAATGGCAGATCGAAAATCTGGATGGCCTTGGAATAGTGCTCAAACTTGGCCAGCGATGGCGCGATGATCTGTACATCGTTCATCAGCAGGGCTTCCATTTCCTTGCCATCACCAAATAGCGAGGAGTTCGGATATACCTCTACTTTGACCTTGCCGGGCAGGCGCTCTTCGGCCAGCTTCTTGAACAGCAATGCACCCTGCCCCTTCGGGGTGTGCTCGGCAACAACGTGGGAGAACTTGATGACAATGGGTTCAGCGGCGGTGGCAATACCGGCCAGACCAATGGTTACGGCACAGGCCAGAGCCTTGACGGTGGTTTTCAGCATGTTGTACTACCTCTTGCTCGAAACGGAGGGCGATGATTCGCCGGATCTTGTTATTACTGCAGAGCCTGGGGCTCTGGACAATTATCACAGCAAAAAACAAACCACCAATGCAACAATCATACCAAGGTCGCACACAGGGCTCTGTCTTTACGTAGGCCCTGCACACACCCGGTTCGTCTCATCATGGCACACGCCCGGCCAGTCACCGACCCAGATTCTGCAGTGCATACCAACGGTAGAAATACGGCTGTACAGAAGAACAAATACGCTTCGACCCTAACCTGCGCCCGGCTGATATCCCGGCGTTGCTACATGCTCTGGTTTGTCAGGCACAGCATCCGTTTTCAACAGCCACTGCCATCACCTGCCCTGCCCGGGCGACCCCAACAGATAACTTTAGCGCAACAAAGTATCGAGTCTGGCTCAGTGTTGACGCAGCCACTTGCCTGCCACGACGGCTCGGCTTGCGGCAACCCTGCATTGTGACAGCACACAAAGCGGCGAAAACCCGCCAGGCGCAAGACTAGCCTGGCGGATTTCCGCCAGCCGGCGACTCGCCCAACCCATATTTACGTATTTTGTCGTGCAGGGTTTTACGCGGGACCTGCAAGGCCTCTGCCACTGACCGCAACGAAGCATGCCCCCGCGCCAGCTCTGCGGCGATCAAGGCGCGCTCAAAGGCTTCTACCTGCTGCGGCAGCGGCAGCCCCTGGTTATTGGCCAGGGGCTGTAACGGAGCACTGATGGCAAGTTCCAGCCCCAAGGCAAAACGCTCGGCAGCGTTCTGCAGCTCCCGCACATTACCGGGCCAGTCATGAGCAAGCAACATCGCCCTTTGCAAGGCCGGCAACTCAGGTTCAGGTATCTGGTATTTTTGGCAAGCCTGCCCCATGAAATGAGTAAACAGTGACAAAATGTCGTCCCGCCGCTCCCGCAACGGCGGAATCTGTACCTGCGCCACGTTTAGCCGATAATAGAGATCGGCGCGAAAACGACCCTCATCGGCGGCCAGCAGCAAGTCCTCCTTGGTTGCAGCAATAACGCGGATATCCAGCGGAATCAGCTGATTGGAGCCTACCCGTTCAACCACTCGCTCCTGCAACAAACGCAGTAGCTTGACCTGCACTTCCGGACTCATACTCTCGATTTCATCCAGGAAGATAGTGCCGCCCTGGGCATACTCGAACTTGCCAATACGTTTTTTCTGCGCTCCCGTGAAGGCTCCGGCCTCATGACCAAACAGCTCGCTCTCAATGACTGACTCGGCCAGGGCGCCGGCATTAATCGCGACAAAGGGTGCGTTGCGTCGAGGTGACAGCTCATGCAGTGCACGGGCTACCACCTCTTTGCCACTGCCTGTTTCGCCGAGAATCAACACATCGGCCGACAAGGGTGCCAACGCCTGTACCTGCTGGCGCAAGCGTTGAGCCGCTGCAGATGCACCCAGCAAACGCTCACCCAGCTGTTGCTGCTCAGCCAGCGCCATCCGCAGCTGGCGGTTTTCCAGGACCAGCTGCCGTACATCCAAGGCCCGGCGCACACTATCCAGCAACTGCTCGCTGGCAAAGGGTTTTTGCAAAAAGTCATAAGCACCAGCCCGCATCGCCTGTACTGCCAGCGGTACATCGCCATGCCCGGTAATCAGCAGTACCGGCAGCTGATCGTCCAGCTGTGACAGTTCCTCCAGCAACTGCATGCCATCCATCCCGGGCATGCGAATGTCGCTGACCACAACCCCGTTCCACTGAGGTGACAGGGCATCCAGCAAGCCATCTGCCGAGCTTTGGGCCTGCACCTGAATGCCCGCCAGCTCGAACGTCTGGCACAGCGCGGTACGCAGGTGCCCGTCGTCATCCAACAGCACAACCTCGGTATCAGCAGCAAGTTTAAGCATCAGGCAAAGTCCTCCCGCGCTTCAAGATTGACTTCAGACATTATGGACTTTAAATAAAGCTCCACACAGGCGCCGCCTTCTGGCCGGTTGGCAAACTCGAGCCGGCCACCCAGTGACTTGATCACCGCATCACAAATCGCCAAACCGAGCCCGAGACCGCGTGCGCTGGTTTTAGTCGTAAAAAAGGGTTCTCGTGCCTGCAGTAACGCCTCGGGCCCAAAGCCCGGGCCGTTGTCGACGATTCTCAGGGCAGTCCAGTCATCTGTTTGCTGCGTGCTCAGCTCCAGTGTGCGCGGCTCGCCCTGTTCAGCCAAAGCATCCAGCGCATTGGCCAATAAATTGCCCAGCACCTGGCGTAAACGGGTTTCTCCGGCTTCAACCCACAGGGTGGCATCCGGTATATCACGTACGACATGCACGCCCAACTCATGTATGCGTCCGGCCAGCAATGCCAGAGCATCTTCAATGGCTGGCTGCAGGGCAACATGCTCCGATGCTTGCGGGTCGCGCCGGGCGAAGGCCCGCAAATGCTCGATAATCGACGCCATACGCCCCGTCAAGGCAGTAATCAGGTCCAGGTTGCCTGCTACCTCCGGCAAGCGCCGTTGTTCCAGAAAAACCTTTGCATTGTCACCGTAACTGCGAATGGCTGCCAGCGGCTGGCTCAGCTCATGGCTGATACTGGCTGACATTACGCCCAGCGCACTGAGTTTGCCAGCCTGTACCAGCTCATCCTGGGTGCGCACCAGCGCTTGGCGGGTACTTTCACGCTCCAGCACCTCTTCACGCAATCGCTGGTTGAGGGTTTGCAAGTCCAGCGTGCGCTGCTGCACCCGCCCTTCCAGCTCGGCACGAGCGCGCGCATCCATTTCGATACGCTCCAAGTAATGGCGGCGGCGCTGCATCAACAGACCCAGTACCAGCAACAGCGCCAGCATGCTGGCAGTGATTACCGCCATCGCAGTCTGTACCTGCACCATCAGTTCCTGGCGCGGCACCAGCACATTAACCGTCCAGCTGATGTCTTCCAGCTGCTTGTCAAAGCGCAACCACTGGCTGTCAGCCAGTCCCAGGGGTTCCGGAACCTGGCTGGCATAAGGCTGGCGCCCGGCAATCTGCGCCAGCTCGGCCGGCATCAGTTCACGACTGGCACGAAACAGCCAGTCCCGCTCGGAAGACAAAATTACCACGCCATGGCTGTCAGTCACCATTAAACGCTCCGGCGTGTTGCCCCACAGGCTTTCGGTAAAATCCAGGTCCACCTTGACCACCAGTACGCCGACCACAGCTTCATCAACATATACCGCATTGCCAAAATAGTAACCACGCTTGAGAGAGATATTGCCCAGCCCGAAAAAAGTACCTGTGCGCTGCTCCATCGCCTCGAAAAAATAGGGACGAAAGCTGAAATTGTGACCGATAAAGCTACGCTCATGCTGCCAATTGGAGGCAGCAATGGTGGTCCCCCTGGTGTCTAGCAAGTAGACCACATCAGCACGGGTCTGCTGCTGCATGCGCGCCAACAGGTGATTGGCTGCGGCCAGCGCCTCTGTCTGCTGCGGCTGCAGCAGGGCATTGTGCACCTCGGGCAAGCGCCCGAGAATTTGTGGCAGGATCTCGTAGCGTTTGAGCGTACCGCTCAGGTTGGCAGCAAACAGATCAAGGGTCTGACTGTTCTTGCGCTGCAAACCGCCCAGGTAATAACTCTGGATCAATCCATGCAAAGGCCACAGCAGGACCAGCATCGACAATGCCAGAATCACGAAAAAGCGCCAACGCAACAACAGGGACGGCATGGATTCTCCGCTAGGGTGGTACAGACACTGTCCGCAACAAAAGAGCCTATATTAGTCGGGAAAACGAATCGGGTACATTTAATCAGGTAAGATAAAGGGCGAAAGGGGTCAGGTTCATTGAAGCACAAATGGGCCTTAGCCCTTTCGCCCTTTTTCTTTCACCCGGGTTCCCTAACCCCGCTTAAAAAAGGCAGCTTACTGATGTCCAGCATGGATTCAGCACGTACGCGTACTGTTCTGACCGCATTAATCGGCTTTCACATAGTCATCATCATTGCCAGCAACTTTCTGGTGCAGTTTCCGGTGGAAATGTTCGGCTGGCAAACCACCTGGGGAGCATTCAGCTTCCCGTTCATTTTTCTGGCCACCGACCTGACCGTACGCCTGCTTGGCAAGCAACCAGCCCGTCGCGTCATTGCCTGGGTAATGCTGCCGGCCCTGCTGGCATCCTACCTGGTCTCGACCCTGTTTCATGAAGGCCATTTCAACGGCTGGGCAGCACTGGCCAGCCTGAACCTGTTCGTGCTGCGCATCTCGCTAGCCAGCTTTGCCGCCTATGCAACCGGCCAGCTGGCCGATATCCAGGTGTTTGACCGCCTGCGCCGTTTACAGCAATGGTGGATCGCTCCTTCAGCCTCAACTATCTTTGGCAACCTGCTGGATACCCTGGTATTTTTCAGCATTGCCTTCTGGCGCAGCAGCAACAGCTTCATGGCCGAACACTGGGTGGAAATCGCCTGGGTCGACTACATCATCAAACTGGCCATCAGCCTGATATTTTTCATCCCGCTCTACGGCATTGTACTCAATGCACTGCTGCGCCTGGCCAGCAGCAATCGTCATGCCCTATGTAACAAGCTCCAAAAAACGTGAATAATGAACTGCGCTGCCAGATCATTGTTGAAAACGGCCCAAAATGATCATTTACCGCCAGCAAGCTGTGCTTGTTCGCTGCCTTTCGCCCGGCCCTGACTGCCTCGCCAGCATCATTCAGCGCATTCCTGGGCCCAACAGCTGGCACGGATAGCGACCGGTTTCCGGGCATTAGTCAAAGCTGTCCAGCTCCGGCTCCACCGGAATGCTGTGCTCCTCGTTGGCCCATGCCCCAAAGTCGATCAGCCGGCAGCGCTCACTGCAAAATGGCCGCCAGGGGTTATCTGTGCTCCACGGCTGCTCCTTGTTGCACGTTGGGCATTTGAAAAGCACTGTCTTGTTGTCTGTCATACTCCGCCTCGCAACTGTTGCAAATACTGCTGGTGCAGGTTGGCCACCTGCAGCTCAAGTTCCTGCAATGTACCATCGTTACTGATTACGTCATCTGCATGACGCAAACGCTCCGTGCGTGACAGCTGTGTTTGCATAATCGCCCGAGCCTGCTCCTCGCTGGCACCATCACGCCGCAAGACCCGCTGCAACTGCATTGCCTCCGGTACATCAACCACCAGCACCCGCTGCACTGTTCGGTGCTGGCCACCCTCGATCAACAGTGGCGATACCAGCAATGCATAGGCTGACTGCGCAGATGCCAAGTTGTCGGCAATTGCCTTGCGGATCATTGGATGCAACAGCTGTTCAACCCACAGACGCTGCTGCGGATCGGTGAAAATCAGTTGCCGCAAGGCGGCACGATCGAGCCGCCCGTCAGCTTGCAAAATCTGTCTGCCAAAGCGTTCGCTCAGCCCTGCCAGCCCGGGCTGCCCCGGCTCCACCACCCAGCGTGCAGCATCGTCGGCATCCACCACATGCACGCCCAGGCCGGCAAAGATGTCGGCTACTACACTCTTGCCGCTGCCTATGCCGCCCGTCAGACCTACCAGCCAGGGTGTTTGCATGCCAGATACTCCATGAAGTGTTGATGGTTTTGCAACTGTCCGTCCGTAGCGTGGAGCGGGTCACAGCAGTGAACAAAACCTGACAAACAGCATGGCAAATGGCCTATGCTATTTGCCATGCATGTATTAACTTGACAAGGAGTTGCCATGCTGCGCGCTTTTGTTTTGACTGCCATAGTCCTGTTGACTGCCGCCGGCAGCATCAGCCCATCCGCCGCCGGGCCGGCGATTGAAAACACAGAAAAGGAACAGTACCTGAACCAGCTTAAAATACAACATGCCACCTCTAGCGAGCGCACTGCACTGTTGGCGCAAGTCAACAGCCTGCTCAACGAGCACGCACTGCTCAAAGGCTATCAAGTCGGCCGGCCCCAGGCAGCAGACTGGCTCTACAGCGTGCGGATCGCACAGCCCGGCACACTGCTGGTCCGCCTGGAGCAACGCCACGCCTCTGGAGCTGTCGAAGTCAGCAGCCAGCTCTTGCAGCTCTATGGCATAACGCCCTTTTTCAGTTACAGCTGTGAGCGCAGCCATGCAAAATGCAATATTTTGCATGAAAGTCGCAGCGAGCCCCTGCTGCAGATTATTCGCCGGCCCGAAGCTGCCAGCGAACTGAGCCGCGCGCTGTCTTATCTGGTGCGGGAGCTGCAACGCTGATCAGTTTGGCACCCTGTCCACTATCAGCTACGCCCAAAGAACAGGCGTTTGAGCTCGCTGCCCGGCTCCTTGGCGCGCATGAAGGCTTCACCAACCAGAAAAGCATGCACGTTGTTGATCTGCATCAGCTCAACATCGGTACGCTGCAAGATGCCACTCTCGGTAATCACCAGGCGGTCTTCGGGGATCTGCGGCAGCAAATCCAATGTGGTTCCCAGCGACACCTCAAAAGTATGCAGGTCACGATTATTGATGCCAATCAACGGAGTGTCCAGTACAGTGAGTACCCGCTCCAGTTCTTCGGCATTGTGCACCTCGGCCAGTACATCCAGATTCTGTTCGCTGGCTGTTGCCGCCAGTTCTTGCAGCTGGGCGTCATCCAGACAGGCCGCAATCAACAGGACACAGTCGGCGTTCAGCGCGCGTGCCTCAATAATCTGGTATGGGTCGATCATGAAGTCCTTGCGGATCACCGGAAGTTCACAAGCAGCCCTTGCTTCCAGCAGATAACGGTCGGCACCCTGGAAAAAATCGATATCGGTCAGTACTGACAGACAGGCAGCTCCGGCTGCCGCGTAACTTTTAGCAATGTCGGCCGGCTGAAAGTCTTCACGCAAGACCCCCTTGCTCGGTGAGGCTTTCTTGATCTCGGCAATCACCGCCGGCTGCCGGCACTCGACCCGCTCCTGCAGTGCCGCGGCAAACCCGCGTACCGGTTCTGCTGCAGCTGCCTGACGCTCCAGTTCATCCAGCCCGACGATGCTACGGCGCTGTTCCACCTCTTCATGCTTGCGGGTGACAATTTTTTCCAGAACAGTCGGGATACTCATGCTTCGGACTCCTGCTTGAAGACGGAGGTAAAGGATACCAGCTCGGTCAGCTTCTCCAGCGCCAGCCCCGTATAGATCGTATCATGGGCCCGCTCGATGCCTTCTTTCAGGCTGCCCGCAATGCCGCTGACATAAAGTGCTGCACCGGCATTCAGGCTGATCATTTCAGCGGCCTTGTGTGCATAGGGCTGCGCACGCTTGTGCAGGGCATCATGGATCAAAGCAAAGGATGCCGCTGCACCGTCCACCCCCAAACCGATCAGCGACTGGCTGTTAATGCCAAAGTCTTCCGGCTGGATACGGTATTCGGTGATCTCGCCGTCTTTCAGTTCTGCCACGTGAGTGGGTGCGCCCAGGCTGATCTCGTCCATGCCGTCTTGCGCATGCACCACCATCACGTGCTCGCTGCCCAGACGCTGTAGCACTTCAGCCAACGGCCGGCACAGCTGCTTGCTGAACACCCCAATCACCTGACGTTTGACCTGTGCCGGGTTGGTCATGGGCCCCAGGATATTAAACAGGGTGCGAATGCCCAGCTCGCGCCGCGGGCCAACCGCATGGCGCATGGCACCATGGTGGGCCGGAGCAAACATGAAGCCGACACCTACCGTCTCGATACAGCGCGCCACCTGTTCGGGTGTCAGGTCCAGATACACGCCAGCAGTTTCCAGCAGATCAGCGCTGCCACTCTTGCCGGAAACCGCACGATTGCCATGCTTGGCCACATGACCGCCGGCTGCCGACACTACAAATGCCGCTGCAGTGGACACGTTGAAGATATTCATGCCATCTCCCCCCGTGCCACAGGTGTCAACCAGATAGGGGACGTCGATCTGTACCGGCTCAACCAGCTCGCGCAATACCTGAACCGCACCGACAATTTCGTTGATGCTTTCGCTCTTCATGCGCAAGGCCACCAAAAAGCCGCCGATCTGTGCATCGGTACACTGTCCGGTCATCACTTGACGCATTACTCCGGTCATTTGTTCTGTGCTCAGGTCCAGGTTGCCAACCACCCAGCTCAACGCTTCTTTAATATCCATTCAGCAATCCTTACAAAAGTTCTTTACGCAGCTGAGCCGGACTTTTCGGTGACAACAGCCCGGGGGCTATGTCAAATACAGTCTTGGCACCCAGCTCACCCAGCCGTGCCAGTCTGTGCACTGCCCGGGCATAAGCTACCAGCACACTGGCGGTGAATTCAGGGTTGCTGCCCAGTTTCAGCGAAAACTCGACCACCTGGTTATTACCCTGGCCAGTCTTGCCACTGCGAATGACAAAGCCGCCATGGGGCATAGCCCCATGCTCGGCCTCAAGGGTGGCTTCGTCGATCAGGTGAACAGTGGTGTCATAGTCAGCAAAATAGGCCGGCATAGTTACAATGGCCTCGCGTACCTGTTCTTCGTCTGCGCCCTCTTCCAGCACCACAAAGCATTCACGCACGTGCTTGTCTCGGGTGGACAGCTCTGGCTGCTCGCCGCTGCGCACCCGCTCAATGGCCTCTTCGGAAGGTAGCGTGTACTGGACACCGGCCTTGACACCCGGCACCCGGCGTACGGCATCGGAATGACCCTGGCTCAACCCCTTGCCCCAGAAGGTATAGGTTTCCCCCTCTGGCAAAATGGCTTCGCCAATCAGGCGGTTGATGGAGAACAGGCCCGGATCCCAGCCGCTGGAGAGCAAATAAAGGTGGCCGGACTCGCGCGCCGGCTGGTCAACACTGGCATAATACTCGGGAATGCTGGCATGCGTATCATAGCTGTCCACCACGTTGAACAGCCCAGCCATGTACGGCCCCTGTTCCGGCAAATCGGACTTGGAGCCGCCACAAAGTATCATCACGTCAATCTCGTCGGTAAACTCCTCGACCTGCTCAATGGAGTACACCGGCACCGCACTGTCCAGCAACTGCACACTGGCCGGATCACGACGGCTGAACACACCAACCAGGCGCATGTCAGGAGACTGGGCAATCGCCGCTTCCACACCCCGGCCAAGATTGCCATAGCCGGTAATGCCCACTCGAATTCGGTTTGTCATTTTGATGCCTTGTCGTTTCTATTTTGAGGTTTGAATCTTTTGTACCGCGTGTTGTCTGGATTGGGTGCAGGTGAAGCCAACTTGCATTAAGGAAACGCTGAATAATGACCTGTGCTGACTGGTCACTGTTGTAAACCAGCGCAAAATGCTTGTTGTCTGCCCATTGGTTATCAGCAAACTGCGCACTTCCGCTACTTTTCGCCGCCACAGATGGCCGCACGGAACCAGCGTGGATGCACTTGCCTCAAGCCTGTGGATTCTGGAAACCCCCGGCAAAAGCACAGCCAACCCTTGCAACACAGGTCAATCCCCTTGCGCCAACGCCACAGCTTTGAACATTGCCTTGCGCTTGTTGAGGGTTTCTTCCCACTCACTGGCCGGTTTCGAATCGGCCACTATGCCAGCGCCTGCCTGTACATGCAAAACCTGGTCTTTGATAATGGCAGTACGGATGGCGATCGCCATATCCATATTGCCGTTCCAGGCCCAGTAACCAACGGCACCACCATAAATGCCACGCTTGACCGGCTCAAGCTGGTCAATCAGCTGCAGTGCACGCACCTTGGGCGCACCCGACAGGGTGCCAGCCGGCAGAATGGCCTTCAGCGCATCCATGGCTGTCAGATCGCCTCTCAGCTTGCCAGTCACGTTCGAAACAATATGCATTACATTGGAGTAGCGCTCAATCACCATACGCTCGGTAACCTGCACGCTATCCGTATCGGCTACCCGTGCGACATCATCGCAACCCAGCCCGATCAACATTTCGTGCTCGGACAGCTCCTTTTTATCCGCCAGCAGTTCACGCTCCAGCGCCTGGTCCTGCTCTGCCGTTACGCCCCGCGGACGGGTGCCCGCAATCGGTCGCACAGTCACCAGCCCGTCTTCAACCCGCACCAGCACCTCGGGTGAGCTGCCCACTACATGGAAATCGCCAAAATTGAAGAAATACATGTAAGGCGTTGGGTTGAAACAGCGCAGCGCCCTGTACAGGTCAATGGGCGCAGCCTTGAAGTCAACCGACATGCGCTGGGAAATGACCACCTGCTGACTGCTGCCGATAGCAATATCCTGCTGAATTTCTTCCACTGCCGCCTCAAAAGCTTCACGGCTGAAACTGGACTCAAATGCGGGCTCGGGCAGCTGCGTGCGGTTCAGGTCCACACCGGGTCTTGGTGTCAGCGGCTGGCGCAAACGTGCAGCCAGCTCATCCAGTTGCGCCTGCGCCGCAGCATAGGCATCCGGCTGTTGCGGGTCAGCCAGCACAATCAAGTGCAGGGTGCCGGCCAGATTATCAAAAACAACCACGGCGTCAGAAACCAGCAATAATATGTCTGGCGTGCACAGCGGATCCGGGTTTGGACACTGGGCCACCTCGGGCGTCACATAGCGCACACTGTCATAGGCAAAGTAGCCTACCAGCCCGCCATTGAAACGCGGCAACCCTGGAATATCGGCAATGCGAAAGCGTGCCTTGAATGCTTCAACAAAAGCCAGCGGCTGCTCACACTCATGCTGCTCCAGCAGCTGGTCACCCGCCCAGACGCTGGCCTGATAGCCGCTGATGCTCAGGCGCATGCGACTGGGCAGGCCGATAATGGAGTAGCGCCCCCACTTCTCTCCACCCTGTACCGACTCCAACAAATAAGAATAGGGGGTATTGGCCAGTTTCAGGTAAATCGACAGCGGCGTATCGAAATCTGCAAGAGTTTGGCGGGATAGCGGAATACGGTTATAGCCCTGGCTGGCCAGCTGTGAAAACTGTTCTTCGGTCATGACAAAAGCCTCAATGTGAGGTGGCAAACAAGAAATGCGCAAGGTGACGGGTCGCCGCAGCGACAGAGAGTATAATCAGGCGCAATAGCGCCAACGGTGCCATACCGCAAGGAAGAAAACAGCAAAAACCGGATTGCCTGTGCTCACCATAAAAGCCCTTTATGGATTTTTAATCGATAAACCTTAACGCAGCCATGCCAGGGGTGCAAGTGCATCATGGTCATAGCGTACAGAGATGCTTTGGCGGCGCTTGATCAAGTCCGGCTAGTGCGCTTGCGCACTGGCCGGACATACAGGAAGCACAGGGTCAGGCTGCCAAAACTGATCAGCCCTGTACCAGCTCCTGCAGGTTATCAATAACCAGCTCAGGCTGGTAGGTCGCAACATCTTCGCCATAATTGTAACCGTACGTCAGCGCAGCGCAGGAAACACCTGCTGCACGCGCCGCAAGGATATCGTTGCGCGAATCACCAACAAACAAGCTTTGGCCGGCACCAAAACCAGCCTGCTGCATGACTGACAGCAGACCATCCGGCTCAGGCTTGCGCTGCGGCAAAGTATCACCACCAACAATCCAGTCGAAAAAGCCTTTCAACTGTTGCTCCTGCAACAGCTCCGGAATGAAACGCTCCGGCTTGTTGGTGACCAGCCCCAAGCGGATACCGGCCGCCTGCAGCTTCTGCAAGCACTCCAGGGCGCCCGGGTAGCGTACGGTTTGCCCGTTGGCTTCGGCGTAGGCTTCCATGAACAGTGGTAGCGCCGCTTCGGCATCGGCGTCTGCAACCGCGTCATGTTCGATACTGTCCGCAAGCGCCCTGCGCACCAGAACCAGAGCACCATTGCCCACCCAGTTACGTACCTTGGCCAGCCCTGCCGGTGGACGACCGAGCTGCTCCAGCATGCGGTCCACCCCGTACGCCAAGTCGGGTACCGAGTCCACCAGGGTGCCATCCAGGTCGAACATCACCAGCCCGGGCAGCTGGCCGTCAAACAGCGAGCGTAGCTTGATCATGCCTGCACCTGCACTTGCGCCAGTTCGTGGCGCATGGCCTCAAGTACTGCTTTATAGTCAGGCGCATTGAAAATGGCCGACCCGGCAACAAAAGTGTCAGCACCCGCCTCTGCTATGGCACGGATGTTATGCACATTGACACCGCCGTCGATCTCCAGCCGGATGTCACGCCCACTTTCATTAATGAGGGCCCGCGCCTCTCGCAGCTTCTCCAGCGTACCGGGAATGAACTTCTGTCCGCCAAAACCGGGGTTGACGCTCATCAGCAGGACCATATCCACTTTGTCCAGCACATATTTGAGCACCTCCAGCGACGTGGCCGGGTTGAACACCAGCCCCGCCTTGCAGCCACCATCCCTGATCAGCTGCAGGGAGCGGTCAATATGATCGGACGCTTCAGGGTGAAAGGTGATGTAACTGGCGCCGGCTTCGATAAAATCACCAATGATGCGATCAACCGGACGCACCATCAAGTGCACGTCAATCGGCGCGGTTACGCCATATTTGCGCAGCGCGCTACAAACCATGGGGCCAATCGTCAAATTGGGAACATAGTGGTTGTCCATTACGTCAAAGTGGACAAAGTCGGCACCTGCCTCCAGCACCCGGTCAACATCTTCGCCCAGGCGGGCAAAGTCGGCCGAGAGGATGGATGGTGCGATAACAAAGGGTTGCATTCATACCTCAATTAAAAATGTGGAAACGCTGACCAACGCCGGCAAGAGACCGTTATCCTGCGCTTCCTCTACTGTTCACGCCAAAGGTCATCCAGATCCTTGAAGCCCCAGTCCTCCTGGGACTCCCGGGCGGCAATGGCATCACTGCAGTGCGGTGCCGCCAGATTGACCACTTCACGCTCGATATGCATGCCGGACCTGGTCGAGTAAAACACTTTAACCTTGGGTACCAGCAGCGACTTTTCATTTTGCTCCATTACCACAGCCAGACGTCCGCTCTCCAGCCGCACCAGTGAACCGACCGGATAGATGCCAACGCTGCGCACAAAAGCCTGAAATACCCGGGGATCAAAATGTCCCCTCCACTGAGCCATGCGCTGAATGGTTTCGGCCGGGCCCCAGCCACGCTTGTAAGGCCGGTCAGACGTCAGCGCATCATACACATCACACACTGCAGTCATACGGGCCAGCAGGCTGATCCTGTCACCTTTGAGGCCACGCGGATAGCCGCTGCCATCCATTTTCTCATGATGCTGGTAACATGCTTGCAGCACTTCCCGCGAAACGGCTGCCTCACCTCTTTGCAAGTAGCTCACACCAAACTCGGGATGGCGCCGGATTTGGTCAAAATCCTCATCTGTCAGGCTGCCCGGCTTGTTCAGAATGGCGTCATCAATCGCCATTTTGCCAACGTCATGCAGCAAGCCGGCCATACCCGCTTGGTACAGGGCGTCGTCGTCAAACTCAAGCTCTCTGGCCAGGCTGACCATCAGCGCGCAAACAGCAACCGAGTGCATGTAGGTATCATCGGCCTGTTTAACCCGAACAATGCTTAACAGCGCGTTGGGGTGACGCAGCACCGACTGGGTAACTTCGCTGACCACCTGCTGGGTCTGCTCAGTATTTATGCTGCGCCCCATGCGGACTTCGTTAAACATGCTGATTACGGCTGCCTTGCTGCGCTCGCAAATTTTTGCCGCACGACGCAACTCATCAGCCATGCTCTGCCATGTCCGCCCGCTCACCACCTGCTGCAAAACCAGCTCACTGCGCTCACTGACCTCATCACTGGTTTCGCCATCCGGCACATCCATTCCCTTCGATACATCAATCCAGACTTCGGTGACAGAGCTTTTCTGCAAACGCTCCAAGTCATGCCTGTCTTCAAGCAAAAAACCGCTTCTCCAGAACGGATGATCCATCCAGGAACCGCAGATCTCATGGATATACATGCCCGATACAACCCGGGAAACAGGAATTTTTTTCAACACAAGACTCACCTGTCTCGCCTGGCAAGCTCCCGACAGCCGGCCCCGGGTCAGCTTACTGTTTCGACACCAATGCTTGCACAGCTGCTACAGCCTGCTGCAGTTGTCCGGTTCCGCTGCTGCGCAGCGTGACATGCCCTACCTTGCGCCCGGGTTTTTCAACCTTGCCATAGTGATGCACATGGGTATCCTTTAACGACATTAGCTGTGCGTTGGCAGGCATGCGGCCAATGCAGTTGACCATTGCACTGTAGCCAATCAAAGATGTACTGCCAAGCGGCAGTCCGGCAATGGCGCGCAAATGATTTTCGAACTGGCTGCATTCGGCCCCTTCAATAGTCCAGTGGCCGGAGTTGTGTACCCGTGGCGCAATTTCATTGGCCATCAGGCCGCCATCCACCTCAAAAAACTCAAAACCCAAAGCACCAACATAATCAAGATGCTCCAGCACACGGCGGGCATAGTCCTCGGCCAACGTCTGCAGCGGATGGTTTTCGCTGGCTACCGACAGCACCAAAACGCCGCCTTCATGGGTGTTGTGCGCCAACGGATAACAAACCACTTCACCACTATGACCGCGCACAGCAATCACCGACACTTCGCCTGCAAAATCGACAAACGCTTCCAGTAGACAGGGCACACCACCCAGTGCGGCGTGAGCGCCGACTACATCGTCCATGCTGCGCAAAACCTTCTGACCCTTGCCGTCATATCCCATGGTACGGGTTTTCAAGATGGCAGGCAGGCCCACCTCGGTGACTGCCTGCTCCAGCTGTTGCTGTGACTCGATATTGGCGAAAGCCGTTACCGGAATATCCAGCTCACAAAACATGGTTTTTTCACAGAGCCTGTCACGGGCGATGCGCAGGGATTCAGCATTGGGAAATACCGGCACATGCTGTGCCAGATAAGCGACTGCCTCGGACGGTACATTTTCAAACTCGAACGTCACCACATCCATGGTCTCGGCCAATTCCTGCAGTTCGGCCCGGGCGTCATAGGCTGCACACAGATGTCGACCGACCGGCGCTGCGCAGGCATCAGGTGCCGGATCGAGAAAACTGAACTCCATGCCCAGCGGCGTTCCCGCCAGCGCCAGCATGCGGCCCAGCTGGCCACCGCCAATCACACCGACTTTCATTACTCAGGCCTCACGCGGATCAGGGTTGTCCAGCACACTTTGTGTCTGCTGTTCACGGTACTGCAACAGGGCCGTACGGATTTTTTCGTTGCCTGCAGCCAGCATGCTGGCAGACAATAGCGCAGCATTGATAGCGCCGGCCCGGCCAATCGACAGGGTACCCACAGGGACGCCTGCCGGCATCTGAACAATGGACAGCAAAGAATCGACTCCCGACAGCATGGAGGACTGCACCGGCACACCCAGCACCGGCAAATGGGTTTTGGATGCGCACATGCCCGGCAGGTGGGCAGCGCCACCCGCACCAGCGATAATGACCTGAATGCCCCGCTCATGCGCCTGCTCTGCATAGGAAAACAGCAGATCCGGTGTGCGATGTGCAGAAACCACCTGCACTTCATGGGGAATACCAAGGGCTTCAAGTGTTTCTACTGTGTGGCTCATGGTTGACCAGTCCGACCTGGACCCCATAATGACACCGACCAGTGCGCTCATTTACTATGCCTCGCTGCGGGTTGGCCGCACCGAAGGCGGCCCCAAACAATAAACCACGCCCGAAAAATCACGGTCTGATCCTGTTTTCCGGTTGCGTGGTTGCGAAAATAAGGGGCCTATTATACTGAAATCGGCTGCTCGTGCACAGACCGGAACCATGTGGGGTACCGGCAATGAACTACCACGCCTAAGCCGCTTCGCGGTTAGACATGGTTTCGCGGGGCCGCAGCCCCGCTTCTAGTAGCAGGTCGATGTGCTTGACTGCTACGGGCGTGTCCATAACGCCCTTACCGGCTTCGAGCTGACTAATCAGC
>JAAYFD010000062.1 GCA_012728415.1 Gammaproteobacteria bacterium
GCACATTCCACAGCCGCCGCCACGACAGCCGACATCAATGGCGTCGCAGCAGGTGCGCTCCAGCCCAGCCAGCAGGGTCTCGCCAGCCCGGACCTGGAACTCTTTGTTACGGTTGATCACGGCAATGTTGTAGGTTGTTGTGGCCATACTGATGTCCTCTTGAGCCCGTTGTGTTACAGACGCTTGAACAGGGCAGAGCGGCGTTGTTCGGTGGCTCCGTCCAGGGCTGTGAGAAACTTTTCCATATGGATGTCGTTTTCGAACAGGCGGCCCTGCATCAGGGTGCTGATGGCTGCGTCGATCATCGGTGGTGGTCCGCACATATAAGCCTTATGACCCTCCATGCGCCCGTCGAAGTGCTCTTTCACTGCTTCGTGGACAAAACCGGTGAAGCCCTGCCAATCATCTTCAGGCCTTGGTTCGTTCAGCGCGGGGATGTAATGGAAGTTGTCGTGTTTTAGCGCCAGCTCTTCCATCAGTTCACGGTTGTAAAGCTCGGCCAGGTTGCGCGCGCCCTGGAACAGATACATCTGGCGTTCGTCGCCGGCTTCCAGCAAGTCCAGCGCCATTGATTGCGGGCTCGATAGACCGGAGCCGCCGGCAATGAAAATGATGTCCTTGCTGTCGGAGGTGCGGATAAAGAACTGGCCATAGGGACCAGACAGCTCGATTTTTTCACCTACCTGCAGCTTCTCGTGGATATAGGTGGTGCCGGCACCTCCTGGCACATGACGGATGTGCAGGTCCAGGTGGTCATTGCAAGATGGAGTACTGGCAATGGAAAATGCCCGGCTGCCGACATCGGGAATCTCCAGGTTGATATACTGGCCGGCCTGAAACTCCATGGGGCGATCCAGCTTGATCCGCACTCCCTTGATGGTTGGGGAGAGCGCTTCGATACTGATCACTGTGCCGCTGTAGTCTTCTACCGGCAGACCCTTGAAGTCCGGGTCGACATCGATATCGGCCTCTATGGTGAGGTCAGATTCGGGCAGGGCGCAGCAGGCCAGCACCTTGCCTTCCTCGCGCTCCATGTCCATCAGGGCAAAGGGCGAGGCGTCACCGAGGTCGACGTCACCGTCGAGCACCTGAACCTTGCAGGTGCCGCAGGTGCCGTGACCACAAGCAAAGGGTAACCAGACGCCCTGGCGTAGAGCTGCGCTAAGAATGGTTTGCCCTTCTTCAACTTCGATGACATCGCCGGTCGGTTCTACGGTTACTTGATAGCTCATGATCGTTCCTTACTGCTTGTTGTGAATTAAACGCCAGCGTTCTGGTAACCCCTGTCAGGGGTCTGGAAACGCAAGACACTTTTATGGCCAACTCCCTGTTCGGCCAGGCTGGCATCCAGCTTGGGTGTAAAGGGCTTGCCATCGAGCAGCCAGGTGGCTTCGTCCCAATTGATGTCGTTGAACATCGGGTGGGCGCTAAAAGCCTCTGCCATCACAGTGTCACGCAATTCCTTGAAGGTCAGCGTGGGCGGAACCGGGTAGCAGAAGGGGGCACAGAACATCAGATGATGGTCCCAGCCGACATAGTTCAGCTGATTGCCATGAAAATTTTTCTGCAGGTCCAGTGGTTCAAACTTGTAACCGGGTTTCAGTGCTGTAACAGCCATGGTTCTTCTCCTGTGCCGGGGCGGAGCCCCGGCTATTGTTGTTATGCGGAATGCTTGTGCTTAGGCAATGTTTTTCCAGGTCTTCCAGCGCTTCTCGTCCGGAGAGCCGCGGTAGTCGAGGTTGTCGGCGCCCAGGTTGAGCTGGTAATAGTCGCGCAGCACGGTTTCGACATCGGCACTGCCGCAGTTGCCCTGGAAAATCTGATGAACCGGAAGCCAGGCCTGTACATATTTTTCCGGCTCGTTATCAAAGATGTGCTTACAGCCATCCGAGCAAGTGTGGTAGGTCTCGCCTTCGTAGACGCTGGAGCGGTAAGAAATTTGCGTCGGGTCGTCCATTTCGGTGAAACCCATCGGAATCTGGCAGGTGCTGCACAGCATCGGCAGGGCCTGGCTGTAGAAGCGCTTGCCTTCGGCTTCCATCTTCTTCGCCAGCTCCCAGCGCGGACGGTAGTACTTGTCAAAGGTGTCCGGATACTTGGCGCTGAGCCAGTCCATTTCTTCGTCGGATGGCACCCAGGTGTGGAATCCGGCCGCATGGCCATAGTTGTAGAAAATCCAGGCCGCCTGGTGGGAGATGTGTTCTTTTTCCTTGGTGCAGGTTTCAACAAATTTGGGCATGCGGATGCCGTAACGGGCCAGGTCTTTGAACAGTGCGCCGCCGGCTTCTTCAAAGTAGACTTCCCAGGCCTCTTTCCAGGACATCACCTTGTTGGGCAGCTGGTAGTCCATCATCATGCCGACCAGCGACAGCAGACGGGTGCCACGCCAGAACCATTTGTCGATGTACTTCTGCACGATGGGCACGTTGTCCTCGTGCTGCTCCAGCAGGAACTTGATGATTTCCAGACCCAGGGTCATGTGGCGGGCCTCGTCGGACTGGGCCGAGAAGCCAAAGGTGCAGGTGGCCATGTCGCCGTTATAGGCGGCACCGGACATGAAGGGCACAAACAGCAGGTTGGTCAGCACGTACTCGAAGCTGAAACTGATGGCCACCAGGAATTCGAACGGACCGGCGGTCCGGGCATCGTCAAAGAATGACTTGGGCACGGACAGGTACCAGACACGGTCGTGCATGTGGGTCCAGTCCTGGAAGCCGTCGAAGTACTTGTTGTAGTGGCTCATGGCGTGAATCTGTGTCTGCACGTGGCGCAACTCGTCAATCGACTGCATCTGGCAGGCAACCCGGGCACCGGCACCACCAAACTGGCGGCCGACATGGGCGTAACCCTGATAAGCCTGATATTCCAGCGGGGAGACGCCGGTCAGGAACAGCTTGATGGCGTTGACATAGCGGGCGTCCGCTACGTTGAGCTGGCCGTTGTTCTGCGCAAAGGCGTCAAAGATGGCGTAAAGCTTCTTCTCTTTTTCGGCCTGGTATTTCCAGTAGGCGTCCATGGTCAGGCGAAAAGGGTCTTCCCACTTGGACCAGTCGGTGATCTTGATGCCTTCAAATTCTTCGTACGGGAAGGCTTCTTTGCGGTCGGCGTAGGAGTATTCCCAGTCCAGATCCCGGGTGAGGGCGCGATATTTGTCTTTTAGATTCAGTTTTTTGGCTGTCATTGCAGTAACCTCTTGTTTTAGTTATACGTTCCAGCGGATGCAGAATTGGTCTTCGTCTTCATCGACGTTGCCGCCCAGGGTAATCATGTTCAGGTGCAGTTCCTGGACATCCCAGTCGCGGCCAATTTTTTCCTCAACGGTCTCGCGCTTGATGCACAGCGAGCCTTCGTTTTCGATGCGGATCATTGCCGGCTGGTGATTGACGGTGACACCAGGGTTGTCTTCCACAATGGCCTCCACGATGTAACGGGAGTCGTCGTTGTCTTGCAGGGCGATATATACCTTGGCCATGGGATGCTCCTTACTGGTCCAGTCCGAGTTTTTTCAGGCGCTCGCCCAGGTACTGGTCGGCGTTATCGAGGGCGTGTGCGCCCAGCGCGGCTTCTGCTGCGGGTTTGAAAGCAGCCAGCGCCTTGTCGCGCCAGACGGCGATCCATTGCTGCAGTTGTGCCTTGTTCTCGGCGGATTCGGCAGCTACGGTTTTCAGCACACTGTCGAGCCAGCGGGTGGTGTCCTTGTTCCAGTCATGAACGATTTCCGTCAACAGGGCTATGTCACGACCACCCATCTCCACCAGCTTTTCGTCCAGTTGTACATAAAACAGGTGGTACATCAGGCTGTCGATAATCAGATCCTGGGCCAGTACCACTTCAAACCAGTCCTTGACGGTAGTGGTTTCTTCGCACAGGGCGCGCAGCCCCTGCCAGGAAGGGCTTTCCATCCAGGCCTGCTTGGCCTCAGCCAGGGTCATAGCGGTATTGCCGTCGAGGATCAGGCCGATGCGGGACAGGTACTGGGCAATGCCGAGACGGTCCATGGCGTTGTAAATCAGCGCCTGGCTAATGGCGGTGCCGTAACCAAAGGCGCAGCCATACATGTTGTTCAGGTTGGCGGTATGCTCAATATGGCGCAAAGGGATCAAGTGGTTGATCAACAGCTGGCGAACCTCGTCGGACAGGTTGTCTACCAGATTGCGTTTTTCAAAAAAACTGTAGTTGCCTTCCGCGTTCTCCTGCAATTTGGCACGGTTTTGCACGTAGGTGCCGTAGTAGAACTGGCGTGGGTCCCTCAGGTCGTACCAGTCATTCATGACGATGGCGGTACGCCTCTTGTCATTAAGCTCAAACTCGGGCTGCCACAGCGGGCGATAATGGAAGTTGACCTCGGCCTGCAGGTCATAGGTTGCTTCCTGGTATCGTGATGCAGGTTTTTCGCCAAAACGGCGCTCGATGTTGGCAAAACTGTGACGAATGGGTTCCAGTGTTGCTGTTTTGATTTCGATACTCATGGATAAACCACCCTGGTTGATTGTTGTTGTCGGTTAGGTTCGGTTCTGGTTGCGGGACATCAGTGTGTCTTCGCCGTAACGCCACTTTTCAAGTTCGTCGTCGACTGCGGCCATCTGTTCGGGGGTCATGTGCACCACCCTGTTCAGTTCACAAAAGTGTTTGAAGGCTTCCGGTGGCATGACCAGCTCGACAAACAGGGAAGGGTCGCCAATGGCAAAGTCGAATTCGACAAAGCGGGAGCCTTCTTCGCTGCGTACGCGAATGTATTTGGTCAGTTCGTCGAAGCTCTGCCTGGGCCGGGCGTCCGGGTTGGAGTGAAGCTTGAGCTCTGGCATCTGCTATAACCTCAAGAAGTTGACTTGTTATGGGTTTTGTTGTGTCGCCGAAACTATTGCAAGGCAGGTGCCAGCTTGGTGGTGAATATGTTTGCTTTGTTTTAATAGATTGATTTGTATCGATATTTTACTTGATTGCGACTTTTGTCTTAGCTGCTTTAGTGGCATCGAAGGAGTGGTTTTTCGGGTGTGGCAAACTCTTGCATCTCATCAAAACATCAGCTGCTTATTCGCGTTTGATGATTTGCTCAATTAAAATAAAAGCCACTAGAACAGGTCTGGAGGAGAACAGCATGACAGACAGAAACACGCCTCGGATCGGCATTATCGGGGCCGGAGCCATTGCCGGTTTTTATGGCCTGATGCTGCAGCGCTCGGGACTTGAAGTACGTTTTCTTGTCCGTAGCGACCAGGAAACTTTGCGTCGTGATGGCC
Source organism: Gammaproteobacteria bacterium (assembly GCA_012728415.1). GTDB lineage: Bacteria > Pseudomonadota > Gammaproteobacteria > Pseudomonadales > Pseudomonadaceae > Thiopseudomonas. Next base: position 5,241 of record JAAYFD010000062.1, read on the forward strand.
TCAGTCTGCGTAGCAAAAGCCTTGGCGATATACAGCAGCATCCAGTTCAGGTATGCAGCCAGATAGAGGAGCTCGACGACTGTGACTGGATACTGGTCACCACCAAAACCACAGCCAACGCACAGGTTGCGGAGCTGCTTAAGCGTCTGCCGACCCCGGTGGCAAAGGTTGTTTTACTGCAAAACGGCTATGGCAATGAAGACCAGATGCGTGCGTTGTTGCCGGCACAGATGTCACTGTTTGCCGGCCTTTGTTTTATACAGGTACGGCGTACGGCTCCTGGCCAGGTCTGGCACCAGGGCGGTGGCAGCATCAATATCGGCTATCACAGTGGTGCAGCCAGTCAGGAGCAGGGAGTTGGGCAGGCCGGGGAACTGGTCTGGCTATTCAATCAGGCCGGGGTGAAGTCGGAATGTGTCGATGCAAAGCAGGCACGCTGGCAAAAACTGGTCTGGAATGTGCCCTATAACGGGCTTTCCGTGGTGCTTGACGCTGATACCAGCAGCATGATGAATGACCCCTCCTGCCTGGCCTTGATCACCGACCTGATGCAAGAGGTGGTGGATGCGGCTGCAGCTTGTGGTTACCCGCTGTCAGAAAAACTGATACCTGCCATGCTGAACAGCACTCGCCAGATGGGCAATTACTATCCGAGCATGCATGGCGACTATACCGACAGAAAACAGCTGGAGTTGCAGGCCATTTACCGTGAGCCCTTGAAGGCTGTACGGACAGCGGACGGCGACATGCCAAAGGTGGCAGCGCTGTTGCAGCAACTGGAGTTCATTCAGGCCAGGCTCGATCGCGAGAAGCAGTAAGCGGTTGGCAGCTGGCGGTATGGTTTGCGGGCCACAAAGATAGGGGAGTGCAAGCTGCTTAGATCGAGAAATAGCGCCAGAAACCTTGACAAGAAGCGGGTTGTGCACATGCGTGGGGATAGTTAGCGTTTTATTTGACGCTTTGCTTTAAAGCATTCTTTCAGTTGTTTTTGTTTTTATAACCTGTTGATTGATATGAAATAAAAACCGAATGATCAAAAAGCGGACAATTTGCCCGAAGTCCTCGAAAGTAGCTGCTCAGGCGAATCTGCTTTCAGGTTGTGCACATGGTTATCCACAGCTCCTGTGGATATGAAAGTCAGTGTGGAAAACGGCCAAGAGGACCTGTCAGGCCAGCTGGTATTTTCTCAGCAGGGCCATGGCCTGATTGACCTGCTGCAGGCATGCTGTGCTACCACCGCGGTCTGGGTGATGCTGGCTGGCCAAACGGCGGTAGGCAAGCCTGATCTCACGTGCTTCCGGCATGGGCTGGTCGGCTGCAAAGCCCAGGCAGGTCAGGGCGGCTGTTTGCTCATCGTTTCCCCGGATGCGGCTAAAACTGCCATCAAGCATGGCTGTAATGTGGTCGCGGTCTGTCGTTTCCAGCTGCTGCATGTCCAGATAGTAGTTGCGTAGCGAGTCTGCCGCGGTCAGCCCGGGCTGGCCGGCGCTGCGTTGTATAACGCGGATGCACAGGGTATTGATTTCCAACTGCAGCTGCTCGGATGCCAGCCACTCATCCAGCCGGTACAGCGCATTGAACAGTGTAAAGTGAGTGCGAAACAGGCTTAGCGGCTCACGTAAGTCTGCTTCGGAGAACACTGGCCATTGCCGCTCACGTAGCAAACAGATCAGCTGGTATTCGCTCAGCCCGTCGGGATGCAGGCGAAGCTGCTGTAACAAAAAGTTGAGCAAAGGATCTTGTTGGTTCATGGTGTCATCTGAACAGTTGGCACAGGTTTTGTCCAGACAAGTCTGCTGTGATACAGGACTGACCAAACCCTCAAATAAGGGTAAAATACGCCGCTTTACCTTTGGTGAGTATGGTTATGAGCAGCCAGTCCGTCGAATACAACAAATTGCAAAAACGCTTGCGTCGCCAGGCCGGTGAAGCCGTGGGTGATTTCAACATGATTGAGGAAGGCGACAAGATCATGGTGTGTCTGTCCGGTGGCAAAGACAGCTATGCCATGCTGGACATCCTGCTCTATCTGCAAAAAGTGGCTCCGATACGTTTTCAACTGGTGGCCGTAAACCTGGATCAAAAACAGCCGGGTTTTCCGGAGCATGTCCTGCCTGGCTATCTGAGCAAGCAGGGAGTGGAGTATCACATCATCGAAAAGGATACCTACTCGGTGGTGAAGGAAAAAATCCCCGAAGGCAAGACCACATGCTCGCTGTGTTCACGCCTGCGCCGCGGCACCCTGTATACCTTCGCCGATGAAATAGGGGCAACCAAGATGGCGCTGGGTCATCACCGTGATGACATTCTGGAAACTTTTTTTCTTAACCTGTTTTATGGCGGCACCCTGAAAGCCATGCCGCCCAAGTTATTGTCGGATGACGGTCGCAATGTAGTGATCCGTCCATTGGCCTACTGCAAAGAAGCTGATATTGCCAAGTATGCTGCATACCGGGAGTTTCCCATTATTCCGTGCAACCTGTGCGGCTCACAGGACAATTTGCAGCGCCAGGTGGTCAAGGCAATGCTGCAAGAGTGGGAGAAGAGGACACCGGGGCGTACAGAGGTTATGTTTCGTGCCTTGCAGAATGTGGTTCCGTCACAGCTCGCCGACCGAAACCTGTTTGACTTTGCCAGCCTGAAGATCGATGAGCAGGCCGTTCCGCGCTTTATTGACGCAATGAGCATTTAAGAAAACAGACAACTCATGCTGGTCAGGCGGTCAGCATCAGGTACAAACAGGAGGTGTTTGTAGAGTTCTGTGGGTGGCTGGGCACTTTGCGCGCTCCGCGCATGACTTCCTTTGTTGAAAGAAGCCCGGCCAATTCAGGAGCAGCACACCCCAGGATTACAGTGACGAGCCTGATTGATTTGTTACCAGCCTTTTTTTGGACAGAAAAGCAATAAAAGTGGACGTGACATGAAGGGCACAGCAAGTCGTCCATAGCCCTTCGCAGGCAGCCTCTATGGTTGTTGGCCTGAAACTTGCATCATTGGTTTATATCTCAGTAAAGGAGACCGAATCATGACAATGATGGCCAGCTTTTTATTGCAGCCTGCTACCGCCAAGGGTGGCGTTCAGGCTCCGGCAGCCGATCAGGGTAAAGCCAGTGAACTTCGTCCAGCACAGACCGGGCAGGATTTCTCCCGTGTGTTGCAAGAGCAACGTCAGAGCATGGATATCAAGAACCCTGCGCCCCCACCGCGGCAACAGCAGACTGCGCGACCTGCAGACAGCCAGACGGATAACGTCCGTCGTGAAGACAGAAAAGAATCTCAACGAACCAGTTCGGAGAAGCCTGCAGGCGCCAGCAAAAAGCCTGCCGCTAATAATGCTGGAACTACAGAAACCACGGTGCGTCAAAAACATGACGATCACGTAGAAAATACAGATGGCCTCGACCAGGTCACGGTTGAGGGCGACAGCGGTCTGGATGGCGAAGAAATTCCAGGGCATCTTGACCCGCTGCTCGAACAAATAATCCAGGCACAAAGCGAGCTCGAAAACGAAACGACTGATGTGCTGGAGGCTCTTGATGGAGCGGATGTCGCCGGACACCTGTTGGCCATGATTCAAGGCGGGGGAGTGTCAGCTACGGCCGGGGCGCCAGCTTCTGCTGGCAAGGACGTGACAGCTGCGCAGCCCTCAGGTGGTCAGACAGGCCAGCCGGCGGGGATATTGCCTGGTCATGCTGACAAGACAGAAGTCGAACTGGCCGCAGATGAGAGTGAACCACTGTTTGAGCTGGATGCAACAGAAGAAAGCCAGCCTCTGATTAGTCGTCTGTTGACGGCAGCCGCAGCAAACCCAGCACGCAATGAGCCTGTTGCCGGGCAGGCTACCAGAGCGGACAGTGTGACCGCAGCAGGTGAGGTGCGTAGTGACACTCTGCTGCGCAGCGAAGCAGTTCAGTCTGCACAGGCTGCGCGCCAGTTGCCTGCCCAGGCACCACTTAACATGCAGCAGCCCGGCTGGAACCGGGAGCTGGTCGACAAGGTTATGTGGCTGTCATCGCAGAACCTCAAATCCGCCGAAATCAAACTTAATCCGGCTGAGCTGGGCCGTCTCGATATTCGCGTCCAGGTTGGTCAAGAACATACCCAAATTACCTTTTCCAGTGCTCACGCTGGTGTCCGTGATTCGCTTGATGGCCAGATGCACCGGTTACGAGAGCTGCTGGAGCAGCAGGGCATGAGCAATGTGGATGTTGAAGTGGCTGATCAGTCACAGCAGGAGCATCAGCACAGCAATGAAGGAACTTCCGTTGCCGGTCGTGATGGACGAGCCGGTGCTGATGAAGTGCTGGTGGCTGAAAGCGAAGTTGAGCAGCAAGAGCAAGGGCATGCCGGCCTTGTCAGTTATTACGTCTGACTGGTGTTTTATGCTGGCAGGTATCCCTTAAGATGCGCGCTTTGGGTACACTGTTGCCCAGATTGACAAAAGGAAACAAAAAATGGCCAGGGGTACGACGTCTGATACAGGACAGCCGGTAGCGGCAAAGAAAAACAGGCTTAAACTGATCATGGTGGTTGCTGTGGCGCTGCTGGTGTCTGTCGGCTTGTCTGCTGCAGGCACCTGGTTTTTTCTCAGCAAGGATCGCCCACAGCAGAAAGAGGGTACGATACAACCCATTGCCCAGGCAAAACAGCAGGCGCTCTATGAAAGTCTGGAGCCGGCTTTCGTGGTCAACTTTCAAACAGAGGGCCGCACACGCTATATGCAGGTCAGTCTGGCCTTGATGGCTCGTGACGAGCAACAGCTGGCCATGCTGCGCTCGCATATGCCAGCACTGCGTAACCAGCTGGTCATGCTGTTTTCTAGCCAGGACTTTGCCCAGCTGAATACGCCGCTAGGGCTGGATATGCTGAAGCAGAAGGTCACTGCCACCGTGCAGGAGCTGGCTGTACGCGAGGTGGGTGTGCCTGTGGTTGAGCAGGTGTTGTTTACCAATTTTGTAATGCAATAAGCGCAAGCGGAGAGCGTTATGGCCGTTCAGGATCTGTTGTCACAGGATGAAATTGATGCGCTGCTGCATGGCGTTGATGACGGGCTGGTGGAGACCGAAGAAGAAGCTGCCGTCGGGGGTATCAAAAGCTATGACCTGACCAGTCAGGATCGTATTGTACGCGGGCGCATGCCAACGCTGGAGATGATCAACGAACGGTTTGCCCGCTATACGCGCATTAGCATGTTTAACCTGTTGCGCCGTACGGCAGATGTATCCGTGGGTGGTGTCCAGGTGATGAAGTTTGGTGAATATGTGCACACTCTTTATGTGCCAACCAGTCTGAACCTGGTCAGAATGAAGCCGCTGCGTGGTACCTGCCTGTTCGTGCTGGACTCGCGACTGGTATTCAAGCTGGTGGACAACTTTTTTGGTGGTGACGGGCGTCATGCAAAGATTGAGGGGCGTGAATTTACACCGACTGAACTGCGTGTGATTCGCATGGTATTGGAACAGGCTTTCGTTGATTTGAAGGAAGCCTGGCATGCAGTACTGGATGTTGACTTTGAGTACATGAACTCCGAGGTCAATCCGGCACTGGCCAATATCGTCAACCCCAGTGAAGTGGTCGTTGTTTCTGCCTTCCATGTTGAGCTGGATGGCGGTGGGGGTGAAATGCAGATCACCTTCCCGTATTCGATGATCGAACCGATTCGGGAAATGCTTGATGCCGGCTTCCAATCGGATCTGGATGGCCATGACGAACGCTGGAGCAAATCGATCCAGGAAGATATTCTGGATGTTCGTGTACCAATCCAGTCAACCGTGGTGCGCTGTGAATTGCGCTTGCGCGATATCCTCGCCATGAAACCGGGCGATGTCATTCCGGTAGAAATGCCCGAACACATGCTATTGCGGGCTAACGGGGTTCCAACTTTCAAAGTTCAGCTGGGCTCCCATCAGGGAAACCTGGCTTTGCAGGTACTTGGACCGGTTGAACGGTCACGATAATTTGAACAGGCAGGATGAACAATGACCGACGAACATGAAGAAGAAGTAACCAGCGAAGAGCAGGCCCTGGCAGACGAGTGGGCTGCGGCACTGGCCGAGGCGGGGGACTCTAGCCAGGATGATATTGATGCCATGCTGGCACAGGCTGCCGAGCCGGAGCCAGCTCCGGTTCCCCAGTTTGATCATGGCCCGGAAAGCTCCGGGGAAAAGGTTAGCCTGGATGGCCCCAACCTGGACGTGATTCTGGATATTCCCGTGGCCATTTCCATGGAGGTGGGCAGTACCGACATTACCATTCGCAACCTGCTGCAACTCAACCAGGGGTCGGTAGTAGAACTTGACCGCCTGGCGGGTGAGCCACTGGATGTGCTGGTCAATGGCACTCTTATTGCTCATGGCGAAGTGGTGGTGGTGAATGAGAAGTTTGGTATCAGACTGACCGATGTCATCAGTCCCAGTGAACGCATCAAGCGTCTGCGCTGAGTGTCGGTGAGTCTGATGAACATTGCCGTATTGCGTTTTTTGCTGCTGGCCCCTGCATTGTTGGCTGGCAGCTTGCATGTGTGGGCAGAAGAGGGAACCCAGGCAGCAGCCCGGTTAACAGAGCAAACTGGCACCTTGAGCCGGAGTGCGGCTACGGCAGAAATTGGCGGGCAGATGATCCAGCTGCTACTTGGCTTGTTGTTGGTGGTTGGGCTAATTTTTCTGCTGGCCTGGCTGGCCAGGCGGCTTCAGCAGCAGCTGCCTGGTGGCAAGCGTAGTGACACTATCCAGTTGTTGGCTACCAGGCCGCTTGGACCACGTGAGCGCCTGTTGCTGGTTCAGGTCGGCAGGGAACAGGTGTTGCTGGGGTTGACGCCAGGCAGTATTGAAACGCTGCATGTGTTGCAGGAGCCGATTGCTGTTGCTGCAGATGAAGTGCAGACGGCCGGAGCTTTTGCCCAGCGCCTGAAACAGGCCCTGGGCCAGAGTGACAGAGATACTGACGACAAGGATCCCAGATAATGCGCTGGTTACAGGTTTTGCTATTGCTGGTCGGGCCACTGCTGGCTGGCTGGGCCTTCGCAGCAGAAAGCAATCCGCTGGCAATTTCCGCCATCACCCTGACCACGGACGGTGAAGGTCAGCAGGAATACTCGGTCAGCCTGCAAATTTTGCTGATTATGACTGCGCTGGGCTTTATCCCGGCTTTTGTCATGCTGATGACCAGCTTTACGCGGATCATTATTGTGTTCTCCATTCTGCGCCAGGCGTTAGGTCTGCAGCAGACACCGTCCAACCAGATCCTGCTGGGGCTGGCCATGTTCCTGACCATTTTTGTCATGGCGCCGGTGTTTGAGCGCATCAATCAGGAAGCGCTTCAGCCCTACATGAACGAACAGCTCAGTGCCCAGGATGCACTGGCCCGGGCCGAAGTGCCGATCCGGGCCTTTATGCTGGCACAAACCCGCGAGACTGATCTCGAGCTGTTTATTCGTATTGCCAAGCGTACCGATATCGAATCACCAGAGAGCACGCCGCTGAGCATTCTGATTCCGGCCTTTGTTACCTCCGAGCTGAAGACAGCCTTCCAGATCGGTTTCATGATTTTTATTCCATTTCTGATTGTTGATGTGGTGGTCGCCAGTGTTTTGATGTCAATGGGCATGATGATGCTGTCACCGCTGATTATTTCATTGCCGTTCAAAATCATGCTGTTTGTGCTGGTGGATGGCTGGACGCTAATCATCGGCACGCTGGCTAACAGCTTCGGTACTTTGTAAGGAGATACTGATGACGCCCGAGATAGCGGTAGACCTGTTTCGTGAAGGACTGTGGCTGATGGCTATGGCGGTCGCGGTAATTATCACGCCAAGCCTGGTGGTAGGTCTGTTTGTTGCCATGTTCCAGGCGGCCACACAGATCAACGAACAAACGCTGAGTTTTTTGCCGCGCTTGCTGGTCAGCTTTACCACTCTGATGATTATGGGCCCCTGGCTGGTGGCGCGCTGGCTCGATTTTACCCAGAAGATCATGGAAAACATTCCATACCTGATTGGTTAGGTTAACCCATGATTGGACTGGATGGCGGTGAAATCGGCAGCTGGATCAGCGGTTTTCTGTTACCGCTATTTCGTATTGCCAGCCTGTTGATGGTGATGCCGGTAATTGGCACACAGATGGTGCCGGCGCGTGTACGATTATACATGGCGTTGGCAATAACGCTGGCACTGGCACCGGTACTGCCACCAATGCCACTGGTCGAAGCGCTTAGCCTGAAAGCAATAGTGTTGATCGGCGAGCAGATCTTGATTGGTGCGTTGCTTGGCTTTGCCCTGCAGCTGCTCTTTCATGTTTTTGTTTTTACCGGCCAGCTGGTTTCAATGCAGATGGGGCTTGGGTTTGCTTCCATGATGGACCCGGCGACCGGGGTTTCGGTGCCAGTGCTGGGCCAGTATTTGCTGATGCTGGTAACTCTGCTGTTCCTGGCCATGAACGGCCACTTGGTGGTGTTCGAGGTTGTGGCAGAAAGCTTCGTCACCCTGCCGGTAGGAGAGGGGTTGCCATTAGACAATTTTGCCCTGCTCAGCGGGCGTCTGGGCTGGGTGATCGGTGCCGCATTGCTGTTGGCATTGCCTGCGATCAGTGCGCTGCTGGTGATCAATATTGCCTTTGGTGTGATGACGCGTGCGGCGCCTCAATTAAACATATTTACCATCGGTTTTCCGCTGACGCTGATTTTGGGCATGATCATTTTCTGGATCTCCACCGCCGATGTGCTGGCCCACTTCGAACGCATGACGAGCGAAACCCTGCTGCTGATGCGCGAAATGGTACGCGGCTGATGTACTGATTCCCGGTTTACGGCAGAGTTGTGAAGAAGAGGGTGGCGAGCTGGGTTCAGGCGTGTCTGAAAACCGGAGCAGGCGGCACATCCTGGCTATCCGTATCTGGATGCCAGGCATAAACAGGTGTAAGCATGGCAGAAAACGAAAGCGGCGCTGAAAAAAGCGAAGAACCCACGGCAAAGCGAAAGCAGCAAGCCCGGGAAAAAGGGGAAATTGCCCGTTCTCGTGAGCTGAATACCTTGGCGATCCTGCTCGGGGGAACCGCGGGCATGCTTTTGTTTGGTGCACACCTGGGCGGTAAAGTGTTGGAAATCATGCAGTTGAATTTCGACTTGCCCCGTGAGTTATTGTACAGCGACAGGCATATGTCACTGCATCTGCTGTTTGCAGCCAAAAGTGCAGCTGAAGGCTTGTGGCCCTTGTTTCTCATCCTGTTGCTGGCGGCTGTAATCGGGCCGGTTGCACTGGGCGGATTCCTGTTTACCGTGGAGCCGCTTACACCAAAATTCAGCCGGTTAAATCCGCTGGCAGGGCTTAAGCGCATGTTCTCGGTCAAGTCTCTGGTGGAGCTGGTCAAGGCGTTAGCCAAGTTTGTTGTGGTGTTGCTGGTGGCTCTGCTGGTGTTGTCACGAGCACAGGACAGGTTGTTCGCGCTGGCCCACCAGCCACTTGAACATGCCATTCTTAGTGCCATGCAGACCATCGGTTGGTGTGCCTTCTGGCTGGCTTGCGCGATGATTCTCATTGCCGCTGTAGATGTACCCTTCCAGATGTGGGACAGCAAACAAAAATTGAAAATGACCAAGCAAGAGGTCAAGGATGAGCATAAGGATACTGAGGGCAAGCCTGAAGTGAAAGGGCGCATACGCCGTTTGCAAATGGAAATGGCTCAGCGGCGCATGATGGAGTCGGTACCGGAAGCAGACGTTGTAATTACCAACCCGACACACTTCTCGGTGGCCTTGAAATATGACGAAAATGGCAACCGTGCACCGGTCCTGCTGGCCAAGGGGGGAGATAATCTGGCACTGAAGATCCGTGAAATTGCCAATCAGCACCAGATCGTCATTCTGGAATCGCCACCATTGGCACGAGCGCTTTATTACTCCACAGAGCTGGATGAAGAGATTCCGGCCGGGTTGTATATGGCTGTGGCTCAAGTACTGGCTTATGTTTACCAGTTGCGTCAGTACCATGCGGGCAAAGGCAAACGGCCACAACCGCCGGGTGAAAACTTGCCAATTCCGAACGAGCTCAGGCGGGACGAATAACTGCTCCGGTTCAGCACGGGCTCAGCTGGTTTTTGGCATCATGTACTGACGCCTTCTGGAGCAGGGTACAGGTTTTTATGGTTTACTCCCGTGACTGGGCACTGCTATCCGGCTGACACTGGGAGTTGTGCATAATCCATTTTCGGGTCGATTAGCTATAGGTATAAAAATGAAACTGCTGGTGGTTGAAGATGAGGCTTTGTTGCGCCATCACCTGCATACGCGCTTGACAGAGGCGGGTCACGTGGTTGATGCCGTTGGAGATGCCGAAGAGGCGTTATTTCGGGCGGATGAATTCAATCATGACTTGGCTGTGGTTGATCTTGGCCTGCCGGGAATGGATGGCATGGAGCTGATTCGTCAGCTGCGCAGCAAGGGATACACTTTTCCGGTGCTGATTTTGACCGCGCGTGGCAACTGGCAGCACAAGGTTGAAGGTCTGGCAGCAGGTGCTGACGACTATGTGGTCAAGCCCTTCCAGTTTGAAGAGCTGGAAGCCAGGCTGAATGCTTTGTTGCGCAGATCATCCGGCTTTGTCCAGTCCACCATTGAGGCCGGCGTTTTGTCACTTGACCTGAACCGCAAACAGGCCCGTGTCAATGGAGAGGTTTTGCAGTTGACGGCCTACGAATACAGGATCCTTGAATACCTGATGCGCAATCATCAGCAGGTGATCGCCAAGGAACGGCTGATGGAGCAGCTTTACCCCAATGATGAGGAGCGCGATGCCAATGTGGTTGAGGTGTTGGTGGGCCGCCTGAGGCGCAAGCTGGAAGGTGGCAATGGTTTCAGGCCCATAGAAACAGTACGTGGACAAGGATATATTTTTAACGAGCATTGTCGGTGATGACACCGCCCCGTAACAAAAACTTCTCTTTGCGCGCCCGGCTGATGTTGGGGGCCACGGTGATGGTGTTTGTGTTTTTGCTCGGGCTATATCCAGCCTTGCAGCAAATTTTTACCCGTGCGCTGGAGCAGGCAGTCGAGCAGCGGCTGGCAGCGGATGCGAGTGCGCTGGTGTCTGCAGCCAGGGTTGTCGATGGCCGTTTGCATATGCCAGACAAGTTGCCCGATGAAGAGTTTCCTGTGCTGCCAGCACGTCAGCTGGGCTTTATTTATGACAGCCAGGGGCAGCTGGTCTGGCGATCCCGCTCTGCCGCAAACCATAAGGTTGACTATCAGCCGCGTTATGATGGCAGAGGGCATGTATTCACTCGCGCCTGGGATCAACAAGGCCAAGCATTTTTCGTTTATGACGTCGAGATTGATCTTCTGCGAGGCAGCAGCGCGGCCTATAGCATTATTACCATGCAGCCGGTGCGTGATTATCGGCCAATGTACAAGAGCCTGAAGCGCCAGCTGTATGTCTGGCTGGCTGGTTCGCTGGTGTTTTTGGTTGGTTTTTTGTGGCTTGGGCTGGTGTGGGGTACACGTAGCTTGCGTTATCTTGGACGGGAGCTGGACGAGGTTGAGAACGGGCAGCGCAAGGCCTTGAGTGATGAGCATCCGAACGAGCTGTTACGGCTGACCCGCTCGCTAAATCGCCTGCTCAACAGTGAGCGGCGACAAAGCCAAAAATATATGCATTCACTGGATGACTTGGCACATAGCTTGAAGACCCCGCTGGCAGTGTTGCAGGGTGTGGGCGAGGTTTTGGCGCAACAGCCAGGCAATACTGAGCAGGCCCGGACCTTGCAAACCCAGGTGGGCCGCATGAGCCAGCAAATCGGTTACCAGTTACAACGGGCCAGTTTGCGCAAAAGCGGACTGCTGCGGCACAGGGTCCGGCTGGAGCCTGTGGTACAGACCTTGCTGGATGCCCTGAACAAGGTTTATCACGATAAATACATTAAGGTTGAGCAGCTGTATCCTGCCGATTTGCGTATGCCGGTCGAGCAAGGTGCGCTTTACGAAATGCTCGGTAATTTGCTGGAAAATGCCTACCGGTTGTGTTTAGGCCATATTCGCATCAGCGCCGGTAAAACGGCTGACCATTATGAGCTGGTCATCGAAGATGATGGCCCTGGCGTGCCTGCCTGCCAGCGCGAGCGCATTTTGCAACGGGGAGCCCGCCTGGATACCCAGAATCCGGGGCAGGGCATAGGAACAGCAGTGGTTAAGGATATTATCGAAAGCTACGACGGGCAGCTACAAATTGAGGACTCGACGCTTGGTGGTGCCAGCTTCCGTATTTTGCTACCGCTCAACTAGTTTGCGCTGCATGTTCCCGGTAAAGCTCAAGGGCTGCTGGCAGACTCGGCACATATAGCGGGTACCGCGCCTGGCCTGTGAGTGTCGCTGGGGGCTGAAGTCGTGCAGACGGCAGGAGCAAGCGTAGCTGTACAGGTTTTTCCAGGCGGGTGGCAGCTGATAGTCGTGGCAGCGTTGTGCCGGCAACTGAAAAACATCAAGCATTATATTTTGCCACTCGATTCCGTGAGGGCGTACCCGGGAACCGTGCAAATGGTTAACCAGCAAATGAGCGACTTCATGGGCGACGGTTTGTTGAAGGAAGTGAGTGGTATTGTTCCGGTACAGAGCTGCATTGAAACGCAGCAGGTTGCGTTGCGGGTAAGCAGCGCCAGCTGCTTGCCCGCGCAGATCAAGCCTGATTTCCGGTAAGGGAAAATTACGTGTAAAGTACAGTTCGGCCTGTTTATAGCACTGGCTCACGCGCTTGGATATTTTCTCGGGCATTTTATTGTTCTCTAAAGAAGCGGCCTTGTTGTGACATTGGCTGACTTGCCAACCAAACGCAGCATGACTCGAGCATGGGCTTTCAATAAAATCAAAAGGTTGCGGCTTTGTGTCAACATAATTCGATAATCATGCTGCGGGCACAGAGTCAGCTGGCAGCATGCTGCTGTCGTATGACAGCCCAAGTTTACGGGCATGTTTTTGTGTGGAGTGCCGTGTGAAAGAGCGTGCATTGCAGCTGTTGAGAGTTATTGAGGCAGATATCGCTGATAACCGCCTGATTTTACCCTCGTTGCCGGAAGTGGCCGTACGGGTTCGCCAGTTGATTGCCAATCCTGATTGTAACATCAGCGTGCTGGAGCGGCAGATTAGCAAAGATGCTGCCATGACTGCACGGTTGCTCAAGGTTGCCAATAGTTCAATCATGTCACGCGGAAACAAGGTCACATCACTGCGCCATGCCATCCTCAACCTGGGATTTGATCTGGTTGGTTCACTGGTTACACAGATGGCCATTCTGCAGACCATGCGAAAAAGCCGTGATGAAGCCCGCCTTGAGGGGTTTGTTGCTGGCAGCCTGAGGGTCAGCACCCTGTCTTATTCGATTGCCGCCCAGTTCGATCACCTGGACCCCGAGCTGGCGTCTCTTGGCGGGTTGCTGCACGATATCGGCAAGCTGCCGTTACGTGAATACCTGTATAGCAATCCTGATTTTTCCATGGACGAGCGGTTGCAGTTTGAGCTGATTTTGCATCCCTATACAGGAGCGATTTTGCTCAAGCACTGGGGGATGGCTGATGCCCTGATCCAGGTTGCTTTTTATCACGAACGAATATTGCGTGACAGTCCCGGCGAGCTTCCCGACTATACCGATGTTGTCATTGTAGCCAACCTGATGCACTACGGCATTGAACGGGGACGTTATAGCAGGTATAAAAACCAGTTGATTCCTGCGCTCGAAAAGTGCATCCACCATGACCAGCTATCAACGCTGGAAGGCTCAATCGAAGAACGTATGGAAATGGCGCTTGTCCTGATAGAAAGTTGAGATTGTCTGCAGATTGTATCCAGCCACAGGTTTGGCGTAAGATTGATTTCAAACAAATGTTTGAAAAGCATACGGACCTACACATGGCGCAACCCGATACCGTTCAACGCATTTTGGACGCAGCAGAAAGCCTGTTTGCTGATAAAGGTTTTGCAGAAACCTCTCTGCGACAGATTACCGGCAAGGCACAGGTTAACCTGGCGGCAGTCAATTATCATTTTGGCTCGAAAAAATCGCTGATCCAGGCGGTTTTTGCCCGCTTTCTTGACCCGTTTTGTGAAAGCCTCGAACAAACGCTCAAACAGCGGCAGACAGACGAGAAGTCACCTCTTACATTGGAGTCCTTGTTACAGCTGCTGGTGGAGCAGACGCTTGCGATCAAGCCCCGTAGCGGCCAGGACCTGTCGATATTCATGCGTTTGCTGGTTTTGGCTTTTACCGAGAGCCAGGGGCACTTGCGTCGCTTTCTTAATGAGCGCTATGGCAATGTCTGGCGTCATTACATGGGGTTGTTGCAGCAAACAGGGCCGCAAATCTCTCCGGTCGAGCTGTTCTGGCGGGTGCACTTTATGATCGGCACCGTGGCATTCAGCATGTCTGGCCTCAAGGCTTTGCGAGCAATCAGTGAGTCGGATTTTTCTACCCGGGTATCTACCGAACAAGTCATGCGCCTGATGCTGCCCTTTTTGGCTGCCGGCATGCAAGCACCCGGGGCTGGGCCGGAGTTGATTGGCCTGCCCCAGCCAGGCGGAGAGCCGCATGACTGACAAGACCTTGGCCAGGACAATTGATACATTACATGTTTCCATCACGCAGCAGCGCATGACAGCCCACAGCGCCGGTCAGCAGGTCAGCAGCCATGTGATTTCGACTGCACTGGCAGGCCCGGGAGAGCAAAAAAACTCTGGCTGTACCCCCCGTGGCAAGCACTATATACGTGCCAAAATAGGCGCTGGCCTGCCAGTCAACGCGGTTCTCAAGGGGCGACGCTGGACGGGCGAAGTGTGCACAGATCAGCTTTATGCCGAAAACCCGCAAAGAGACTGGATTTTGACCCGTATCCTCTGGTTAAGTGGCTGCGAACTGGGCCATAATCGCCTTGGCAACGTTGATACCTTTCAGCGTTATATATATATCCATGGTACTCCTGACCTGGCCAGGCTCGGACAGCCGGTATCACATGGCTGCATTCGCATGGATAACCACGAGCTGGTCGAGCTCTTCAACCAGGTTGTTGCAGGAACCGTGGTATATATCAGCGACTAGTTGAGCGACCGGGCACAGGCAGCAGCCAGAAATAAGGAAACATGTTTTATGCAGGGTTCCCTCATGCTTGATATTGCGGGTTGCTGGCTCACTGCCGAAGACCGGAATATCTTGCGTCAGCCCGAGGTGGGCGGCTTGATTTTGTTCGCCCGAAACATTGAGCATCCGCAACAGGTCATCGAGCTGTGCCGAAGCATCCGCAAAGTCCGGCCCGACTTGTTAATTGCCGTTGACCAGGAAGGAGGGCGCGTCCAGCGTCTGCGTCGTGGTTTTACCCGCTTGCCATCCATGCATGCAATTGCTTCCAGTCCCGAACCTTTGACCAGCGCCCGCCAGGCTGGCTGGCTGATGGCCGCCGAAGTACTGGCATCTGGTATCGACTTCAGTTTTGCGCCGGTGCTGGATCTGGACTACCAGCGTAATGCGGTGATTGGCCACCGCGCATTTGGCAGCGATCCGCAACAAGTGGCAGCGCTGGGCAGGGCCTTTGTTCACGGCATGCAGCGTGCCGGTATGGCTGCTGTAGGCAAGCACTTTCCGGGCCATGGCTGGGTAACAGCAGACTCACACTTTAACATACCGGTTGATGAACGCAGCCTCGACAGCATCCGCAAGTCGGACCTGCAAACCTTTGCCAGCCTGGTCGGTAGCATTAAGGGCGTGATGCCAGCGCATGTTATTTACCCACAGGTAGATGAGCAGCCTGCCGGCTTTTCCAGTTTCTGGCTACAACAGATATTGCGTGGCGAGCTGGGTTTCAATGGCGTCATTTTTAGTGATGACCTGTCCATGGCCGGAGCCCAGGCTGCAGGTGACATGAAAGCCCGCACGCAGGCGGCAATTTCGGCTGGCTGCGACATGATTCTGGTCTGCAATGACCGTGCAGGCGCAGAGGAATCATTGAGTTGCCTGCAGCAAGAAGGCATACAGCCGGCCCAGAATACTTCCTGTATGCGCGCAGGCCAGCTGTATAACAATGTTGCAGCACAACCTGCCTGGCTGCAGGCCAGGCAGGTAGTACAAACTCTCATCAACGCAGGGGAATAACCAGGGAGAATGACAATGAATACGTATGCGATTATTGGAGGGACCGGCCTGACCCGTCTGGATGGCCTGGTTATTCGTAATGCTGAACTGGTAGAAACCCCCTATGGTCCGACTTCATCGGCGCTGCTGTATGGCAAGTATGCGGGCAGGGATGTCATGTTTTTGGCGCGTCATGGCCATCCGCACCGGATTCCCCCACACGCAGTGAACTATCGGGCCAATATTTGGGCGTTGCGCCAGGCCGGTGCAGACCGGGTGGTAGCGGTTAATGCTGTTGGTGCAATAAACGACAGCCTGGTAACCGGGCAATTCTGCGTGCCTGACCAGATTATCGACTATACCTGGGGGCGCAACCACACGTTCTTTGAGGGTGATCTGGAGCAGGTTACTCATGTCGATTTTAGTCAACCTTATGATGCCGACCTGCGCAGGCGCTTGATTGCAGCTGCCGCCGCCCATGGTTTTACTTGCCAGAGCCATGGAGTCTATGGTTGTACCCAGGGGCCGAGGCTTGAGACTGTTGCTGAAATCCGGCGAATGGCTCGTGACGGGTGCGACCTGGTCGGTATGACAGGCATGCCGGAAGCAGCTTTGGCACGGGAGATCGGGCTTGATTATGCCTGTTTGGCCCTGGTTGTTAATCCGGCTGCTGGCAGGTCGTCCGGCATCATCACGATGCGCCAGATTGAGCAAGCGCTGGCAGACGGAATGGAAAGGACACGCAAGGTGCTGGCTCGCGTATTGACTGTCTGAAACAGCTGAAAACAGCCTTTTGTCGCACAAGGGCAGCGTCAGTCCTGCAGGTGTTCAAGTGCTTCGCTCAGTGCCTTGACCACCTGTTCTATATTTTTCAACTCCAGGGTGGCCGTATCCAGCTGCATGGAAAACCCGGGCAGCTCATGGGCCAGATAACTGCGCGCGGGCCCCAGGTCACGACGGTAATCAACTACCTGGTAGATTGAGACGGGCCGGGCAAAACCCTTGACCTGAATCTGGCCTTTGTCGCGACCCATGATTTTATCTTTGATCAGGGTATAGGTTTCGCCAGTAATCAGGATTTCATCCGCACTGGCAGCATTTTCCAGCCGGCTGGCAAGGTTTACTTCACGACCAATCACAGTGTAGTCCATGCGCGATTCGGCGCCAAAGGTACCCACTGTGCAATAACCGGTATTGATGCCCATACGAATTTCAAGCCGCTTATGGATACCCTTGGCTTGCCAGCGTTGACGCAAGGTTCGCATGTGTTTGCGCATTTCAATTGCCATGGAAACAGCAGCAATGGCGTCGTGACGTGCACCGCGGGACTGTGAATCACCAAAAAACACCATAATGCAGTCACCTATAAACTTGTCGATGGTGCCACCATGCTTAAGCGCAATCGTTGTCATGTCACTCAGGTAACCATTGAGAATATCCGTCAGGTCTTCGGGCTCCATCTCTTCTGAAAGCTCTGTGAAACCTTTGATGTCCGAGAAAAACACAGTGAGCTTTTTGCGCTGGGTTTTTAACGGGCCACAGGCTGTATTGTGGTGGCGAAATACTTGTTGCCACACCTGAGGTGGCAGGTATCTTGTCAGATCCCGGGCCAGGCCTTCATGCCTGCTGCGGGCTGCTTGCATGTCCCGGCGCAATGATTTCAAGGTTAGGTGCTGCCGATAGAGCAGTGAAACAGCAAAGCCAAACTGAATGGCAAGGCCCGCCATACATAACAGGGTGGCGAATGGCGGAGTACCCAGGTTGACCGGAATATTCAGCAGCAAACCCATGTAGCTGCCAGCTGCCAATAAAACCGCGCTGAGTAACGCATACCAGACAGCTTTTCGTAACAGTATATAAAGTAGCAGCAAGCTTGTTGAAGCCAGCGCGGGCACCAGGGCAAAGCCGCTCAGCCCAATGGCCAGCCCCAGTTGTATGGCGTCAACAGGCATCAGCAGCCGGGCCGGCAGTGAGTGCTTCAGATACTTGCGCGTCAGGTCAATGGCAGCTTTGCTGGCATATGGGTAGATAATTAGATACACCCCGAACATGGCGGCCAATGGTGAAAACTGATGCTCCAGCCAGCCAACGACCAGAGTCAAGCCGAAAACCAGACAAGTGACGCAGCGCTGCAAATAAAGACAGTCACTCTTTTCGTATGCTTCTTGTCTTTTGAAGACAGCCTTCCAGATGGCAAACTGGCTGCTGTTATATTGTCGGAGGTCCATACTGTATCCCGTCGGCTGCAGACTTCTAGGCCTGGCGCCGCGCTTTTAGTGGTAACGAAATTCCCTGATGTTACACTTGAACATCTTGCCATGGCATTGAGATGTGCAATGATAGCCAAAAATTATAGCGCACACTCAGTGTTGGCAGCCTGACAAATCGTTTTACAGCATTACAGGACAGCCTAATGAATGAAACGCTACAACTCCTGCTGGAGCGAGCATCAAACCCGCGACTGCAGTTCCCGGCTCCTGACCGGAAGCAGCTGAACCTGATGTTCAGGGCAGCACTGCGCGCCCCCGACCACGGGCAAATACAGCCATGGCGTTTTCTGGTGATTGAAGGGCAAGGGCTTGAAGCGCTCGGCGAGCTATACGCCACTGCGTTGCTGGCTGACAACCCGGCCGCTTCTGCGGAGCAGCTAAAGCGCAGCCGTAACATGCCATTGCGTGCACCTATGATTGTTGTTCTGATTGCCTGTATTCACGAGCACCCCAAGGTACCAGAATTTGAACAGATTATCTCGGCCGGCTGTGCCGGGCACGCCATTTTGCTGGCAGCCCAAGCTATGGGGCTGGGAGCTTTTTGGCGCTCTGGCGATTTTTGCCAGAACCTTGTGGTAGCTCACGGACTGGGCCTGCAAGAGCACGAAAAACTGATAGGTTTTATGTATCTGGGGACTCCGGCGCAACCAGCCAAACCTTCTGTGGGCCTTGAGCCCAAGGACTTTGTCAAGAGCTGGCCCGCAGCTGAAAGCTGCCAATAGGCAGCCACTTAATCAAGTCTTGCTGGCAGGATAATGCTGGCAACGAAGCCGCCATCAGGATGATTTTCCAGCTGAAGAACTCCCCCCAGTTGTTCGACACAGCGCTGGGTGATGGTCAGGCCAAGCCCATAGCCGTTGTTGCCTTGCCCGCTGCCCCGGACAAAAGGAGCGGCCAGCTCGTCGAGCAGTTCCGCGGGAGCGCCAGGGCCACGGTCACGCACTTGCAGCAGGATACCCCGGTCATGCTGTAGAGTTGCGGTAAGTTCAAGTGGTTTGCCGGGCGGGTTGAAGCGCAGTGCGTTGCGTAGCAAGTTATCCAGCGCACGCGCCAGCATTTTCCTGTCGGCAAATAATGTCAGCTTTTCCGGACAAGCTATCTGGACCCGTTGTTCGGGTACCAGCAAGCTGGCATCATCCTTAAGGCTTTGCAAAAAAGGCTGCAATTGAATTTGCTCAGGGTTGGGCTGTTCCTGGGTTACCCGGGCCAATGTGAGAATTTCATCAATCAGGCTGTCCAGCCGCTCGCACTCCTGTACCAGTCTGGGCCAGAGTTCCTGTCTTTTATCGTGGCTGGCACGCTCGGCCAATGCCAGCCCGACTTGCAGTCTGGCCAGAGGGGAGCGCAGCTCATGGGAAACATCACGCAGCAGCTGGCGCTGACTGCTGAGCATGCCTTGCAAGCGTTGGCCCATGCGGTTGAAGTCTCGTGCGAGAACGCCAAGTTCGTCATGACGTTTGGCTATACGGGCCAGACTGTCCTGCTGGTAAGCCGTTTCACCCAGCTCGTGCACGGCATTGCGAAGCCGCATCAGCGGGCGGGTAATAGACAAGGCTAACAGCAGGCTGACGAGCGTAATGACCAGAACGGCAACGGCCAGCATGGTTCCGGGACCGCTTAGCCAGCTTGTTTGCCACTTGCGCAGTTCTACGGGCGGCATCCGATAAACAAAAAGCAAGTTTTGTTCGGGATTAAGGCTGACTTCCTGGGTCAGGCGGCGCCAGGTAGAGCGATGCAGCTCCTGAATTTGGTTGATCCGCTCGTTTGGTCTGCGCATACGGCTGTTGCTGGCAATCATCTGGCCATTTTCGGCAAAAACCTGAACATCAATATGATGGTTACGACGAGCCTGAAGCAGAACCTGTTGTGCCGGCTCCAGCTGTGCCTGGCTATAGTAATGCAGCCATTGACTGGCGAGATCTTTCAAGCCCGGATGCCGGGTTAGTACCCAGCTGTCCTGGTTGAACAGTCGGGTCACCAAAAAGGTCAGGGTGCCGGTGAGGATCAGGGCCAGCCAGAAGGCACCCAGAATACGCCAAAAAATCGACCTCATGCTTTCATGCCTTGTTCAGGTTAAAACCGCCGGTTGTATGCCGGCGGTTACTCGGGTAATTCAAATTGCAAGCTTTATGGTTGCTCATTAGCGGCTATGGCTCTGGTACTGCCTGTGCTGCCTGTGCTGCCTGTGCTGCCTGTGCTGGCCGCTAAAAGACTGCTTGCCGTGCTGGTGCTTTGCCTGGTGCAGTTTTTTTTGGCCACGGTGCTGGTTGGCACGTACCTTTTTACCTTGCCTGTTACCGTGCTGATAGTGATGCTTGCGTTGCTTGCCAGCAGCCTTCATTGCTTGCTGATAACGATCAAATGCCATACGTTGCTCGGGGTTCAGCAAATTGCGCAACTCGTTATGGTGCCGCTCGTGTCGAGCCTGCATTTCTCGACGATAGGTGTCGCTTCTCTGCTTGCGCTGCCTGTTCATTTCTTGGCGCTGTTTGTGTTGCTCAGCCCGGTAAGCATTGCGCTTTTCCTGAAACTGCAGACGCTGTTTGTCATCCAGGCCCAGTTCCTGCATCCAGTGCTGGTCGTTTTTCTGCCACTTAGTGTATGACGACTTGCCATTCCCAGCAGCTTGGGCGCTGGCCAGGGGCAGGATGGCAGCCAAGGCAAGGGCGGTCAATTTGATGCGCATAAGAAATCTCCTGTTCTCAATCCCGGTGTTCCGGTTTGGGAGACAGTATGCCTTGATGAAGGTAAAGTGCGGTCAGACCAGTGTAAAGGGGGGGTAAATACCTGCCCGCCTCCACAATCAAGTGTTATTGCGAAAATGTATACCCAGTGGTCAGCTGGCGCCCCGGGTGTAGAGATAGCCGCGACCACGGATCGAGATGATGCGTGGTTCGCCGTTGGCGTTAGGACCCAGCTTGCGCCGCAGATTACTGATATGCATATCAATACTGCGGTCGTACAGGGTTAGCTTGCGGTCCAGTGCGCGTTCGGTCAGCTCATGTTTTTCGATGGGCTCCTCGGGCTGGCTGAGCAACACTTCAAGAATTTTGCCTTCGGAAACAGTCAGGCTGACCTCTTCGCCATTGAGGATGGCAATGCCTCGTGCCGGGCTGTACTCAAGATCAGCATAGCGCAGCAGGACAGGAGGGGCAGGGCGCTCTTCGCTGGCCTGGCTGCGGCGCAGGACAGCTTTCAAACGGGCCGTCAGTTCGCGTGGATCACAGGGTTTCGACAGGTAGTCGTCAGCACCCAGCTCCAGCCCGAGAATGCGATCGGTAGGCTCGCCGCGGGCCGACAGCATCAGCACCGGCAGACCGGCGTGGGTGGTGCGGAGGGTGCGCAGCAGTTCAAGCCCGTTACCGTCCGGCAGCATCACGTCCAGCACCACAGCTTCCGGCAGGGGCTTGACGGCCAGCCGTTGTAGCGCGCTTTGGGTATCATGCAGGCTTTCAACCTGAAAGCCGTCCTGTTCCAGCCACGAACTGAGCAGGTTGCACAGCTCTTTGTCATCATCCACCAGCAACACATGACTCATGCTTCAGTTATCCGTCCTGTTGTGGAAATACTTTGAGGAAGGGGCGTATTTCGACCGTCTGATAAACGCCAGCAGCCACATAAGGATCGGCATCGGCCCAGGTTTGTGCTTCCGCCAGTGATGGGAAATCGGCGACTACCAGACTGCCGCTGAAGCCGGCTTCGCCAGGGGCAGGGCTGTCAATTGCCGGCGTGGGGCCGGCCAGCAGCAAGCGGCCCTGCTCCTGTAAACGTTGCAGGCGTTCGAGGTGAGCAGGACGGGCAGCCATGCGTTTCGGCAGGCTGTCGGCTACGTCAGTGGCAAAAATGGCATACAGCATGCTCAGGCTCCTTGGGACGGGTTTTCAGGGGAGGGTTGTATGTGGCGGGCAATGTAAAAACCCTGGCCGATCAGAAATATCACTGTCATGCCAAGGCTGCCGAACACTTTGAAGTCCACCCAGATGTCATGGAAGGTAAAGGCAACAAACAGGTTGGCGGCACCGGCCACTATAAAAAACACCACCCAGGCAATGTTCAGTTTGCGCCATACCGGTTGCGACAGCTCCAGTGCATGACCCATCATGCGCTGGATAAGCGGCTGTTTGCCGATAAACTGGCTGGCAAGAAAACCGGCGGCAAACAGCCAGTTGACTACTGGGGCTTTCCACTTGAGAAAGGTTTCACTGTGAAAGGCCAGTGTCAGGCTGCCAAATACCAAGCAGCCAATAAGGGTTAACCACTGACCTTTTTCCAGGCGTCGCTGAGCTAAAAAAAGAGCGCCATAAACAAGCACAGAGCTTGCAATCAACACTCCCGTAGCGCTGAATATTCCGCCGAGCGTCCAGTTTTGACCAAGCAGTTCAAGCTCGCGTGGCTCTAGCTTGAATACAATGAAAAACAGCAATAAAGGGATAAAGTCGATAAATTGTTTCACGGTTTCGGCCAATCTGCACAAGAAGAGGCATAATATAGCAAATCCCGTACCTTTCTTTAACTGGAGCCCTGCAAATCGATATTTCAAGTAACACAGAAACTCAGCGTAGCCCCCACTTTATTGACCTGCATTGCCACAGCACAGCTTCGGATGGCGCCTTGTCTCCAGCTGCCCTGGTGCAGCGGGCACATGAACGCGGCATCCGAGTTCTGGCTCTCACCGACCATGACACCCTGAAAGGAATTGGTGAAGCCCGCCAAGCGTGCCAGGCACTTGGCATGCACCTGGTCAACGGCATTGAACTTTCATGCACCTGGTCGGCTACGACGATTCATGTTTTGGGGTATGATTTTGCGCTGGACTCGCCACCACTAACCGCTCTGGTGGAACGCTTGCAAAAAGGACGCTGGCACCGTGCCGAAAAAATTGGCCAGCGCCTTGCGGCCAAGGGAATGCCTGGCTGTCTTGAAGGTGCAAGGTCAGTACAGGCAGGGCTTGGTGAGCACGCGCAGCCACCGGCGCGCCCACATTTCGCCGCTTATATGGTGGAAGCGGGTTATGCCAAAGACCACAGTGAAGCTTTTGATAAATGGCTGGGTGCTGGAAAAATCGGTGATGTCAAGCAGTATTGGCCGGAGTTTGAAGAGGTTATGCAGGTGCTGGGCCAGGCGCAGGCTAAGATAAGCTTGGCGCACCCATACCATTACAAATTTACCCACAGCAAGCGCCGGCGGCTGGTGGCTGACTTTGTACAACAGGGCGGCCATGCGCTAGAGGTCAGCAACGGCATGCAACCGGCAGAGCAGGTCGGCACGCTGGCTGTAATGGCACGTGAGTTCGACTTGCAGATGACCGCAGGCAGTGATTTTCATATGCCGCGTAGCTGGTCCGAGCTTGGTCTGTATCAGACACCAGCCAAGGATCTGAAGCCCTTGTGGCGCAGTTTTGCAGTACCGGATGCCCTGAAGGGGCCGGAAGATGGAGTTTAATCATGAAGTTTTTTCAAATTCACGCAGAAAACCCGCAGCCTCGCCTGGTTCGGCAGGCGGTTGACGTTATCCGTCGCGGCGGCGTCATCATTTACCCGGCCGATTCATCCTATGCGATGGGCTGTGGGGTGGGGGAGAAGGCCGCACTGGACCGTATCAGGCAGATCCGCCGGCTGGACGACAAGCATAATTTTACCCTCATGTGTCGTGACCTGTCCGAACTGGGCTTGTATGCCAAAGTTAATACCAGTGCCTTCCGCTTGCTCAAGGCACATGTCCCGGGGCCTTATACTTTCATTCTGGATGCCACGCGTGAAGTGCCGCGCATGTTGATGCACCCGAAAAGACGCACTATCGGGTTGCGCGTACCAGCCAATCCAATTGCCCAGGCACTGCTGCAGGAGCTGGGTGAGCCCATGTTGAGTGTCAGTCTGATCATGCCCGGAGAAACCGAGCCGATGAGCGACCCATACGAAATCCGCGACCTGCTTGAAGCTCGTGTTGATTTGATCATTGATGGCGGTTACGGCACCTATGAGGCTTCTACGGTGATTTCCCTGACCGGCGATCACCCTGAAGTAGTCCGGTACGGCAGTGGTGACGCCAGCGCCTTTGAGGACGCCTGAGCTTGACCGCTGGGGGAGAGTCTGTCGTAAGCCAGCAGCTGGAACAGCTGCCATTGGCACTGGTGTATGGCGAGGTGGTCAACAGCTTGCCGCAAGACCTGTACATCCCGCCGGATGCGCTTGAGGTTATTCTTGATGCATTCGAGGGTCCGCTGGACCTGCTGCTGTACCTGATCCGTAAACAAAACATCGACATTCTGGATATTCCGGTTGCTGATATCACCCGCCAGTACATGGAGTATGTAGAGATGATGCGGGCGGCACAGCTCGAGCTGGCGGCTGAATACCTGGTCATGGCTGCCATGCTGGCCGAAATCAAGTCACGCATGCTGTTGCCGCGTCAGCAGGCAGGGGATGACGACGAAGAAGACCCGCGTGCCGAGCTGGTACGCCGCCTGCAAGAGTATGAGCGCTTCAAGGAGGTTGCCGAGAAACTTGATGAACTGCCAAGAGTAGGGCGCGACATTTTTTTGCCCATGTTGCAGGTCAGCCAGGAACGCAGGGTCGGACAGCATCCTCACGTCGGCATGGACGAATTGCTGCAGGCACTTGCTGGTGTATTGCAACGTGCCGATTTGTATGAAAGCCATCAGATTGACCGGGAAACATTGTCCACCCGCGAGCGTATGAGCCTCATCCTGGCTTCCTTGCCTAATGAAGGCTTTGCACCTTTTTACCAGTTTTTTACGCCAGAAGAAGGACGCCTGGGGGTGGTCGTCACCTTTATGGCAATTCTCGAACTGGTTAAGGAAAGCCTGGTCGAGCTGGTGCAGAATGGACCTTATGCAGACATTCATGTGCGAGCATGCCAGTTATGAATAGTCAGTCGTTGTGTTTGCCCGATATTATCCAGTCATTATTGCTGGTATCACGCAAGCCCTTGTCAATACAGAAAATACAGGCGCTGTTGGCAGCCGAAGAGCCGGAAGCTGACGAGATTCGCGAGGCGCTGGAAGAGCTGCGGTTACAGCTGGCAAACGGGCCGCTGCAAGTGGTTCGGGTGGCCAGTGGTTACCGCCTGCAAGTATGCAGCAGATTTACGCCTTATATTGAACGCCTGTGGGAGGAGCGCCCGCAACGTTATTCGCGCGCGTTACTCGAAACTCTGGCCCTGGTGGCGTATAAGCAGCCGGTAACCCGTGGCGAAATTGAGGATGTGCGCGGCGTGATGGTCAGCAGCCATATTATCAAGACCCTGCAGGAGCGTGACTGGATCAAAGTGATTGGCCACAAGGAAGTGCCGGGGCGGCCAGCGCTATTTGCCACCACCAAAGCGTTTCTCGATTACTTCAACCTGAAGAGCCTGGAGGAGCTGCCGCCGCTACGCGAACTACGGGATCTCAGTGCTGCCTTCGAACGCCTGCAGGATAACCTGGTACAGCAAACGCATACTTCAGCTGCAGATGCGCCTGCAAAATCCACAGCAGGGACTGAAGACGAACCTGTAGAACCAGCGGTCCAGGAACTCAGTTTCAGTCATTTGCTGGCCGAGCTGGAAAAAATGGAAAGCAGCCTGAAAACAGACTTTGAGGATCTGGACCTGTCAGAAGAAGAACCCTGAAACGGGCTTGAGGACTGTTCGGATGTAAGCCCAGAAGAGCCATAATGGTTATTATGTTAAATTGATTATGTAACCCGGTGCGGTGATTTAACGCAACGGGCTGTCTCTATCACATCTGGTTTTCTTGCTAGACTGCCAGCCTCATCTATATTGTTTGTGACTGCTGGAGTGAGCTTTGATGAATAAAAAAAATATGATTAAACCTTTGGCTTTTGCTGCTGCACTTGCCTGTGCCTTGCCGTCTGCCTGGGTAATGGCTGCAGATGTACACTCTGCTGAAGCTGCCAAAGGCATCTATGTCGCTACACAGGGTAATCTTGGCATCACACTGCCCTGGTCACGGGCATTGCCGCCCTCCGCACACACCGGGGCGCTGTTTGTCAGCATTCACAATCAGGGAGGAAAAGACCATCTTGTCAGCGCCCATACGGATATTGCTGACAAAACTGAGCTGCACACTCATGTCCACGAAGGTGGGCTGATGAAAATGCAACAGGTTGAGCAGATCGAAGTACCTGCTGGTGCTACATTAGAGCTGGCCCCAGGCGGCTATCACATCATGCTGATTGGCCTGCGGGAGCCACTGCGCGAAGGCATGCGCTTCCCTGTCCGCCTCAAGTTTGCAGTTGCCGGTAGTGTCGAACTGGAAGCAGAAGTCAAAAGCATGGATGCCGGAACCGGAGCCGAACACTTGCATCACTGAGTGAGGTCTTGCTCCTACCGCTTGGAGCTTATCCGGCTGTTGCCGGGTAAGCCGGGCGTTGAATGGGCCTGTAATGTACTAGCGTACTGGTGTGCGCATGGTGACGAATTCTTCTGCAGCTGTAGGATGAATCCCGATGGTGTCATCAAATACAGCCTTGGTGGCGCCGGCTTTTAGAGCGACAGCCAGCCCCTGGATCAACTCGCCGGCGTCCGGTCCTACCATGTGGCAACCGAGCACCTTGTCGGTTGCGCGATCCACTACCAGCTTCATGAAGATACGTTCGGTGCTGTCAGAGAAGCTCAGCTTCATCGGCCTGAAGCTGCTGCTGAAGACACTGACGTCATAACCAGCAGCTTTTGCCTGTTCTTCACTCATACCGACGGTGGCAATGTTTGGCAGGGTAAATACTGCCGTGGCAATGTTCTCGTAGCTGACCGGTTTGTATTCTTCCTGCCTGAACAGGCGTCGGGCGACAGCCATGCCTTCTGCCAGTGCCACGGGTGTCAATTGTGGGCCAGCAATAAGGTCGCCAATAGCCAAAATGCCCGGCTCTGAAGTTTCGTATTCGGTGTTGACTTTGATCAGCCCCTGCTCGTCAAGGTCGATGTTGACGTTTTCAAGTCCAAGGTTGTCGAGCATCGGGCGGCGTCCAATGGCGCAGAACACACAGTCAACCAGCAGGCTGCCGCCCTCTTTAAGTGTTACTTTAAGTTCGTTTTTGCTTCCTGTTTTTTCAATGGATTGCACCTCGCTATTAAAGTGAAGCTTTATCCCTTTTGCTGTCATGCTATCGCGCATATGCTCACGAATATCGTGATCAAAATGACGCAAAAACAGGTCGCCACGGTATGAAACATGCGTTTCACTGCCCAAGCCATTAAAGATGGAAGCGAACTCCAGCGCAATGTAGCCACCACCTATCACCAGTACCCGCTTGGGTTGCTGCTCCAGAAAGAACACCTGATTGGAGTCGGTCATGAACTCCTTGCCGGGGATATCCGGCAGCACCGGCCAACCGCCGGTAGCCAGCAGAATGTGCCTGGCTGTATGTACCTTACCGTTGACCTCGACCCGATGCGGGCCGGTAATGCGAGCATGGCCGTTGAGCAGGGTGACGCCGCTGTTTTCCAGCAGACGGCCATAGATGTCGTTCAGCCGCCCTATTTCCCGGTTTTTGTTTTCGATCAGGGTCGGCCAGTCAAAGCCCTGTGTGCTTGCATTCCAGCCGTAACTGTTGGCCAGCTCAATATCTTCACTACAGTGAGCAGCATAAGACATGAGCTTTTTGGGCACGCAACCAACATTGACACAGGTGCCGCCCAGATAACGACTTTCTGCCACGGCCACTTTTGCACCGAAGCCTGCGGCAAATCGCGATGCCCGCACTCCGCCCGAACCGGCACCGATTACAAACAAGTCGAATTCATAGGTCATGTCAATCTCCTGCAAATTGGCCAAGTATAGCAAACCCGCTACCGCGACACTTCGCTGTTGACGCGAATGCCTGTGCGGTAGACCATAGTCTGCATTTGGTAGCCACGCAGGCTGCCTGGCGAATCCTTCAAAGGAGTGCTTAAAGTTGACGATCGTTGCTGTATTACTGGTTATCGCCGCTTTTATTGGCGGCTGGTGGTATACCGCTCACACACTAAAGGACATGGAGTCATTGCTGCCCCACCTGCTGGGTATTGCGATAGGCTTTGTTGCCATGTTTTGCCTGGCCGGGATTTTCTTCTTTTTCGGCATACTTTCGCTCTAAAACACATGCGGTGATCGGCAAGAGGCAAGATTCCGTTGACAGAAGTTTTCTATGCTCGTAGAATCCTCGCCGCACTGTGGAGGAGTGGCCGAGCGGCTGAAGGCAGCGGTCTTGAAAACCGCCGAAGGGCAACCTTCCGTGAGTTCGAATCTCACCTCCTCCGCCAAATACTTAATTAAGTCCCTGATTATTCAGGGATTTTTTTTGCCTGTTATGTTTGTTGGGCCACTTGTTGGGCCACTTTGCACAACGTTGGGCCATTTGCATCACAAGCTGTCAGCGCAGTACATGAAAGCCGCTCCACTATGGGGCGGTTTTTTATTGCCTGTGGTGCTGCTGGTGCTGATACAGGCCAGCACCTGATCAACTTCCCGATGTCGGTTTTAGCCGGTGGTGGTGCGAGTGCTGGTGCTGGTATCGCCACCACCTTGACCGGCGTCAAAAACGGCTCAATAGTCCACGCCTATGGATCAATACCCCAGTGCTGAACTATGGAACATGGATTGCTTGCCGGCCTGAACGCCACACAATCAGACGGGTGGAACACTGATTGCATGGCGGCAAAATCGTACTCTAAGCAAGGACCGTGCCCATGATATTTTTCTATCAACACGCCCGTAGCCGGCGCATGATCAGCAAAGGGTATGCAATGTTTTTGCAGACCTACCTTGTCAGCAGACGAAAAAAAGCCCTGGTACTCATGCCAGGGCTGAAGGATCTCGCGCCATCGTTAGATATTCAGGTTGCCGCCCGCATTGATTGCAAACATCTTTGCGGATGACTGCGCCTGCTGTCGTCGCTTTTCTTCTTGTGTACGGCGGATGGTTTGCGACAAGCCCAGCTGTCGGGCATAGCCTTGCATCAACCGGTGTTGTTCCGCTTCGGTATCTGCGGCCGGGTGACGGCGTACCAGCTCGCCAGCGCGGTAGTAGCGGCCTTCGGCTGCCAGTACCTGTTGAGCGTCTGCCAGGGCATCAGCGCAGCTACAGTAGCGCTCCAGTATCGCCAGCATGGCCTCAGATTGCGACACAGCCGCCGCTGTAGACTCCCACAGCTGTCGGCCAGCGGTGCCCAGGTGGTCAGGTGGTGCGTGCATGGAATTTCCCCTTATGGTGAAAATTGGCTGTAATTTCTCTAAATGGTGGGGGGTGCGTTCGGGCCTTTTTCGTTTTCCGAATCTGAAAAACCACCCCCCCCGGGGCCAGATCGCCCACTCATTCAAAGTAGGCGTTGGCGAGCATCTCCGCGGCTTGCAGCCAGTCGTCTCGGCTGCAGTGGCTGGCATGACGGGCTATGATGTTGGTGAGCTCTGCAATCATGTCGGCCGGCGTTGGTTCGGTCTCGGTGTCGATACCAATGACAGGCGCGCCGTTCAGCCGGTGCACTGCGCCCACAAGACGATTAATTGCGTCTGCGTGTTGAGCCAGCCGCTCATCATGGTCAGCCAGCAAGGGCTTGATAACGTCACCCGCGTGATTGCGGATCAGATCGATAACGGCTTCAGCGTTCATTGCGTAGAATCTCCCGGAACTCTTCTAGGACGTTTTTTACATCCGACCTTTCTTGCAGGTGGTCTAGCCGCTGCTCCATCTTGTCCAGACGGGCGCGCAACGGCTCCACTGCCTTCTTGATTGTTTCACCGGTGATTTCAGCCAGGCGGTTCAAATCTTCATTGGTCATGGCATTAGCTCCAGTTGCCGGTGATCGCTGCTACAGCGTCAATGCTTGGCTTCCAGTCGACCCAGCGCAAGGCGCGGAACGCCACCAAGTTTTGTTGAAATACGCTGATAGGTTCATCAGCGTCGGTATATACAATCGCCTCCTTCGACTGCTCTACGCTCATGCCGCCATCGTTAAAAGCAATCCGGTCCGGCTGGAGTACAACCAGCGTATTAGCCGGCACGGCGTGGTGCGTTACCAACGGCAGGCCAGCAACGTCACCGTTGGCCACAGCAGCGCCCTGATAGTAGCGCGCAAGGCGTACAGCGGCTGCGGGGCTGGCTACCACCACTGAACGGCCCAAATCGCCCTCAAAGGCAGCTAACAGGCTTTCCAGATCATCACGGGCATCGCTGCCCCCTTGTGCTACAGATACGCCGTGCAGGATGCCTGCGGGCGCTACGCCTGCAGCGTCAGTGCCGATAAACGCCGCGGATTCAGCATCAGCGACAAGGCGCACAAGGTCGCCAGCGAATACGCGGCCTGCATCTAGGTTTTTGACGAGCTCGTCCGTGTAAATCTGCAGGGCGCAAACCCTCTTGCACTGCAGCCGGTCAGTTGACAGGCTTTGGTCTGAAACACTAATCGGCAATGCCTCGCCAACAAACGAGGCATTGCCACCGCCCAGCTGGGTCAGGTAGCGGGTATTTTCTGGCAGGTGCCGAAAAGGTTGAGCGGCATCAATCTTGCCAATAAGTGATTGCCGGCTTGCCAGTACCAGCAAATCATCAAAGGCTTGGTTTGCCATGCCCTGGGTATCCAGGCTGTCGGTGCTCATGCTTTTGAGCACATTGGCAACCACTGCGTCACCAGTCGACTCGCTCATGTTTCGGGCGTTGCTTATGCCACCGGCACGGACAATCAGTTGAAGGGCTTTGATGCTGCCGTCCAGGCGCTCAGCGTTCAGTACTTTTCGCATTTTGGTTTGACTCCGTTAGATATTCAGTACGTTATAACGTATCAGCCAAAATGCTATGGCTGTCGATATTCGGGAAACTCGGGAAGTCTTTTTCCCAGCGAAAGCCAGGCAATAACGTGAACGGACAAGACCCAGTGACCACTTATGCGGCGCATCGGCAACCCGTCTGCGGTGCGGCGGTTGTGCAATGTTTTTGCGCTGCATTCCAGATAGGCTGCTGCGGTCTCCAGCTTGACGAACTCGCCAGTGTGCAAAGTGCGGCCAGACCTTTCGAGCCAGTCCAGGAGGCGGCGTTGTTCATTCTGATGCGCCTGGTCAAGGGTCAGGCGGGTGCCACAGTGCGGGCAAGGGTGTTGGCTTGGCATCTAACAACCTCCTGTGTTAAGAATCGATGAATCACCGGTGTCTGTTTTGGCGTTGGGCTTGCTTGGTAGTGATCCGGCATCCAGCAGCTACGAATCAGCGCGGCGGCATGGCGCGGCTCGGTACGCCACTGCTCCAGCAAATCAACGTCATCAATTAAGCCGGATTGCAGCAGGTGTTCTGGGGTCGATTGCAGCAGGTGTGCCACGCGCTCCAACCATAACCATTGCAGGCGC
>JAAYFD010000011.1 GCA_012728415.1 Gammaproteobacteria bacterium
GGATTAAGACTTGGCGAAGCTCTGCCAGGGAAGTACCTTTATAGTTCGAACCCATTCCCCGTTTAAAGGGGATTAAGACGCAATATCTCTAATCAGACGGAAAGCACTTCCATGTTCGAACCCATTCCCCGTTTAAAGGGGATTAAGATTTTGCGCTTGTCTTCTTTAATTTTAACTTCGTGTTCGAACCCATTCCCCGTTTAAAGGGGATTAAGATGATGTTGAAACTAATGATACGTCTTTTGATCCAGTTCGAACCCATTCCCCGTTTAAAGGGGATTTTAGATACAAAAAAACCGCTGCCATTACTGGTCAGCGGTTTTTTTGTTGACGGTATTTGTTATTCGTCGGGAAACAATATTTTAAGCACTTTGGTTACAGCCTTGTTTACCCGATCTTTTCCGAAGCGCTCAAATTGCCCAAGCACCTCTTTGGCAGTTGTTCGATCCGGCCACTGTTCTTGGTCCAATCCGGTAATACTATTGATGTCTTTGGCGAAGTTTTTGGTATCAGTCGAGCTTAGCTCTTCTTTGCCTGCTATTTTCTCCGCCAGCTCCGAAATAATCCGATCACCCTGCGACATGCTCTTGCGCTGTTCGGCCAGTTGTCTCCTTTCCTCTTGCTCCTGCTGCTGGGCAGCGACCTGCTCGATGGCTTGTTCCATAGATAATTCGGCACCGGCGGTCACGCCCTTAGCAATAGCTTCATTACGCCAGTTCGCTTCAGTAAAGTCGGCATAAAGCTGCAAATATTCCTTATTCTTTTTAACGTCCAAAAACGGCTTGGGACCAACCAGATAAACCAAGCCGTCATCATTTTTCATTCCTTCTTGCGGATCGGCCATTTCCCGCAGACTTTTCACTTGAGGTGACGCTTCCCAGCCCTGGTTGGCGCGGACGGTATCCACTGCTGTTTGCCAGACGCTATCCATGTAGTCAGTAAACACCTGCCTGCAGGCATGCAACACACAGTCTGGCGCCAATCCTTGCAAAGCGCTTCTATCGTTAGCAATAACTTGGCTCTGTTCGGCTTGTAGCTTCAGCTCGACCTGGCCTAGCCCATAGGGTTTACCCATACCCAGCGCATGTCGTAGCTCTGTCCGCTCACCAAAATCAAGAATCCACAACAGTGCGCCCAGCTCTACCGGACGCAAGTTATGGAAGCGGATTTTGCCAGTAAACACACTACCCCTGGCTACGGTTTCCAGGCGTACCTTGACCTTGTTGCTAATTGCCTTCCCGTCTTCCATTCGGGGTGGTTCTTGCACATTTTCAGGTTTGACCGGGTAACGCTTCCAACCCTGCAACTTTGGATTGCGCGAGTCCAGAGTGCTGTACTCGCCCTCCTGCTGTTGCAGGTACGCCGGGTGAAAGCTAGGCTTGGGTGATGACAATACCGTTTCGATAGTCCATTCGGTACGCGGATTTTCGACAGCTTGCAACAGGCCGATGTTGACCCGTCCGCGTAACCCCCAGTTATGGCCGTTTTCTGCTGACTCCTGCGGCTGAAGGCGGCCAAACAGCAGTTCCGTCAAATCAGCCTTGCTCTCATCCAGATGCTGGTTACTGATATTTTTCAGGGCATCGTGCAAGCTTTTTTGTTGCGCCAACCGATACATGCTGGCCAGCCCCATGGAGCTGATGTTGCTTACGCTACCATGGTAAAACACCGGAATTTCTTCCTGTCCATGTTCCTGTTTACGCAGGCAAGCCCACTCTTCACTGTTTTCATGCACAAACATGAAATCACGCATAGCCTGCTGAGGCACTGTTTGCCAGTCATCTTGCGCGTCAAAAAAAACAAACTCCCATTTTTTCGCACTGCGACCACGATCAAACACCGCTCCTGGCTGGCCGGTGACGACCAGCGAGCCAGTCGTTTTACCCTTCCCAAGGTTAACGGCTCTTATCAGATTATTGCCTGGCTCCTGGTCAAATTGCAGCGTCTTGATTCCTTTTAGAAGGGCATAGCGTTTTTTTACTGTATCGGCATTCTTCCAGTCACGCTCCGAAAGTTTCAAGTGGTCAATGATGTCGCGCTGATGAATGCGCACATGTTTGCAACCACGAATTTGCCATTGTCCTTCATGAAAACGCAGCCAGCCTGCCGAAGCTTTTTGTTGCACGATAGTGCGATGGTAATACGTTCCAGTGGCGGAGATATCCCTGACGCTGAGCTTGCGCTCCTCAACCTGGCCCATACGGGCAAACACAACGGGCGCCAGCGCGTTGCGCAGCATGCCTTTAAGCGAACTTCCGGGTATTGCCAGCCGATTATCCGGTGTCCGGTAAAAGTGGACACGCCCAGCCGCTTGCGCGGTCGCCTCCTGCTGCTGGCCACCCACGCACAAAGGGGTTTCATTGCTCAACTGGATGGACAGCTCACCACATAGCCCGTCGGCAAATGGATGGTCGTGGCTGGCTTGTGCCGCCCACTCCGGGTACAGCACAAAGGGTGCCGCCGGAATAAAATTATACGGAGAGTCAAACATGGTTAGGCTCCTGTAAATCCGGTGAATACTGCATCTTCGATATACAGGCGACCCTGTTCGTTACGACTCCACAGTTGTTGATATTCAAGACGGCCCAAGCCGGGCTCATTGGCCAAATGTGTGATTTGAGTAGCAAGGTGGGTCCCCGACTGGCCGCTATCAGGCACAATGCAGGTGGTTACCAGCAGCCAACGATTACCATGCAACTGGCGCACGCGCACGCTGCGTCCTTCCTGATACAACTCGGCAGACAACACCAGGCTGTCTTCAGGCGAAGCCGCTTGCTGTTGCAGCACTATTCTCTGATCCGACAACAGCATCCACCCTTCAACGTCTCCCAGTTGGCCAAGAGCCTGCTGTAACCCAGTGCGATCCAGCTCCTGCCGGGTGCGTTCGACAACTACGCTTTGCAG
Source organism: Gammaproteobacteria bacterium (assembly GCA_012728415.1). GTDB lineage: Bacteria > Pseudomonadota > Gammaproteobacteria > Pseudomonadales > Pseudomonadaceae > Thiopseudomonas. Next base: position 2,905 of record JAAYFD010000011.1, read on the forward strand.
GCTGGCTGGCCGCCATTGCTCGCCAAACAAGGCAGGGCATACCTGCGTGTAGGCGTCATAATCACTGATTAACTGCTGATAATTGCTCACGCTTGTTCTCCTTGCCCAACCCAAACGCCGCCATCGGACCACTGTGCAGGCTGCTTGCCAATAAACACGCCCTGCCCACGACTACCATTTGCACCCAGCGGCAAGCGCCCGCCGGCCAAATCTTCCAGTGCCAACTGCAATGCTTGACGTGCAGTTGCGGGCAACGCTTGCAGGCGTTGATTGTTCTGAAGTTGCAAGCATAAACGGATGTCCGTTTGCCATAACAAGCCTTCTTCATACAGCGCACCGTTGATGACACCGCCGGTAAATTGGTCGATTTTGTTGTGCATCTGACTGGTGGCCACGGTGCTTTCCAGATAGAGATCGTCAATGAATACCAGCCCGGCACGACCTTCGCTGTTACGGTTGCCCGCTACGCCAAACAGTTCCTGCACGGCAGGCTCGGCATGCGCTTGCTCAGGCTCGCCGCTGACCCAGTTTTGGGTCAGGCAACGATGGTGATAGGCAAACCTGTGCACCAGCGCCCCTTTAATAGCGGTGGCCGGCAACAAGTGCACACGCTTGCCGATACTGGCTTTGTCTGCTTTCCAGTCGATCCGCCATTCGCTCTGCGGTAATAGGTCGGGCGTTTCAGTACCGGTAAAGCCCAGCGGTATATCGCCTCCACCAATACGCCAGCCTGCCTCACTGGTCAGCTCCAGTTCGACTTGCAAACCACTGCTTACTGCCTGCACTTCGACTGCTGGCAGCTTGCGTGCATGCATGCGAGTGCGGGGGCGACCAATAAAACCAGTTTTGCCGTCCGCATCACGCAAGTCCCAACGCTGTGCATGCAACGCTTGCACGGCAAATACGCCGGCCCCATTGCGAGTGCCATGACCCAAACGGAAAAAGGGTGAGTACAGCAAGCCCAGCAGGTCTTTCCAGGCTTGCTCCTCGGCTTCGCTACCATCGCTCCAGTAACCCAGCAATGTGCTATAGCGCGTGCCAGCCGGAATCAATGACACGTCAAACTTGCCAGTATCAGCTGCTGTGCCTCGGGCGTCCAGGCGCACCCGCTGACGCACAATCGGATGAGGCTGGCTCAGCTCATACAGCACCGGATCCTGCTGCACATCCTCGCGCAAGCCTTCCAGCACCTGGTTGTTACTATCGTGCACCAGCCCCCAGCCAACAGTTATCGCACTGCAGTGACCTGTACTGCCCCTGGCAAAACCAAACAGGGCATCTGTGCACTCTTCTCCATGTTCCGCCGCGTACAAATGCCGCAACACACCCGCCAGTGAAGTGCCCGGCAACGCAGGCAGGCCATTGGCATCACGCAACAAGACCACATCCTGGACAAAATCTGCCGCACCACTACGTACACCATGTGCACTCAGGGCCTGCAGGGTTACCAATGCCTGATGGTAAACAGGTTTGTTCGGGTTCATGCCTGGCCTCCTTGTTGTGTTTGGGTTAAACGCTTGTCACTCATCAGTTGAGTACAGGCATGCGCCAGCGCCTGGCCTTTATGTTCGTCTGGAATATGGCTCAACGCTTCGCGAATGCGACCAGCCAGTTTTTCTTTGGCATTCAACTCCAGCCGCCACGCAGCCTGCCCTTCACGCTCACGCATAACCGCATGTGCATTGTCTGCACCAAACAGCTGATGTTCCATTTGTTTGGGCTGTCGGCTATACGTCAGTGCGATACTACGCACCTCACCCCATTGGGTACGTGCCGGAATGTCAGCCGGGTAACTGCCGTCCGGCAGACCTGCCCAGCGGGCAGCACTTTGCAGTGCTTGCTGAATACTGCGTACCAACTCAGCAGCGTGATGTTCTACGGCAACGCCCGCATCCTGAGTTACGGCCCGTGCACTAAGCACCCTGACGAGCAAACTATCGGGTTCCTTGACTGCCGGCTGCGCTGCTACTGCGTCGGCCATCGGCGGAGCAAATTGCGGGCTCGCCTGTGTCAGCAACTGCGGATTGACCGATATATGGCCTAAACCTGCTTCCTGATACTGACCAGCAAAGCGCAAGGCCTGCACTTCTTGCTCATTTAACGCACGCGGCAACTCTAATACGAGCACACTGCCTCGGCTAATCACTTGGCGCTCTGGGTCATAGCTACGGCGTTTGGCATTAAAAGGCGTGTAACTGCGGGTCCGAATAAAGGAACCTTGCTCCTGCCATTGGCTGCCCTCCGGCAAACCCAGAGCTTTCGCTGTAGGGGTCAACAACGGATTGCCAAAGTCATCCAGCAAAGCCAGATCACTCAACAACCACAACCGCAGCTCTGTACCTTTGGCATCAGCCTCTGCCAGTCCTGCTGCGTTGGTTTGTTCAATAAACGCCTGACCAAACTGAGCGCTGCGCGAGCGGCCCAGCAATACCTGGCCGCTCAAACTGGCTACCAGACGGCTCACCAGCTCCGCATCCACGCCAGCATCAATGGTCAGTGCAAATACAAACTGCTGTCCCGCCTTGAGTGACTGATAACCAAACAGCTGCGACTCCGCGGCACCGCCGGTTTGTGCATTAATTGCCGTTTTCAGTTCGTATTCTTTTTCCGCCATTAACAATTGACCGCTGGCGGTTACATGGCCTGCACGCAACTGCTTCGGTTGTTTGCCTTCTTCCGGCTTGCTTCTGGAAGGGTCAAAAATGGCAGTCGCTGCCAGTCGCTTGCTGGTAGTACCGGCAGCATAGATGTTTTCGCCCTTGATCTGGTGCCAGCACAGCGGAACTGGCCAGCCTTGTTCCTGGCCATCCGTGGGCAAGGCATCGCCGAAACGCACGGTTCCACTGTGAAACAGCAAGTCGGCCTGCTCTGGGGTCAACTCTGTATATAAGCGACTGGCCGCCACCCCCAGCAACGCACTTCCCGGAATGTAGTCCAGGCAATCATGATCACCTGCAGTTGCGCTGCTTTGGCTGACAATGCAATTGCTCAGCAACTTAATAGAAAAATGGAGTGTCTGGCTCATTGTTTGCCTCCTTTGCTGGCCTGCCAGCTAAAACTGGCTTCACCCAAACCACGACTGCGGCTGGCACCCAGGCTATCCAGCATGCTGCTGGCTTCTATCAGTTGCTGCCATGGTTGCGGATTTTGTAGCCACTGCTGCTGTTGCTGGCGATGCGCTTCATCCACTGCTGTCACCTGCAGCTGTAATCCGCACAACAAACGCAAGGGCAAGCTCACCTCAATGCTGCGCAGGCTATTTTCTTTGGCGGTACCCAGTTCGGTCATCGCTGTAGAACTCACCTGGGTATACAAGTGCTGACGCAGATGCGCCAGCCCGGGTTGTGCCAGCCAACTGGCCTCGGCCTCCGGCATTACCGCATCAGCCACAATCAGCATGCCGGGCAAGGTGGCAAAGCGGCCTTCCTGCTGGTTGGCGCTGCCAAACAGCAGCGTCTCCAGGTCACTGGCTGGCCCATCGGGCAACTGCATATCAGCAAACCAGCCAAGCACTTGTGCCTTGCTCAAAGCGTGGCGTAACAAGCCCTTGATGTGACGCCCGCTAACCACCGGCAGACCAGCAGCATTTTTTTGTACCAGGGCATCGGCCAGTGCACCGGCAGAGCGACCGGAACCAGCGTGCCAGTACCCGTGCACATCAATCTGTAATTCATTACGCACAGTCATCACTGGCCTCCTTGTTGAGTTTTAGCGGGCTGACCATCAGGCTTTCCAGTGCTATCAGCAAGTCGTTTGCCGGACTGCTGCGGCGCCCGTTATCGTTCACCTGCTGGCTGCATGGCAGATCTCTTTCCAGCTCACCGACCAACGCTTCCAGACCGTTCTCAAACCGTTGCCAAAGCGGCCCCTCGTCTTTTTGCATCAGGTCGCGCCAGCGGTGGTAGTCACTCTTTGCCAGGCTGTCGCTTTGGTACATCAGACTGACCAGACTTCTGAGTCTTGCCTTGGAAAACTTTGGTGAAAGGCATGTGTCAGCCATTTCTAGCAGCCCGGCCAACGACGGCAATTTGCCCCGACTGTCTTGTGTCAAACCATAGGCCGGCAGGCTCAGTTCAATATCACCCGTCACTTGCTCCCGCTCAAACAGCGCTTTGGCATCATCACCCACAGCGCCCTGAATACGATAGACGGACAGCGCAGCCATCTTGTTACCCTCTGCGTCCGTGCCCTTTTCCTTGGCAACTCCGGCAAAGCTTTCAGCCAGTGCCAGCGCTTGCGAAAACGGAAACCCGGGTTTAACCAATACCAAGCCACCACTGGTGGTGAGTTTGTCTGGAAATTCGACGCTACCCAGCTGTTGCTTCAACTCTTGAATAAAGCCAACAGACAGCTCTTCAAAGTGCCGCGCATACGACATGGCAAAAGGCATGGCCAGGTCTGAGCGCACCAAAATACTCAGGTCGTCGCCTCCAAGAACCAGAGGCCTCGCTGGCACTACATTGCGTTCAGAGCGGGCCGGAGCCAGCACTTCAGCCGTGGCTTTTTCAGCCGCCAGGCAAGTGACTTTTTCCAGGCCGGTGGAGAAAGCCTGATACACAGCAATGTAGCTGTCGTCATCAAGATGGCTCGCTGCCCGGTTCAACTCTCGCAGCACTACTCCAATGCCGTTACCATCCAGGTGCAACATGCCGACAAAGTTATCCGAGTTAAGACGGAAACGGGTCGACTCGTGGCTGTCTTCTTCAAAATTATTCGGCCACAGCAGGCTGTCGTCACCAAAGCGCTCCGTCAAGCCACCTGCCAAACGCTGCACTTCCCGACGCGTTGCAGTGCTGGCATCCAGCGATTCACCACGCTCCTTGCCGACCGCCGGCAGCCCGGTTCTGGGGGCCAGGGCGCTCAGTGGGCTAGCGGCGGGCAACCGGGCAAACGGGCGGTTACGTGCCACCTGCAATTCGTCCAGAGCAGCTTTAACAGCAAGCCTTACACTATCTGCACTGGCTACGGCATCCACGAGCTCGATACCCGGCAGCAATTGCAGGATGCTCAGCGTCCAGAGATCACGCATGCGCTGTGCTTGCTCCAAGCTGTCCATGACCAGGTAAGCCGCACCACCGGTACGTCTGGGCTGGGCCCGCTCGGGATCTGCTCCCACAGCGGACAGCGCTTCATCCAGCGGCTGACTGAGCACATAGTCAATCAATTCACTGGCGTAAATCATGTCTTTCAAGCGCCCGGTATTAAACAGGTATCCCTGAATACCCCGCAGCTCGAATGCATAAACCACTCGACTCATAATGCCGCTCCTGTAGCAAGGTGATGGAGTTGTTTTAACTGTGAGTCCAAGGACCCCAGTGACTTAATATCTAATGCCCCCAGGCCAAAACTGACCTTGGCCCCGCCATGCAGCCAGCGGGCGCGATGTAATACCGGAGCAATCATGTACAAGTGCTGCTGATTCTGTAGCTCAATATCGATGTGCCCAATAACCCCTTGCAGGCGATGCTTGGTCTTCTGGCGCTGGGAACGACGCTCACCAATCACATTTCGTAGCTGCTGCTGGTAACTGGCCGCCTGCACGCATTCCAGCAACTGCAGGTTAGTCGGCAGCTCGGCTATCAAATAGCCACGCTTGACCAGCTGACGCTGGCGATGTGCCGCTGAAATCAAAAGGTTATCCAGGCCAAACTGGTGTGCCATCACTGGCTCACCCTGAAATTTCACAAACCACGGGCTAGTCAGCTCTAGCCGAAAACGCACCCCCAATCTGGACAACTCATCAGGCTGCCAGGTACAGGCCAGCATCTGACAAGGCACTTGTAACGGACCCAAACCTTTACGCAAAGCCAGTTCAAGAGCATCAAAGAAATATCCTTGTGCATCAGCTTCACTGTGAAGCAGGGTAACAAAAAAAGAAAAAACCTCACCGGCGGCAAGCTTGCCGGGAGATGGAGGGGTAATGATAAAGGCATGACCGGCACCGGTTGCAAAATAAGCACCATAGGCCTCGCTGCTGACATGAGCTAAAGCGTGCCCTAGCGCCCCGCGCAACATGCTGCCGGAAAAATCCGGAAGTGTAAGTGCCGACAAAGGGCTGGCATCTATCCTGAAACGTGATATCGCACCCATTAGCAATTCAAGCCTTATTTTCCAGCATCGCTTTTTTGACAGGCTGTCATAGTGCCACATTGTCAACACTGATTGCAGGCTCAGGATCAATGTTTGCTATTGACGCGACACACCCCCAATCACCAAACGCTTGCGCCGACGGCAAGCTTGCCGCTCAAGACACTCTTCCTTCGCTGCCGGATACTGGCCCCAACACAAACAAGCCCGTCACCAGAAGAGCACAACCACGCTGGTTCACACTTGTTATAACTCTTGAGCGCAAGCTTGCCGAACCTCTGATACCGGACAAAATTTAGCAAACTGTATTCAACACTCACTGTGTGAGATGCGCACCATGACGTACTTAAGCATTTTTACCCAGTCCATTAACAAATTTTCTCAAGCTACTTCACGAGGTGACATCATGAATAATTCTTCACTTATTTCCGCCAACGACCTGATCGACAACCCATCCCCACGCTGCCCATGTGTGCTGGTGCTGGATACTTCATCCTCGATGAACGGTGAACCTATCAGCCAGCTTAATGCCGGTGTACAGCACTTCATTCAGGCTCTTAACGATGATGAGGTTGCAGCTTGCTCTGTCGAAGTCGCGGTAATTACCGCTGGAAGCAGCGTAAGTAAACAGCTTCCCTTTACCAGTGCCATGAGTATCGAAAGCATACAGTCTTTTTCTGCCAACGGCATGACTCCCCTGGGTGGTGCAGTAGACATGGCTCTTAATCTGCTGGAAGAACGTAAGCAGGAGTATCAGAACAGTGGTGTAGCTTACTTTCAGCCTTGGCTGGTAATGATCAGTGATGGTGCACCGAACGATTCTTGGCAGGTAGCTGCTGCCCGCGCGAAACAAATGTCCGAGCAGAGCAAGTTGGTCTCACTGGTGGTAGGGGTGGATGGTGCGGATATGGGTACGCTCGGTATGTTCAGTAACCGCCCGGCACTAAAGCTGGATGGCCTTAAGTTTCACGAGTTCTTCGAATGGTTGTCAGCCAGCATGAGCCGTGTCTCCAACTCCGCTTCGACCACCTCAACTGTCAATTTACCCCCCATGGATTCCTGGGCCAGCATCTAGGTGAGTAACACGGACGGAGCAGCCAAGGATGGCACTTTATTTTTCTAAACCTGTGAGGAATACAATCATGCCATACAGCACTGTTTACGACGCCAGGCATCAATCACAACAGCTTTTATCCGAGCTAGGGCGCGGTGGCGAAGGCACAGTTTATGGGTTGCAGCAGCGCAATGATGTGATCGTAAAAATTTATCACTCACAGATTTTGGAAAAACGCGGCCCCCTGTTGCAGGAAAAAATAGCAGCCATGCAGGGCGTTGAAAAACTTTTTAACGATAAAAATCTGAGCTGGCCGTTAATTAATGTGTTTGATCAACAACAAAAATGGCTAGGCTATGCCATGTATCGTGCCAGCGGAAAACCCATGAGCCGCATGGCACACGCTGTACTTTTCCAAAAACACTTTCCCAACCTGGATCGTCGTCAGCTGGTTGATTACCTGCTTAGCATGCTCAAGCAAATTAAAATATTGCATAAAAATGCAGTGATGATTGGTGATTACAACCTGGACAACTTCATCTGCGACTCAACCAGCAATAAAGTCTTTTTTATTGACTGCGACAGCTACCAAATTACAGTCAACGGCACGGTTTTCCCCTGCCCGGTGGGTAGCCCTGACATGACACCCCTAGAACAGCATGGGAAAGATTTCTCTCAGGTTAAGCGCACTCTTGAAAGTGAATACTTTTCCATTGCTATCACCCTGTTCAAGTGTCTGATGTTAGGTCGGCATCCTTATGACATTGTGGGTGGTGCGGACCCTGTAACCAATCTAAAAAAGGGCAACTTCCCGTATGGCACAGGCAACCGTGGCATTCCCAAGGGCCACTGGTACAACATCTGGAGCCATATGCCCCACCGGGTCAAGTCAGTCTTTATCCGCACCTTTACTGAGGGAGCCCGGGACCCAGCACAACGTGCCAGCGTAGATGAGTGGCAACAGGTGCTGCGCATATATCGGCAGGAAATGGACAAAGGCTGGCACGAAGTGGCCATTAGGCCGCAACAGCCAAAACCCAAAGAATACCGTGGTAAAAGTGTAAGCGTGACCCAGGCCTAAATATATTCAGGAGATTTTTATGCGCGATCAAAACAGCAAATCATCCAAAGCCTGCGGAACCTTGACCTTGAAAAAAAAGAACGCTGAGCCAACCCAGCCACAAACAAACTCTGCAATTGCCGCTAATGAGGCTCAGGTGCATACAATACAGCCTGTAGATTCTTTAGACCCTGTAAAAAGTACAGAAAAAAAACAGTCCGAGCCTACGGAGCTCGTGCCATCCGCTGGTGAGTTGACAGCTGAGCTCACTGCCAGCCTGGTTACCACGCCAGTAGATAAAATGCGAAGCAGTGCTGCACAGCAAGCCGAACATGACCCAGTCACAAGTGGTGAGGAACCACCCGTAACTCTGCCAGCATCCGAGTCAAAAACCCAGCCAGAGCAACTAGAAACAAGCCAAGGGTGCACTGATATATCCAGCGTCAAGGTCGCTGATGCAATCGCTACAGAAATCACGCAGTCAGACGAGCAGGATCAGCTTATACAGCAGCAACCTGCTGTGCGCAACATGCTGCCCGGGGTTCATTGGCAAGCACTGGCAGAAGCCGTTGTCGGCTTGGCACACCGTGATGCAGCCTCACCTCTACCATGCCAAGACAGTGCCAATGCAAGCTGCAAGCCACGTGCGCTCGTAATTGTGGCTGACGGTGCTGGAAGTAGCGCAGTATCTGAAATCGGCGCTCAAGCTTTAGTTACAGGGCTTTCCCGCTTGCTCAACACCTTGGAACAACAGGCTTCCATACTGCTGGATCGACCTGAACTCGATGAGAAAAAATCCCGCGACTTTAGCTTGCTCCTGGTTAAGCATGCGCTTGGAATTTTGCAGGATCTTTCCAGTCAGCACAGACGCCCTCTGAAGTATTTTCGTTGCACCTTGCTGCTGGCAGTGCATGGCAAACACAACACACTGTGGCTAAAAATTGGTGATGGCGCTCTGGTTGGGGAGCAAATCAGCCTAAACGGTGGCCAGCGCCAATCCAAGCTTTTTACCCTAGGTGAAGTTGGCAAAGGCGAGTTCGCAAACCTGACCACCTTTGTGGATGATCACCTGCAGCCTAGCGACGTTCAATCAGGACTTTATCCTAGCGCACTATTAACCGGCCTGGCTGCGATGAGCGACGGGGCAGCAGACCGTTTGGTCGCCAATGATGGCAGCCGTGTTGCTTGCCGGGTATCTGACTGGCTGGACCAGCTACGCAGCGGCAAGCTTAAACGTCGCACCTTGGTACGTGCTTTTTATGCTGATGATTTTACCAAAGGCACTACCGGTGACGACTGCAGTATTGCCCTTGCTGCCTGTGAGCTGACACAGCCTGGTTAATCTGATGCGCAAGCTTGCTGCTATGGATACCCTTTGCTCAATCACTTACTATCGATCCAGATTTTTTGATAAGGAATACAACATGCAAGCCAAGTCTCAAAACGTGCTTTTTCTCGTCACCGGCATGACGCCAGCCATCATCACTGAAACTATCTGGGCACTAGCCTGCGATCCGGAGCTGGACGTGGAAGACCGCTGGGTCCCTGACCGGGTTGAGGTTTTAAGCACCGAGCATGGGCTTAACCAAATCCGCTCCCGCTTGCTGGAAAGCAGTGTGCTGGAAAAGTTCAAGGCCAGTTTCCCGCAGCTAGCCAATATGACCTTTGATGAAAGCTGCATGCACAGCATCAAAGAAAATGATGCAGGTGCGGCTTTGGTTGACCTGAAAACCCCGGAAGATAACGAGCGCGCTGCCGACCAGATCAACGAACGCATACGCAAGCTTACTTCTGAAGAAAATACCTGCCTGCATGTTTCCATTGCAGGCGGTCGCAAAACCATGGGGTTTTATGCTGGTTATGCGCTTTCCCTGCATGGTCGTGCTCAAGACCGCATGTCACATGTGCTGGTTGACGAGCGTTTCGAAAATATTCAGGATTTTTTCTACCCCACGCCAAAGTCCACCTTTGTAACAGACAGAGATAACCGCGTCTGGGATGCGAGCAAAGCCAAGATATGGCTTGCCGAAATTCCTTTTGTACGTATGAAGGATGCCATCAAAAAACGCCACCAACTGAGAACCGATAGCTTTATTGACACCGTAAACAAGATCAACGAAGCAGCCAATGACATCTCCATTAGCCTCGATGTCGCCAACAAAACACTTGTTGTTAACGACAAGTTTGTAGTAGATCGTCTTGCGCCCAAAGAATTTGCTTTTTTCTGTATGTTTGCCCAGGCTCAAAAGAACGGTGAAGTTGGTTTAACCGGACTGACTGTCGAGATGGACACTCCTGACGCTGCCACTGAAGCTCTTCAAAATAACAGCAAGCTGGCATCTCAGTTTATGGTGTTTTACAACCAGCTTCGTGATGTTTTTTACTTGGAAGCAAAAGAGTTTGATATTGGCAAAAAGTTTTTCGAGCAAACCAAGGCAAAGCTTAAAGCCGAGCTGGAAAACAGCCTGGGGATTGAACTGGCCGCCAAGCTCGGCATTCACAATCGGAACAGAAAATCCGGGCAGCCCTTCTTTCTGGATATTCCCGCCGACAGCATCACCATCATCAATACAAGCAAGTAAATCCAGATGGCACATTCAAATTTCGAGCTATTCAAACAACAGGAAGCCTTTAACCAGGCTTCCTTTCAAGGGCATTTCGGTCGTACCGGACGCTATGCAAAAGAGGTCAGGGACCCATCCCTCAAACTCTGGCTCGACTTCTTGGCCAAAAAAGATATTGCCGTTGACAACATCTGTCAGCTGCCCAAGCCCTATGCTGATTGCTGGCAGGCCTGGCTGGCCTACAACCGTGGCCAGCTAGAGCAAGCCAATGTCCTGTTTGCCAGTTGTCACACAGAGCTTGACCCAGCAGAGGATGCCGCACTAGCCATTGATGCCGGGCTTGGTCTGGGTCGGCTTTATACCCGCAGCGGCTACTTTGCCACCGCCCGGGACTGGCTGCTTTATGCTGCCAATCTGTCCCGTCTGCATGACCGCCTTTACGATACCGTGCGCAGCTTTGGCGCCCTGGGTGACCTGTTTGTCCGCGCCGGGCATAACCAGCAAGCACTGTTCTGCCTGAACACTGCTCACCAGCTACTGCCACCAGGTGCTGGCGAGCGCTCACGGCAAATGAATTATCTGGCTACCGCCCTGATGCGCCTTAACACCACGCGTGATCAAGCGGCTGCCGAAGAGCTACTCATGCAAAGCTATTATTTAGCCCAGGATACCGGTGATATGACCAGTATTCTGCACAGCATGGCTCGCTTACAGTTTCTCTATCTTGATCGGCAACAGCCGGACGTTGACGTCTGCCAGCTTCTTCAGTTTCAGCCGGACAGCCCGGCAGAAAGCCCCTTGCAGCAAGTTCCACTGGGGCTACTGGCCTTGGGGCGTTCCCTGGCGGCAATGCAGCTCGCCCATCATGAGCTTGCTGCCGCACTGGCAGAGCAGGCTTGTGAATTCCTGAAGAACCACCCTGCCGAGTATTACTGGGCGCTCTCACTGCACAGTCTTTTACTAAATGACAGAGCTCAGTTACCTGGCCTGCAGCTATCGGAGTTTCAGCTACATGCAGCCCCACCCAGCAGCAGTGTAATCAACCACCAATGGCAAGACCTTTGCCTGCACGACATGGGCGCTCAACTATTCAGGCCGCAACTACAAGCCGACTCACTCATTCAGCATCGACAGGTATTTTTCATATGACACGTGACTCACAAACAACAGACCTACAAAAAACTGCCGTCATCACCGGAGCGAATGGCGGCATGGGTGTTGCTGCCTGTTTGCACTTGCATGCTCAAGGCTGGCATATCTTGGCAATTGATCGCGGCCACCAAGACTTGGCTGCTCTGCATGACTCCCCCCGTTACAAAGCATTGGCTTGCGATTTACGTGCTCCTGCTCTTATCGAACAAACCGCGGCTGCATTGCAGGGTATGCCCGCACCCATTGCATTGATTAACCTGGTTGGCAGCTCAGTTGGCGACAGCATTGATCAGCTCACTGATGAGGACTGGTACGACTCTTTTGCCATCAACGTCACGCCAGCCATGAAACTCACGCAACTGGTCGCGCCGCTGATGGCCAGCGCCGGTGGCGGCAGCATTGTCAACGTCGGCTCTCCCGTTGGCCTGATTGGCGCTCGCAAGCCCAGCTATGCTGCCAGCAAAGCTGCACTGCAAGGGCTGACCATGTCTACCGCTCGCAATCTGGGAGGAGACAATATCCGGGTTAACTTGCTTCTACCTGGTCCCACCATCACCAAAATGACTTCTGACTGGAGCCAGGAAAAGCAAAACGGTATTGCTCAAAGCAGCTTTTTAAAACGCTTGTGCCAAGCGGACGAAGTCGCACGCACCCTGGCTTTTATGATTGGCCCTGATAGCAGTTATCTGACGGGCAGCATTCTCGACCTTACCGCAGGCAGCATGTATGGACACTAACACCCTGCGGCTGGCCATGGTCGGCCTGGGCAACCAAGGCCAGGAACACCTGCTGGGCATGGCCGCCAGCCGCCACACACGTTTTGTCGCCGGTGTAGACGCCAGTCCCAAGCAACAAGAACATACCCGTAGCAGCTATCCCGACATGAAGGTTTTTTCCAGCATCGAAGAGCTGGCAGCCAATAGCCAAAAGCTACAACTGGACGCTCTTGTACTCTGCCTGCCGCACCATTGCTATGCACAAATCTGGCCAGTGGTCACCAGCATGCAGCTACCCGTGCTCAAAGAAAAACCCTTGGCCCGCACGCTGGACGAAGCACGACAGCTGCAAGAACAGCTGGGGCACAAGCGCCTCAAAACAGCCATCCAGCGACGCCACCACCCAAGCTATCAGCACTTGAAACAGCTACTGCAGTCAGATGCTGCAAATATTCAGGAAGTCCATACCTGGCTTCACCTGGGCCGCCAGTCCGGGAACGAAATCAAAGGTGGCTGGCGTAGCAATCAAAGCCAATCAGGCGGTGGTATTTTGCTCGATGCCGGCTATCACCTGGTTGACTTGCTCCACTTTTACCTGGGTTCGATCGAACTGATTAACTGTACCCTATGGCGTGATAGCCAGCGCTGTCATGCAGGTGAGATTGATGACTCTGCCCAGCTACTTGGACGTAACGAACACTGTTGGTTTTCGCTCGATGCCCGCTTGGGTGGCGAGCCAGACACTCAAGGCAAACTACAGAAAAGTGAAGGCATCCGTATTCAGACCGATCAAGGTATTTACTTTGCCAACCGCAACCTGGTCGAAAAAAACGGGCAAACTGTCTGGCAAGGTGAGCGCGACTGGCTCCAAGCTATGTCGTTGCAACTTGACAGCTTTGCTAGCGATATTCGCAACAACCACTGGCATACCAGCACATACTGGGATCACATCCCCGCCATGAAACTGATCGAAACCGCTTACCAAAAGGCCTATCAACTATGACTACCTGGTTTATCAGTCGCCACCCTGGTGCGTTGCACTGGATGCAAAGCAACGATATTCATTTTGATCATCACCTTACCCACCTAGACAACGAACCCATTCAGCCTGGCGACACCGTCATTGGCTCGCTGCCGGTCAACCTTGCTGCAGAGGTCTGCGCCAAAGGCGCAAACTACTGGAACCTGTCACTCATGCTGCCCGAAACAGCCCGGGGCCGGGAACTCAGTGCAGACGAGCTGGATCTGTATCAGGCCAAGCTTGAAGCTTTTACAATCAGCCTGGATCAGGCTGCTCCCAATCCTGCCCTGCAGCTTCCTGAACCAAAGAAACACCCAGAAAGCCCAGCGCCAACAGCAAGCCCGACACCGGTCATTACAGAGCCTGTAGGTTCGTCAGTGGAGCCCGCTGAACCCAGGCAGATAACTGCAGCTAAAAAACCGCCCGCACCCACCTATAACGAAGTACAAACATGGCAGCATGAGCTTTTCAAAGCCTTTATCTTCAACCAGAATAACCAAAGCAAAGCCGAGCAAGACGCAGCCCGGCTACTCGACAACTACAGTCAGCGTACTCTGGGGTATCCGGATCAATTACAAAAGCTCGAAACAGCCATGCGCCAAGGCCGGCATGCCACTAACCTAGCTGCCGCACTACTAAAGAAAATCAACTCCGGCACACCACATGAAGAGCTACAGACCTGGGTAGACAAGCAGGTAGAAAGTCAGCCCAGACGAATTGGCCGGCATTTACAGCTCACTCTGGACAAGACTCTGGCATTTCGTGAAAACAAAAAACAGCAGTTCAAGCAAAACCGTGGTTTCAATATCACCTTGCCGTACACCCAGCTGCAAAACGGTTTACACCCGCAAAGCCTGCGTGCGCAAAAGCCATGTGGGCAGTGGGATATTTATATTGATGAAACCGGCAGCAATTTTTCTGCCGATGCCAAAACACTGAACGAAAGCGATACCACCCTGGGCCGCATCATCGCCCTTGCCCTGCCCCAAAGCAGCAAGCTACAACCACTGGATTCGAAAACCCATGCTGTAGATCTTTCACACAGTAAAATCCAAGACCTTCTTAGAGATATCACCCATAGCAAATGTGGCATCCTGGGTGCCACGCTCAAGCAGGACTTGCTCAGCTATAACTGGATGAGCGCTGTTCATCAGTTAATGCGATGGAGCCTGCTGATGCTGCCAATGGGTGACGACAAACCCTGCCGTGTAAGAATTCACATTGAGGCCCGGCCTCCTTACGACAGCAACGAACAACTGCAAGCCCTGCAGGACACCCTGGACAGCGAACTCAAGCGCTTGTTGCCTGAACGCTTTCAGAACCTGCATCTGAGCCTGCACATCATGAACAAAGACCACCCTTACAACGGCTATGTCGATGTGATCGCCAACGTCTGGGGCAGCAAAGACTCGGTCAAACGGCAACTACTGGCCCG
Organism: Gammaproteobacteria bacterium; assembly: GCA_012728415.1. Lineage (GTDB taxonomy): Bacteria > Pseudomonadota > Gammaproteobacteria > Pseudomonadales > Pseudomonadaceae > Thiopseudomonas. The sequence goes on from JAAYFD010000011.1 coordinate 17,994, forward strand.
TACTGGCTGGCGTGGGAACTGCCTGCTACAAACCAGCGACCTAACCCGGGTTGAGGATATCTACCGCAGCATTAACAGCGGGCAAGAAGTCAATGGCTATAACTGGTTTGAACTCTGCGCTGCCAGTCTGGACGAGCCTGAACACTCTCTGCTGCATGATTTGCTACAGCAGCTGGGGGAGCACAGTCGCATCAACCCGCAACTCTGGCTTGCCTGCCTGGATGAAGTCCGACAGCGCCTCAACCGTAAAGACTTTACTCCGGCTAGCCTGCGCGTTGCCCTGGGCTGGCTGGAGAGCTATCAAAACAGCAATCAGCAACTGCCCGCCCACCTCCTACTGGAGCACTACTCCTTGCAGTTGGCTGCCAGCAACCATGAGGGAGCCACCGGGCTGGATCAAATTGCCAAGTTACTGCCCCTCATCAAGGAGCTAAGCGACGAGTGTCCCGAAGCAGCGTGCCAGGCAGTGCTGCGTACCAGCGTACGCAGCAGCCACTTATATGACTTCAAAAGCACTTTGCCACTTCTGGATGAATGGCTGGCATACCCAGTTGCCGTTCCTGGTCTGCTTAATCATGCCAAACTGCACTCGACTAAAGGCCAGCTACTAGCCTTTCAGGGCCAGCATCAAGCGGCTCTCGACAGCTTTGCTCAAGCCCTGAAGTCCCTTGAGCGGCTTAGCGATCCGCAACAGCGAAGCCGCGAAAGCACTCAAACAAGCATTTACCAGGCTATAGTCATGCAGGATATGCAGCACGAGCAAGCTGCCAGCCAAACCCTGCAACTGGTTAACCAGGCCACTACAAGCAGCGGCCAACAAGCAACTGCCAGGCTGGCACGCAGCGGTAGTGTCAACCGTTTTCCGCACTACCTGCTGCTACGCCTTCTAGTCAACCAACCAGACCTGAGTGAGCAACGCCAAGCTTACCTGGCTGAGCAAAGCTGCTGGCAAAGTGGTAATGGCCACCCCTGGATGCTGATAGAGGCCTATCGCGGCTGGCTGTTGCAACAACAAGGCGAGAATGACGCAGCTAGCGAATTGCTACAAATGGCAGTAGACGATTGTATGGATGCAGGCCAGCCCATGCTGGTATGGATGGGGCACTGTCTACATGCGCTGGCCTGCAGCCTCAACCTGCCTGTGGAGTTGCCAACCGGAAGCACGACAGTGGCCGCACATTACCCGGCAGTACTGCTGACTGAGTTGGCACAGGCAACAGACCACAGTCAGCGCTTACAGCTATTACAGCAACTGCTGCCTTTCAACTTTCACTAGCATACAGCCTGCAGCGCCTGGCTGTCTCAAAAGCACGCGCTCTGTGCTCTGCCTTGATATGCGCAGAAACAGCAGCCAACGCACCGCCCAAAACGGCCAAGTCATCGCTGTAACCAACCACAGGAAACAAGTCCGGAATCAAGTCCACTGGCGAGATAAAGTAACCCAGCGCACCAATGATGATGGTTTTAGCCCAAAGCGGGGTGTCCGCATCCTGCAAGGCATAATACAGCTGCAAGGCCGATTCAATCACTGCCCGGCCAGCCTTTTTAGCGAAACCCTTGACCTTGTTCCAAAATGCACCGTCGCTGTAAGCTGAATCATAATTTTGCTGTGTCATGGTTCTACCTCACTGACTGAATGATTTGTTGAGTGCCATGATCGCATTGCCATGCAGAAAAAATAATTTCACAAGCTTGTGGTTCGCGGGCTACCCGTGCTCCCGAGATTTTCGGCCTAAGCTTGGCACGTTCCAGCTGGCTGGCACACTATGCTTTTTTGTTGTAGCATCGCTCTCGCAGCTCTTTAAAAATTGGTTATTTTTTGTACAACTTCGTGGTCAAAAAATGATCAGCAAAAACAGTATCGCAAGGTATTGATTTTGCAGCAAATAAAAAGCGGCAAGGTTCGAACCCATTCCCCGTTTAAAGGGGATTAAGTCTTCACCTTTAGGGCCAGGATCTCCTTTATCGCCCGTTCGAACCCATTCCCCGTTTAAAGGGGATTAAGTCTACCCAGTTAGTATCTATGAGGGAGTGTTCAACGTTCGAACCCATTCCCCGTTTAAAGGGGATTAAGTCCGTTTAAGTAGAGTAGTATAAGCACCAGTAGGGGTTCGAACCCATTCCCCGTTTAAAGGGGATTAAGA
>JAAYFD010000063.1 GCA_012728415.1 Gammaproteobacteria bacterium
CATGCTGACGACCGGCTCGTCAAAGCGTTCGATCAGCCGGTAATAGTAGGTGAACATGCGGCGGGTAAACTGTGCTTCCGGCTCGCCCTGCACCTCGATATGCAGCAGGATCCAGTGAAACTCGCCGCCCAGCGTACGCACACGAATCAGTTTGTCGACATGCCGGCGGGTGTCGCTGCTGTCGCTGGTGAGTTTTTGCAGCTCGGTATCCATGAAGGCCGGTTCATGGCTCCAGTCCAGCCGGGCAGCCACCTGCGGAAACAGCAACTCCAGGCAGGGCTGGAAAAACACTTCAATCGCCGATTTCCAGGGGCTGTCATGGTCGCTGACAGCCATACCGGAATCAGCAGCGGGGTTGTTTGGGTCAGACATGCAAGCTCCTTTTGCCTGTTTGGGGAATTCCTTTGCTTGAGTGTAGTCCGGTATCAGCCAGTGGCCAGAAATATTTTTTTAGGCGCTAAGTGGTGCAAGCTGCGGCGACTGCCTGACCAAAGTTTTCCCAGGCAAACTGTTGGGCAAACTCCTGTCTTGCCAAACTGATTTTGCGATTCTTCTGCGTGAGCAGGAAAATCCGGGGCTGGCTGCCTGCTGATTTGCCCTTGCCGCTGAAAAAGAACACCCTGATGCCATGCACCGCCTGAGTGTTCTATATCAAACAGCCCAAGGCGTTAAACAGTGTGAGAAGGCAGCCATGGTTTGGCGTAGCCGGACAGCCGTTGCAGGCCATAAGATTGCTCATGCACAACTGGATGGCATGAAAACCTGGTGCTAGCGTATTCAGGCATGCGACAGCAGCCGGGCCTCCCTCTCCCCACCCGCCAAGGTGTATCAGCAGTGTGGGCGGGGCCGGAGCAAAGCATTAGCGCCCGTGCCGAAGCTTGCTTCGGTGCGGGTAGCGTCAGCTTTGCGTAGTGCCCCGCCCACACTGCCACACCGCAGGCAAAAACTATTCCCCGTCGCGAAGGCGCCCCTCAATGGCCACCGCAATCCCGTCCGCACTCAAACCACAATCAGCCAGCATTTGCGTCTGGTCGCCATGGTCGATATAGACGTCCGGCAGTCCCAGTTGCAGGACCGGCAGGGTGATGCCCCGGGCGTGCAGCAGTTCGGTGACGGCACTGCCGGCGCCGCCCTGCACGGCGTTTTCTTCAATGGTCACCAGCAACTGGTGGCTACCGGCCAGCTCCAGTACCAGCGCTTCGTCCAGCGGTTTGACAAAGCGCATGTCGGCGACCGTGGCGTTCAGGCCATCGGCTGCATGCAAGGCATTGGCCAGCTGCGTGCCAAATACCAGCATGGCCACCTGCTCGCCCTGACGGCGCACTACGCCCTTGCCGATTTCCACAGCGTCCAGGCTTTCGGTCACCGCCACATTGGGACCGGTGCCGCGCGGATAGCGCACCGCTGCCGGTCCCGGATAGTGATAGCCGGTGTTGAGCAGCAGGCGCAGCTCGTTTTCGTCACTGGGCGTCATGATCACCATGTTGGGAATGCAGCGCATATACGACAGGTCAAAGCTTCCGGCATGGGTAGCGCCATCTTCACCGACCAGCCCGGCACGGTCGATGGCAAACAGCACATCCAGATTTTGCAGGGCGACATCGTGAATCAGCTGGTCATAGGCGCGCTGCAGGAAGGTGGAATAAATCGCCACCACCGGTTTGCCGCCCTCACAGGCCATACCGGCGGCCAGAGTTACGGCATGTTGCTCGGCAATCGCCACATCAAAATAGCGCTCAGGATATTGCTCGCTGAAGGCAATCAGATCAGAGCCTTCCTTCATCGCCGGGGTAATGCCGAACAGGCGTTCATCGGCAGCAGCCATGTCGCACAGCCAGCGGCCAAAAATATGTGAATAGCGCGGTGTCCGGTCTTTGATGTGGTCGTGGGCGTTGATGGCGTGATAGGCAATCGGCGATTCTTGTGCCGGTGCCAGCCCCTTGCCCTTTTTAGTGATCACATGCAGAAACTGCGGCCCTTTCAGGTTGCTCATGTTGCGCAATGTGGCCACCAGCATGGGCAGATCGTGGCCATCAATCGGTCCGATATAGTTCCAGCCCAGCTCTTCGAACAGGATACTGGGGGAAATCATGTTTTTGGCGTGCTCTTCGGTCTTGCGCGCCAGCTCCCAGACGCCCGGCACCAGTGACAAAATGCGCTTGCTGCCTTCGCGCATGCTGGTATAGGTGCGACCGCTCATCAGCCTGGCCAGGTGCTGGGACAGCCCACCGACGTTGTTGGAGATGGACATGTCGTTGTCGTTGAGGATCACCAGCATGTCGGCACCCGTGTCCGGCGCATGGTTCAGCGCCTCGAACGCCATGCCGGCGGTCATCGCGCCATCACCGATGATGGCCACATGCTTGCGCGCATCACCGGCGGCCCGGGCGGCAATCGCCATGCCCAGCGCGGCACTGATTGAGGTACTGGAGTGTCCGACACCAAAACAGTCGTATTCGCTTTCTTCCCGCTTGGGGAAGGCGCTCAGCCCGCCTTTTTTGCGCATGCTGAGCATCTGCTCGCGACGGTGGGTCAAAATCTTGTGCGGATATGCCTGGTGCCCGACATCCCAGACCAAACGGTCGACCGGGGTTTCAAACACGAAGTGCAATGCCACCGTCAATTCGATCACACCCAGACCTGCGGCAAAATGTCCGCCCGTACGGCCTACGCTCCATAACAAAAACAGCCGCAACTCGTCTGCCAGCTGTCGCAGGTCCTTCTCGGCCAGTTCGCGCAGTTGTTGTGGCGTGTCGATCTGGTCAAGCAGGGGCGTAGCCGGACGTTCGGCCGGTATTTCTTCGTAGATTCTTGGCATGGTGATCGGTGTCGGGAGTCACAAAATGATAAGCGTGCAAGTTTACCTGATTTTTTTCCTGATTGCTGAAGCCCGCCGCCAGCCCCGGTCCACCAGGCAAAAGGCCGCCGGCTTTTCGCGCATGGCGGAGCGCTGCTCCACGAAAGACTGCGCTGGGCAGGCGGTCAGGCCCCGCGCGCAACGGCCGTACCGCCGGCACGCCCGGACTCAGCCCAGAATGATGTCGGCAGCCCGCTCCGGCATGGAGTAAAGATCGGCATCACGTGCATAGTGCAAGGCGTTTTGCGACCACAGCTGACGCTGTTGCGGATTTTGCAGCATTCCCGCCAGTGCACGGTTCAGTGCCTGCTGCTCAAAGGGGCTTTCCAGCACCACGCCGGCTTCAGCCTCGCCAATATAGTGGGCATAGCCGCAGACATCCGTCACCAGCACCGGCAAGCCGGCCACCAGTGCTTCCAGCAGGACGGTACCGGTATTTTCGTTATAGGCCGGATGGATCAGCAGATCGGCGCCCAGCAAAAAGCGCGGAATGTCGTCACGCCCCTTGAGGATCTCCACCTGTTTGCCCAGCCCCAGTGTCTTGATCTGTACCAGAAAGGGCTTGGGATCATCCTGCCCGATCACCAACATGCGTACCCGCTCACGCAACTGCGCCGGCAGGCTGGCTACGGCCTTGAGACTGCGGTCCAGCCCCTTGGTCTTGAAGCCTGAACCAATCTGCAGAATCAGCAGGTCATTGTCGGCCAGCCTGAATTCACGACGGAAAATGGCGCGGATTTCTGCAGCATTGGCCGGTGCCTTGCGGTCGCGGCCAATGCCGGGCGGCAAAAGGTGGAAACGCTCGGCAGGTGTATTGTAATAGCGCTGGAAAATCGGTTGTTGCAAGGCGGAAATCATCAATATCTGCGTGCCGGAACCGGGAGAAAACACGGCTTTTTCATAGGCGGAAAAATGCCGGTAACGCCCGCTCATGCGGGTCAGGGCCGAGCGCTGTGACTGCACTTTTTCTTCGTAACAGGCATCGGCGGCATAGTAGATGTCCAGCCCGGGCATCTTGTTGAAGCCGATCACCCGGTCTACCGGCTGCTTGCCGATATCTTCCTGCCACCAGCCCTGAAAACGTGCGTATTTCTGATGGTTCAGCAGCGCCCTGACCGGTGCAATGCGTACATCAAAGCCATCCGGGATGTCGCCCTGCCAGCTCAGGGTGTATACGCGGATTTTGTGACCACGGCGGCGGCATTCCAGCGCGATGCGCAAAAAATCCCGTTGCAGGCCGCCAAATGGAAAGTATTTATAAAGAACAAAAGCCAGTTGCATGGGTTAGTTGTTTCCTGCGGCCAAAAGCGGTTCCAGTGCGGTGATTACCTGTGCTGCGTCGAGCCCGTCAAAGCAGGGCTGCTGTTTGTCGCCTTTGCCGGCAAGCGGGCCGCTGGCACACAGGTGCACCTGGCTGTTGCCGTATGCGCCCACTTTGCTGGGCAGGGTCGGCCCATACAAGGACACGCAAGGTGTATCCAGCGCCGCTGCCAGATGCCCCAGCCCAGTATCCACCGCCACACAGGCGCGGGCTCCGGCCAGCCAGCTGGCGATCTCGGCAATCTTGAGCCGGGGTAACACCTCGACGCCGGGCAAGCCATCAGCAATACGCACCGCCCGCTCATGTTCGGTGGTGTTCCCCCAGGGCAGCCGTACCGGAATACCCTGCGCACTGTAGTATTCGGCCAGTGCCCGCCAGTTTGCTTCGGGCCAGTGCTTGCTGGCCCAGGTGGTGCCGTGCAGAAACATCAGCCAGGGCTTGTCCGGTGCATCTTTTAACTGCGCCGCCAGTGCGTTGCGGTCCAGCCCGTAATCACCGGAGCTGTCCGGTTTGACATAGCCCAGCGCCTGGGCAAACAGGCTGCGCAGCCGTTCTACCGCATGCAGGCCCCAGTCCACATGATAACGGTGATCATAAAAACGGCAGGCAAAGGGGTCGCGGGCGCTGGCCTTGTCCAGCCCGGCCACCGATGCGGACAGGCCACGGGTCAGCCAGGCACTTTTGGTCAGCCCCTGGGCGTCCAGGACCAGATCGTACTGTTCCTGTCGCAAACGCTGTTTGAAGCGCCGATATTCACCCGAGCGCCAGGTTTTCCAGAGGTTTTTGCGCCAGCGGCGAATGGCTACCGGAATGATGTTGTCCACCGCCGGGTGCCAGGCAGGTATGTCAGTGAAGCCTTCTTCCACCACCCAGTCAAAACGGATGCCGGGGATGGCATTTTGCGCATCGGTCAGCGCCGGCAGGGTATGAATCACATCACCCATCGAGGAGGTTTTGATCAGCAGCACACGCATTCAGTCCAGCTCCTGCAAAACCACCGGGGTGCCGACCAGTTGCTCCAGCGCATCCAGCACCACCTGCGGCTTGAGCAGACGCAGGCAATCATAATGACCAAAACGGCAGGTGCGCTCAAAACAGGGGCTGCACTCAATGCCGGTACGCACAATCGCCACCTGTTCCGCCAGTGGCGGGGTGAATTCGGGCGAAGTGGAACCATACACGGCCACCAGTGGCACGTTCAGCGCCGCCGCTACATGCATCAGGCCCGAGTCGTTGCTGACTGCTGCCGTGGCACAGGACATCAGGTCGACGGCCTGCGCCATGCTGGTTTCGCCGGCCAGATTAAAGACCTCATCGCGGAAACCGGGGATCAGCGCCTGGCGGATTTCCTCACCACCAGGGCTGTCCTTGGCCGAACCAAAAATCCACACCTGCCAGCCCTGGCGGATCATGTGATCGGCAACCACCGCATAGTGCGCGGCAGGCCAGCGCTTGGCTTCGCCAAATTCCGCCCCCGGACACAGCGCCAGCACCGGCTGGCGGGTATGCAGGCCAAATGCCTTCAGCGCTTCATTGCGGCTGGCTTCCTGCACCACCAGCTGTGGCCGCGGATAAGGCCTAGGCAGCTCGGCATCCTTGTCGTAGGCCAGCGCCATGAAGCGCTCGATCATCAGCGGATAACGCTGCTTGTCGAGTATGCGGATGTCGTTGAGCAGGCCGTAGCGCATTTCGCCTTTCCAGCCCGTGCGTTTCGGAATGCCGGCAAAAAAAGGAGTCAGGGCAGATTTCAACGAATTGGGCAACAGGATGGCCTGGTCATACTGGCCCTTGAGCTGCTTGCCAATTTTGCGGCGGGTGGCCAGGTCAAATACGCCATGGCCCAGCGGAAAACCCAGCGCCTGCCGCACCTCGGGCATGCGCTCCAGCAGTGGCCGGCTCCAGTCCGGTGCCAGCACGTCAATATTGCAGTCCGGGTGTTGTTGTTTCAGGCAGGCAAACAATGTTTGCGCCATTACCATGTCACCCACCCAGCTCGGGCCCACTACCAGTATGTTCATCGATGCTGTATTACCTGTTGCAACGGCAAATAACGCCTATCTTACACCAGCCGGCCCACTGTTGGTCCGGCCCTGTCTCATTGTTGCAATCTGATCGGGGGGGGGAAATTGCAGGCTGGATAAAATCACCAAGCGTGCCTGTGGGTACAGATTTATTTCTACAACCGTGCAGGGTCGGCTGCAGGAGCAACTTTAGCCGCGATCAATGGGTGTCTGGATGGTGATTTGTGCAGCCTTGGTCCAGGCATGGTTCGCCATTAAAGGGGCGCGTACAGGCTCAAGACTGGCATCGTCTACGGCCTATTACTCGCACCGGGAGGATACAGGGCAAGGCTCAGGCCAGTTCAGCCGCGGCAACATAGTCTTTCCCGGCCAAAGACCTCAGCACGCAACATTCCTGACCTGCGTCATGCACAAACAAGACAAAGCCGGCTGGTGCCAGTAGAATATGCACCAATTTCGTAAAGGTGCAGGAACATGAACGATACACGCCAGGACTCCACCACCCATTTCGGTTACCAGACCGTTGCTGAAAGCCAGAAAGCGGAAAAAGTCGCCGAGGTTTTCCACTCTGTGGCCTCCCGCTATGACCTGATGAACGACGTACTTTCCGGCGGCATGCACCGCCTGTGGAAACGCCAGACCATCGAGCTGTCCGGCGTGCGCCGTGGCAACCAGGTGCTGGATATTGCCGGCGGCACCGGCGACCTGACGCGCAAGTTCTCCAGCCTGGTCGGCCCCGAAGGCCAGGTGGTACTGGCCGACATCAACGACTCGATGCTCAAGATCGGCCGTGACCGCCTGCTGGACAAGGGTGTGGCCGGCAATGTGCGCTTTGTCCAGGCCGATGCCGAATGCCTGCCCTTTCCCGACAACCATTTTGATGTGGTCACCATTGCCTTTGGCCTGCGCAACGTCACCCACAAGGAGCGCGCACTCGAATCCATGCTGCGGGTACTCAAGCCCGGCGGCCGCTTGCTGATTCTCGAGTTCTCCAAGCCGAAAAACCCGTTACTTAACAAGCTGTACGATGCCTATTCGTTCAACTTCATGCCGCTGGCCGGCAAACTGATTACCAACGACGCCGACAGCTACCGCTATCTGGCCGAATCCATTCGCATGCACCCGGACCAGGAAACCCTGAAGGCCATGATGGAAACTGCCGGCTTTGCCGGTGTCAGTTACCACAATATGACCGGCGGCATTGTCGCCCTGCACCGCGGCATCAAGCCCTAATGCTAAACCAACTGTTGCTGGCCAGTGCTGACAGCGGCATCAATGCCCTGCTCCGCCTTGACCCGCCCAGCCTGCAGCGCATCCGTGCCCTGTCCGGCCAGGTACTGGCTGTGCGGGGCCGCGAGCCGGACTTTTCCCTGTTTGTCATCCTGCACCAGGACGGCATCCAGCTGTCACGAGAATGGCAGGCACCCGCCGACTGTACCCTGAGCGCCACCGTCGCCGAACTCTGGCAGCTGGCGATCAGCTATGACAAGGCAGCCGCCCTGTACCAGCCCAGTGTCAGCATCGAAGGCAATAACGCTTTGCTGGTGGAACTGTCCGGCATCCTGCAACAAATGAACATTGACTGGGAGTTCCAGTTGCAACAATGGCTGGGACCACTGGCTGCCGGCCTGATTGGCGGTCACCTGCGCCAGCACGGCCAATGGGCTACAGCCAATCTCGCCAGCCTGCAGCAGCGCACACAGGACTGGCTGGCCGAGGAAACCCGTCTACTGGTCGGCAATAACGAAGCACAAAGCTGTTTTGCCGAGCTGGACCGGCTGAAACTGCAACTGGACCGTCTGGAAGCCCGCACACACCTGATCCGTTCCCGGCTGGAGCCTGACCCCGAATGAAACTTCTCGCCGTGCGCCGGCTGTTCAACATCCTGCGCGTGGTCATCCGCTACCGCCTGGATGACCATCTGTTTGCCCTCAACCTGCCCTGGTACCTGGCCATCTGGCAGCGCCTGCTGCCCTGGCGCTGGCTGCGCCGTGAGATGACCAGCCGTCCGCGTGGCGAGGCGGTGCGTCTGGCGCTGGAAGACCTGGGCCCGGTATTTGTCAAGTTTGGCCAGATCCTCTCCACCCGCCGCGACCTGCTGCCGCCGGACATGGCCGATCAGCTGGCACAGCTGCAGGACAACGTTCCACCCTTCCCGGCCGCTGAAGCCCTCCAGCGCATCGAATCCGAGCTGGGCGGCCCGATCGAACAGCACTTTGCCTGGTTTGATGAGCAACCCCTGGCCTCGGCCTCGATTGCCCAGGTACACGCCGCCCGCCTGAAAACCGGCGAAGACGTGGTGGTCAAAGTGATCCGCCCCAACCTGAAACCGGTGATTGCCCAGGATATTGCCTGGCTGTTCCTGCTGGCCCGCATGGCGGAAAAAGTCTCTGCCGATGCCCGCCGCCTGCATCCGGTCGAAGTGGTCAGCGACTACGAAAAAACCATCTACGACGAACTTGACCTGCTGCGCGAAGCCGCCAACTGCAACCAGCTGGGCCGCAACTTCGCCGACTCGCCGTTGCTGTATGTACCGAAAATCCATTGGGACCTGTGCCGCGAAAAGGTACTGGTAATGGAGCGCATCTATGGTATCCAGGTCACCGAGCTGGACGCCCTGCGCGACCAGAACACCGACCTGAAAAAGCTCGCCGAGCGCGGCGTGGAGATTTTCTTCACCCAGGTGTTCCGTGACAGTTTTTTCCATGCCGACATGCACCCGGGCAATATCTTTGTCAGCACCAAAACGCCCTGGGACCCGCAATACATCGCCATCGACTGTGGCATCGTCGGCAGTCTGACCAACGAAGACCAGGACTATCTGGCGCGTAACCTGCTGGCATTTTTCCAGCGCGACTACCGCAAGGTGGCACAGCTGCACATCGACTCCGGCTGGGTTCCCTCCAGCACCCGGGTCAACGAGCTGGAATCCGCCATCCGCACCGTGTGCGAACCGATTTTTGAAAAACCGCTGAAAGACATTTCTTTCGGCATGCTGCTGTTGCGCCTGTTCCAGACCGCCCGCCGTTTCAACATGGAAGTCCAGCCGCAGCTGGTGCTGCTGCAGAAAACCCTGCTCAACATCGAAGGGCTGGGCCGCCAGCTGTATCCCGACCTGGACCTGTGGAGCACTGCCAAGCCTTATCTGGAGCGCTGGATGCGCCAGCGTTATACGCCCAAACACATTGCCGGGCAGCTACAGCAACAAATCGAAAAACTGCCGCACCTGGCCACCACCCTGCAACAACGGCTGGAAGCTCCCAAACCGCAGCCGCCGCGCAAACAGCGTGGCGACTGGCTGTTTGGCGGTGCACTGGTGCTGGCCGCCCTGCATCAGGGTGTAGCCTTCAACAGCGACGCCTGGCCCGCTGCGCTGGCTTTGCTGGCCGGCCTCTACCTGATTGCCCGTAAATAAGGAGCCTGTATGAGCAACAACTGGCTGAACGAAATCAAGTGGACCGCCGATGGCCTGGTACCGGCCATTGCCCAGGACCACCATACTGGCCGCGTGCTGATGATGGCCTGGATGAACGCCGAATCCCTGCGCCTGAGCGTGGCCGAAGGCCGCGCCATCTACTGGTCGCGTTCGCGCCAGAGGTTGTGGCGCAAAGGCGAGGAATCCGGCCACATCCAGAAGCTGCATGACATTCAGCTGGACTGCGACGGTGACGCCATTGTACTGCTGGTTGAGCAACTGGGCGGCATAGCCTGCCATACCGGCCGGCAAAGCTGTTTTTACCGCAGCCTGCAGGACGGCCAGTGGAAAACCACCGGGCAGATTCTGAAAGATCCCGCTGACATTTATCAAGGCACAAAAGCATGACAACCGATACTCTTGGGCGCATTGCGCAAGTGCTGGCCGAACGCAAGCAAGCCTCCGCCGACAGCTCCTATGTTGCCAGCCTGTATCACAAGGGGCTGAACAAAATTCTGGAAAAAGTTGGCGAAGAGGCAACCGAAACCATTCTGGCCGCCAAGGATGCGCAAATATCCGGCAACACTGACGAGCTGATTTATGAGACCGCTGACCTGTGGTTTCATAGTATGATCATGCTTTCGGCTCTGGACGTGGGGCCGCAGGCCGTTCTCGATGAGCTGGAGCGCCGTTTCGGAGTGTCCGGCCATGCGGAAAAAGCGTCACGCAACCAAGACTGACTCTGACTTAACAGGAAAATATTATGGGTATTAGCATTTGGCAGTTGTTGATCGTTCTTCTGATCGTAGTCATGCTGTTTGGCACCAAGCGCCTGAAAAATATCGGCGGCGACCTGGGCGGTGCAATCAAGGGATTCCGCAAGGCGATGGAATCCGATGACGACAAGCCGGCCGTAAGCAAAGACGAAACCCGGGCTGGTCAGACCTATGAAGCCGAGGCCCACAAGGTCGAAGACAATAACAAAGGCTGACCGGATCCATGTTTGACATTGGCTTTTCCGAGCTGCTGGTTGTCGGCTTGGTGGCCCTGATTGTCATCGGGCCTGAGCGCTTGCCGACCGCTGCACGCACTCTTGGGCTGCTGCTAGGTCGTATCAAACGCGGCATCAGCAGCATCAGGGAAGAAGTTGAGCGCGAAATTGGTGCTGACGAAATCAAGCTGCAGCTGCGCAACGAGGAAATCCTGGCCAAGGAGCGCAAGCTGCTGGAAGATACCTTGAAGCAAACCGGCACTGTTGGCGCGGATATCGAAAAGCAACTGCGCGAGACCACCTCTATCCTGAACAGTCCGGCGGCGGTAGCCGAAGCCGGAGAAAAAAGCAGTACCGAACCCAACAAACCCGAACCTGCCTCCATTGAGCAAAACAAGCAGCCTCCGCAATGAATTCGCCCGTTACCCCTGACGGTTCCATGCCGTTGATTGCTCACCTCACCGAGCTGCGCAGCCGCTTGCTGCGCTGTGTCATTGCCGTATTGGTGATCTTTGCCTGCCTGTTTTATTTCTCGCAGGAAATCTATGCACTGGTCGCTGCCCCGCTGCGGGCCCAGCTGCCGGCCGGCGCCAGCATGATTGCCACCGGTGTTGCCACGCCATTCTTGACGCCTTTCAAGCTAACGTTGGTGATTTCGCTGTTTGCAGCGGTCCCTTACATTTTGGCGCAGATCTGGGGCTTTATCGCGCCCGGCCTGTACCAGCATGAAAAGCGTATCGCACTGCCCCTGTTGGCCTCCAGCGTACTGCTGTTTTATAGTGGTATGGCCTTTGCCTACTTCGTCGTTTTCCCCATCATGTTTGGCTTTTTCTCGGCCGTGACCCCCGAAGGGGTCGACATGATGACAGACATCAACCAATACCTGGACTTTGTCCTCACCATCTTTTTTGCCTTCGGCGTTGCCTTTGAGATTCCCGTGGCCACCTTCCTGCTGGTCTGGGCGGGCGTGGTTGAAGTGGCCACCCTGCGCAAAAGCCGGCCTTATGTAGTGGTTGGCTGCTTTGTCATCGGAATGATCCTGACCCCACCGGATATCTTTTCGCAAACCCTGCTGGCCATTCCCATGTGGTTCCTGTTCGAGCTGGGACTGATTTTCAGCAACATGGTACAGAAAGAACGGGACGGACAGGAAGATAGCGAAACACTGGCCGATGACAGCGACGACGTGCCTGCGGCCCGCGACTGACATTAGCCGTGAATCTGTTACTGCTGCATCCCGAGGACCTGCAACCTGACGGCACCGCTCTGATTGGCGGCCGGCGGCTACAGCATATGCAGCAGGTACAGCGGGTTCAACCTGGGCAACAGTTGCGCGCCGGCCTGCTCGGCGGCCTGATGGGGCAGGCCACTGTACAAGAGCTGAATAGCCATCAGGCACGCCTGGCACTGCACCTTGACCAGTCAGCACCGGAAAAACTGCCCCTGACACTGATACTGGCCCTGCCGCGGCCCAAGATGCTCAAGCGCATCCTGCAAACCATTGCCGCCATGGGCATCGCCCGCCTGGTGCTGGTCAACAGCTTCCGTGTTGAAAAGAGCTTCTGGCAAACTCCCTGGTTACAGGACGACAGCATCCGTGAGCAGTTACTGCTAGGGCTGGAGCAAGCCTGTGATACTGTCTTGCCCGAGGTGATACTGGAAAAACGCTTCAAGCCCTTTGTCGAGGATCGACTGCCCACACTGGCCAACAACAGCCTAAAGCTGGTGGCCCACCCGGGAGACTTTCCCGAGTGCCCGCGCAGTCTGGGCAAACAACCTCTGACTCTGGCTATCGG
>JAAYFD010000064.1 GCA_012728415.1 Gammaproteobacteria bacterium
ATGCTTCGCCTCCCGCAATACACTACACAATAACATAACATTCAGGCCATTCTGGCACCACATGGAGCAAACGGGAGGGAGCTACAATGATAAAGATGGACATGTCATGGAGCGATGGTTACGAACTGGGCATCGAGCTTATTGACCAACAGCATCGCCGACTCTTTACTTATCTGGAGGAAGTAGAGATTGCCATCAAAAATCGGGATGCCGAGACCATTGAGCTGGTGGTTCGAGGCTTGGTGGAATACGCCATCACACACAACAGTTTTGAAGAAACGCTCATGGAGCAAGCGCAATACCCGGGCCTGAAAGAACACCGCCTTCTGCACGAAAAATTCAAAAAACGTGCAAATACCTATATCAAGCGCCTGGAAGGCAATGTTGACCGCTTCAAGCTTGCCGAACAGGTCAGGGTGTTCCTGGGCCTCTGGCTGATCAGCCATGTCAAGAATGATGACCAGGATTATGCACCCTATGTGCGCAAACACCTCAAGCATAAACACCCGCTCATTGCGACTGCATTCAACAAGCTGTTTCGCAGATCAGCCTAAGGAAGCACTGAACAAAGCAAACCTCCATACACAGCCTCGCTACAATCCATTGCTCTCTCATGACAGCTCTAGTTGACGTGCAGGCGTACTTGTTCAGCGCTTTCCTGGCAAGCTGACGGCCCGCTTCCGCACTGCTCAGCGCAACTTCGCAGCGTGCTGTGCCGCTCTGCCATGCACCCCAAAAAGTGCACATGTCAGAGCGGCCCCAGAGCCACACAGCGCTGCCCGGAGCGCAGGCAAAACCGTGCGCCCAATAAAAAACAGCCCTCATACAGGCACAAACACCGGCTTTCTGCTAACATATGTGCCCCCTTCTTTAACAACTTCAGGTAACTCCCCATGCAGCCCATGCTGAATATTGCGCTGCGCGCTGCGCGCGCCGCCGGCGAACTGATTGTCCGCTCCATGGAGCGTCTCGACTCGCTGTCGGTCAGTGAAAAAGACAGCAAAGACTATGTCACCCAGGTTGACCTTGCCGCTGAAAAAACCATCGTCAACACCATCCTCAAGGCTTACCCTGATCACAGTATTCTTGGCGAAGAAGGCAGCAGCATTGCCGGCCAGGGCGAAGGTGCCGATTACCAGTGGGTCATTGATCCCCTTGATGGCACGACCAACTTTCTTAACGGCATTCCACACTTTGCTGTCAGCATCGCCTGCAAATATCGTGGCCGCATTGAGCATGCGGTAGTCTACGATCCGATGCTAGATGAGGAGTTTCTGGCCAGCCGCGGCCGCGGCGCCACCCTCAATGGCCGCCGCTTGCGTGTTGCCAAGCGCAACAGCCTGACCCATGCCGTACTGGCCACGGGCTTTCCGTTCCGTGCTGGCCAGATGGAGCATATCGACAACTATCTGGCCATGTTTCGCAGCCTGGCCGAACAGTCTGCCGGCATTCGCCGCGCGGGTGCCGCCAGCCTGGATCTGGCCTATGTGGCTGCCGGTCGCTATGACGGTTTCTGGGAGTACGGCCTGTCCGAGTGGGACATGGCTGCAGGCGCGCTGCTCATCCAGGAAGCCGGCGGCCTGATCAGCGATTTTAACGGCGGACACCAGTTTCTTGAGCACGGACACGTGGTTACCGGCAACCCCAAGTGTTTCAAAGCAATCCTTACCAGCATCCAGCCGCACGTGCCAGCCCGCTTCAAATAACTTCACAAAGAACGAAAAAGGGGTCAGGCTCATTCAGGCTTTTTAAAATGAACCTGCCCCCTTTTTGCCTGGTCCATTGCTGCTTGCTTAAACGGACCGGCTCCTTTGCAATCTCCTTTCTGTTTATCTGTCAATATGCAGCTTGCGCCAGGACAACACGACCCTGGTCATCCAGCTGCAGACGCTGGCCCGGATCATGATCCATACGAATGGTGCGCACTTTCCCACCTTGCTCGTAACTGACATCGTAACCGGCAATTTTCTCGCTAGTGTCGTATTCAGTCTTGCAGCGCCGCTCTGTTGTGGTGTAAGTATTGTTTTGCTGGATATGCTCTTGCGCCTTATTGCCTGCGTAGCCTCCACCAGCAGCACCCGCCACCGTTGCCAGTTTCTTGCCATTACCTTTGCCGACCTGTTTGCCCAGTACGCCACCCACTACCGCCCCGATAGCCGTCCCGGCAACACGATACTGGTCCTTGACCGGCTTGCGGTGAGTCACCACCACATCGCGACATTCCTCACGAGGTGTACGTACTTGCTCCATGACCGGTTTGACCGCTACCACATCGGCATAGGCAGGGCCTGACATGTAATTGTAGGCAAAAGCTCCACCACCCGTGACAGCTACCGCCCCAAGAATGCTGCCAATCAACAGGGATTTGTTCATTTCGATTCCTCATTTCTGATCTGATGTTCGGTCGTTTGGAAACAAAAAAGCCGTGCAAGTTCATGCCTGCACGGCTTTTTACCTTTTCTTGACATTTGACCAGCAAAAGGCCACTACATCGCGGCTTTTCGCCAACCCGCAAGACTATGGCATTTCATCAACCTCTTCGGTTACAGCCGGAGGAATCAGGTCTTCGACCGTCAGCTTCAGCCAGATCAGGGTGATACTGGCAATGTAGATAGAAGAGAATGTGCCGGCAATGATGCCGATCATCAGCGCCAGCGCAAATCCCCACAGGTTGTCACCACCAAACACCAGCAGCGAAACCACCGCCATCAGGGTCGAGATGGAGGTTGCCAACGTACGCAGCAACGTCTGGGTGATCGAAATATTGATATTTTCGATCAGCGAAGTGTTACGTAGCAAACGGAAATTTTCCCGAATCCGGTCATAAATGACAATGGAGTCGTTCAGCGAGTAGCCAATCACCGCCAGCACAGCCGCCAGCACAGTCAAATCAAACTGGATCTGAAACCAGGCGAACACTCCAAGGGTGATGATCACATCATGGAGCAGACCGACGATGGCACCCACCCCAAACTTCCACTGGAAACGAAAGCCCAGATAAACGAGGATACCGGCCAATGCAACCAGCATGCCGATACCGCCCTGGTCACGCAGTTCTTCACCCACTGCCGGCCCGACAAACTCGACCCGTTTGACAGTGAACTCCTGCGCGCCGGATGTCTGCAATACACGGGCAATTTGATTACCCAGCTCCGGATCATCGCCAGGTGTCCGCACCAGCACATCGTTGATCGAGCCAAAGCTCTGCACTACAGCATCTGCATAGCCGCTGCCTTGCAATACTTCGCGAATCTGGTTGAGGTCAGCTGTGCCCTCATAATTTAGCTCGATCAGGGTGCCGCCAGTAAAGTCGAGCCCGAAGTTGAACCCCTTGACCGCAATCGCACCCAGCGAGAGCAGAGTTATCAGCAGGGTAACAGAGACGGCAAATACCCGTATCCCCATGAAATTAATGGTACGTTTCATTGTCCTGCCCCTTAAATCCAGATTTTCTTCAAATCATTGCGCCCGCCATACAGCAGATTGACCATGGCGCGGGTGACGAAGATTGCGGTAAACATTGACGTGACAATACCCAGCGACAAGGTCACTGCAAAGCCCTTGATCGGCCCGGTCCCCATGGCGAACAGGATCACTCCCACCAGCAAGGTGGTCAGGTTACCGTCCAGAATGGCCGAGAACGCCTTGTCAAAGCCTTCGTGGATGGCGCGCTGAACTGAAGCGCCGTTAGCTATTTCCTCGCGGATCCGCGAGAAAATCAGCACGTTGGCATCCACCGCCATACCCATGGTCAGCACGATACCGGCAATGCCCGGCAAGGTCAGGGTGGCACCCAGCAGCGACATCATCGCCACCAGGTTGACCATGTTCAGACCCAGCGCCAGTACCGCCAGCAAACCGAAGAGCTTATAAATAAGCAGGATGAAAATGGCTACGAAAATAAACCCGTAAACTGCTGCCCTGACACCCAACTCAATATTTTCTGCACCCAGGCTCGGACCAATGGTGCGCTCTTCAGCAAAGTACATGGGTGCTGCCAGGCCACCGGCACGCAACAGCAGCGCCAGCTCGGACGACTCACCCTGCCCGTTCAGGCCGGTGATGCGAAACTGGCTGCCCAGTGCCGACTGAATGGTAGCCAGGCTGATAACCTGCTTCTCTTCCTTGAAACTCTGGATCACAACTTCCTGTTCGACACCGTCCACCATTTCCTTACTGTAGCGCGTAACCGGGCGTTGCTCGATAAAAATCACCGCCATGCTGCGACCAATGGAGCTGCGAGTTGCACGATTCATCAGCTCACCACCATGACCATCAAGGCGGATATTCACCTGCGGACGCCCGTTTTCATCATAACTGGCCTGCGCATCGGTAACCTGGTCACCAGTAATGATCACACTACGCTCGAGCGCAACCGGAGCCCGGCCTTCCTCGCGAAATTCAAACATTTCAGTGGTAGCCCGTGGCGCGTCAAAATCGGCCATCAGACGAAACTCAAGGTTCGCTGTCTTGCCCAAAATACGTTTGGCTTCTGCAGTATCCTGCACACCCGGCAGCTCGACCACAATACGGTTGGCACCCTGGCGCTGCACCAGCGGTTCGGCCACACCCAGCTCGTTGACCCGGTTACGCACCGTAGTCAGGTTTTGCTTGATCGAGTACTCGCGAATTTCGGTGACCTTGCTCGGCAACAGGGTCATCTGCAGCACATGACGACCACCACGCTGAACCACCTGCTGCTCAAAGTCAGTGAAGCTCTTGCGCAACAGGCTGCGCGCCTTGTTCAGGGTTTCAGTATCATCAAAGCCCAACTGCATGCCGTTTTCCAGTGCCGGCATGCTGCGGTAACGGATACGCTCCTTGCGCAGAATACTCTTGGCTTCAGTGTCGTACACCTTCAGGCGGGCAGAAATGGCCTTTTCCATATCCACCTCAAGCAAAAAGTGTACACCTCCAGACAGGTCAAGACCCAGCTTCATCGGGCTGCCGCCAATTGAGCGCAACCAGCCGGGTGTAGTCTCGGCCAGGTTTAAGGCGACAACATAGTCATCGCCCAGTGCGCGGCGCACCACTTCCTTGCCAGGCAGCTGGTCTTCCTGCTCCAGCAGGCGCAACAGGCCGGCACGCTGGGTCAGTTCGGTCGATTTAACCTGAATTCCAGCTTCACGCAAGGCTTTTTCGGCGCGGTCCAGATCGGCCTGGCCAACTTCCAGCGCGCTGCTGTTGCCACTAATCTGGATGGCTGGATCATCCGGATACAGGTTCGGCACAGCATAGATAAAGCTGATGGCAAGTATCGCTGCAATCAGCAGGTACTTCCACAAGGGATATTTATTGAGCATGACACCGCCCATGGTCAGGCAGGCCTGAGCAGACCTGCGATTGAAGCAGAAACGGGATGGTGCAGCCCAGAGTAGCCGCAACATCCCGCCAGATAATCATCAGATGGCTTTCAGGGTACCCTTGGGCAGGGTGGCAACAACCGCCTGCTTCTGGAAGCGCATTTCGATGTTGTCGGCAACCTCAACCATAATGAACTCATCGGCAACCTTGGTTACCTTGCCGGCCACACCACCGGACGTTACCACTTCGTCCCCCTTTTGCAGGCTACCAATCAGGTTACGATGTTCTTTCGCACGTTTGGACTGTGGGCGCCATACCATCAGGTAAAACACCACCAGAAAGCCGCCCAGCAAGGCAAACTGGATGAAATCACCGCCAGGCGGGGTACCTGCGGCGGCATCGGCGTATGCCATCGGAATGAAAAAGCTCATGTATTACTCCTCAAGTTTAAAATGGTTAAAAACTATAGTGCCGGCACGGGCAAGCCCCGCTGGGCATAAAATTCTTCAACAAAGTGCGACAATGTACCTTGTTGGATGGCCTCGCGTAAACCAGCCATCAGTATCTGATAGTGTCGCAAGTTATGAATGGTGTTGAGCATGCTGCCCAACATTTCACCGCAGCGGTTCAGGTGGTGCAAATAGGCACGGCTAAAATTCTGGCAGGTATAGCAGTCGCAGGCCGGGTCCAGCGTGGAGTCGTCATGGCGATGCACGGCATTGCGAATCTTGACGACGCCCGTACTGATAAACAGGTGCCCGTTACGCGCATTACGGGTCGGCATTACGCAGTCGAACATATCCACTCCGCGCCGCACGCCTTCGACCAGGTCCGCCGGTGTGCCCACCCCCATCAGATATCGCGGCTTTTCCGGCGGCATCAGCGGCGGCAAAAAATCCAGAATACGGATCATATCTTCCTTCGGCTCACCCACTGACAACCCGCCAATGGCCAGACCATCAAAGCCTATCTCGCACAGCCCTTCCAGTGAACGCTGGCGCAGCGCTTCGTGCATGCCGCCCTGAACGATGCCGAATAACGCAGAAGGGTTGTCGCCATGGGCGGCTTTTGAGCGCGCGGCCCAGCGCAGTGACAGCTCCATCGAGCGTTCGGCCACGTCAAAATCGGCTGGATACGGTGTGCACTCATCAAAGATCATTACCACATCCGAACCCAGCTCGCGCTGCACCTGCATGGACTCTTCCGGCCCCATAAAGACCTTGCGGCCATCAACCGGTGAGGAGAAGTAGACACCTTCCTCTTTGATCTTGCGCATCGCGCCCAGGCTGAACACCTGAAAACCACCAGAGTCGGTTAAAATGGGACCCTGCCACTGCATAAAGTTATGCAGGTCGCCATGCTTGCTGATCACCTCGGTACCGGGCCGCAGCCACAGGTGAAAAGTGTTGCCGAGAATAATCTGTGCACCAATATCCCCGATATCCCGCGGCAGCATACCCTTGACCGTACCATACGTGCCTACTGGCATGAATACAGGCGTTTCTACTGTTCCACGCGGAAACGTCAAGCGCCCGCGACGCGCACGCCCATCAGTGGCCAACAGGTCAAACTGCATAAAAGACATCAGGCTTCTCCGGGCGCATCTGCATGCGGATTACGGGTAATAAACATGGCATCGCCATAACTGAAAAAACGGTACCTTTCGACTATGGCCTGTTCATATGCATGCATCGTCGCCGAATAGCCGGCAAACGCCGAGACCAGCATCAGCAGGGTTGATTCTGGCAAGTGGAAGTTGGTCACCAGGGCATCAACCACATTGAAACTGCAGCCGGGATAAATAAAGATATCAGTTTCGCCGGCAAAGGGCTTTAGCTCGCCATCACGGGCCGCTGTTTCCAGTGAGCGCACGCTGGTGGTGCCTACTGCAATCACTCTGCCGCCACGCGCCTTGCAACGCTGCACGGCATCCACTACCGTCTGGCTGACTTCGAGCCATTCGTGGTGCATCTGATGATCTTCCAGCCGCTCCACACGTACAGGCTGAAAAGTGCCGGCCCCCACATGCAGGGTGACGAAAGCAGTATCTATCCCCCTGTCTGCCAGCAGCGTCAACATCGCTTCATCAAAATGCAGGCCTGCCGTTGGCGCCGCCACAGCACCCGCATGTTCGGCGTATACCGTCTGATAGCGCTCACGATCAAACAGCTCGTCGGGCCGGTCGATATAAGGGGGTAACGGCATGTGGCCGATTTGCTCCAGCAACGGCAACACTGGCTGGTCAAACTCCAGCTCGAACAAAGCCTGGTGCCGCGCCCGCATGCATGCACTGCCCTGCTCCAGCAACAGCCGGCTACCGGCTTTTGGGGCCTTGCTGGCACGCACATGGGCCAAAACGCAGCGCTCATCCAGCACCCGCTCAATCAGAATCTCTGCCTTGCCGCCTGTTTCCTTGTGCGCAAACAGCCGTGCCGGAATAACCTTGGTATTGTTGAACACCAACAAATCACCGGCACGCAGGTGCTGTGCCAGATCAGCAAATTGCTGGTGCCGCACGCTACCGCCATCCGCAGCATCCAGCACGAGCAGACGACTCGCGGTACGCTCTGCCAGCGGGTAACAGGCGATCAGTTCGTCGGGCAAATCAAATTGGAAGTCAGCAACACGCATGGGTATACATCATAAAATTGGAGGCCAGATGGTAACGGAAAAACAAACCTCTTGCCATGTAAAATCAATTGACCTTGTCTTGCGACCCCCCTATAATCCTGCGCCATGCCCCGGTGGCGGAATTGGTAGACGCAGCGGATTCAAAATCCGCCGCTGGTAACAGCATGGGAGTTCGATTCTCCCCCGGGGCACCAATAGAATCAAAGCCTTGCAGAGTTCCAGCACGACCTGCGAGGCTTTTTTATTTCCGCACCTGCGCTACTTTTCCGCACATTTATATGGACGGGCTGACCAACCGCTCCTTTCGAGCGGTTTTTTATTGCCTGAAATTCATTTGTAATTCTGTCTTTATTTGTATTGACGCCCCACTTCACCCAGCGCCTGGCGGTATCCTCGCATGCTCGCTATCCTCCCGCCTTATTCATGAAACTTGCCCACAAACAAAGATGCCGAGCACTTTATCCTTTATAATCAATATGTTCCTGCAAGAACTTGATTAGAGAGGACCGCTCGCCATAGGTGAAACAATACTGGAACATGTCAACCTCATTTGAGCCGGTTCTTTAAAAATTAACGTATTTTCTCGATGACCCGTTTCAAGGTCGGGAAATTGACTCCTTTTTGCTTCGTGAAATCATGGATCGCAGCGGTGTGTGTGAACGGCTTGGGCAGCAACTGCAGGACCATCGTGACCCGTCCAGAGTGCGGCACAGCCTGACCAGTCAATTGCGTACGCTGATCATCCAGCATGCCCAGGGCTGGGATCATCTGAGCGACACCCAGCTGCTGGGTGAAGATCCGGCATTCCAGATGGCCTGCAGCGATCAGCGCAGTACCACGCCATTGACGCAGCAGCGGCCTGCTCAGCCCACGTTATCGCTGTTTTTACATCACTTTTTTCTGGTGACCAGCCTGGATAGCAAAGACTGGCATGGCCATGAGGCTTTGAGCCTGTACCGCAGGCATGGCAAGGCCGAAGGCCACATGGGCGAGCTCAAAGACACATTGAATGTGCACCTGTCGTCGACCTGCCGCGGCGCCGCGACCGTGCAGAACGTGATGGGCCGCAATCAGGTCAGCTTGTTGCTGAGCCTGTACGCCTACCAGTTCATGCACAGCTTGCGGATGCTGATGCAGACCATCACATTCAAGGGCTGGAGCTTGCGCAAGGTGCGTGAACAGATCCCGAAAATAGCTGCCACCGTTGCTGTGCATGCCCGCCGCATCCGGGTGCATATTGGCCGGGCGGGCAACAAATGGTGGCCAGTCCTGCTCAGGCATCTATCCTGGCTGCATCAAGCGCCGACATAAATATCGCTTTTTGCCGGACTCATGACGGAATCAACCAGGTGCTGAGGGGCACGCTCGTTTCTGTGCCGGAAAAAGCAACCAACGCGCCGCAAATTAGGCGGGCGGTATTTTTTAGTGCTCATGAATAAGGCGGGATTATGAGTGCCTTATCTATTATCTATATCAGGAGCCACCATGTCCGCTTTTCGCAACTCGGTTTTTACTGCCTGTCTGTTATGCGCTGCCGCTGGACATGCCGAAGGTCTGGCAGACTACAGTGGTGAGTGGATAGAGCAAGCTGATGATCCGCTGAAAATCAGCCTGCAACCCATCGATGACGAACGCCTTGAGGCCCGTATCCGTCACGGTCATAGTGACGAAGTACGCCGCCTGGTCTTGAGCAACCGCAACAGCCAGCTGATAGACGAGTCTGGTGCTCCGCGGTTTGTACTTGAGCATGGCAAGCTGCGCCAGCTCGATACCTCGATGCTGGTGTTGTTTGTCAAATTGCAGTGAGTAAAAAACGGGACCAGGCGCACTTAATGTAAAGTGCACCGGCCCTGCCTGCGTGCTATGGCATGATGCGCTCCAGTTCTTTAATTACCCTCTGATCCAGTCCGTAACTGTCCGAACGGAAACGCAGGCGGCTGTCCGCATCCACCTCCACAGTGAGGTAGGCAAGCATTACAGGCACTGGCTTGACCAAAGTCACCTGCCTGGTATGCCCACTGTCCAGCAACTGCTCGATTCTCTTCTGGGTTGGCTGGTCCGGCGCCAGCAGGTCTAACAGGCGCAAAACACTTTCAACCCGAACACAGCCGGAGCTTACCGTACGGGTCGCCCTTCCAAACAGGTGCTGATTGGGTGTGTCATGCAGATAAACGGCAAAGGGGTTGGCAAAGCGTATGGCAACCCGTCCCAGCGCATTGCCCGGCCCCGCTTCCTGGCGCAACAGGATATTGCCCGGCGCACTCCAATCCACCAGGCCCGGATCCAGCACCCTGCCCTGGCTATCCAGCACTTGCATGCGGCTACGCTCCAGATAGCCCACGTCCTTGCGGATAGCTGGCAGCTTGTCGTTGCGGAAAATGGTTGGCGGCACTGTCCAGGTCGGGTTTAGCGTCAGGTGGGTGATGCGGGACTTCAGCAGCGGCGTCTGCCTGGCCACAGTGCCAACCTGGGTCCGGGTCCGCCAGGTTACCTGCCCGCCCACCAGATACAGCAGGCGCGCGCCGGCAATATCGACCACCAGCATTTCCGGTTCAAAGTATTTCTCCAGCCAGCGTAAACGCTCAAGGTTGGCCCTGATTTGCATCATGCGCTGACGCGGTGACACATTGAGCTCGCGCAGTGTCGCCGGCCCGACAATACCATCATCCTCTAGGTAGTGGTCGCCCTGAAATGCCTTGACGGCGGCGACCAGACTCTCATCATAAATATCGGCTTCTGTGGCCAGCCCTGCCTCAAGCATGTGATCCTGCCAATAACCCGCCTGCTGCAGCCTCGCGCGCAAGGCAGCGACACGCGGATCCCGCACCCCGGGCTTCAGGCTTGGTCCTGCAGGCACCAGCGGCCAGTCCACTTTCAGCATCGGCTCAGCAGCCCGCAACTGTTCACGCAGTTGGGTATACAGCAGGCGCGACGGACGTGCCGCCAGAAAGCTGGCTGCCAGATCATCCGGGGCCTGTAGCGCCAAATCAACTGCAGGCAATGCATCCTTGATACCCGCAGCAGGCTCAACCCAATAAGGCTCTACTGCTGCCTGCCTCAACCGGCCATGCTGCAGGTGATGCAACGCCAGCAAATAATCATGCGTGATCTCGGCATCCCGGCAAAAAGAAAAGCTTTCCGCCCCACCCACCTGCTGCAGGCTACCCCTGTACTCGGCAGGCTGTAATCCGTCATACCTCAGCTCTTCAAGCAAAAACAACAGCTGCGCACGACGTGCGGCATCTTGCCACTGCGGCAGGCCATGCTGGCGCAGGTAATATTCCTGCACCTGACTTGCGCCCACCGGTCCGGCTGCAAAGCGTGCATATTCCTCCGGGCAAAGGCCAGACAGGCCAGCCCCAGGGGCTTGCGCCTCCCCTTCTTGCGCCTTGGCAGCAGCTACACCGGCAACCAGGGCCAGTACTGGCAGCAATATTCGGCAAAAACTTTTCGACAAATGGCAATACCTTTGCTTACAGGCTACTGATAGGATCCAGTCTCGCTCACAAGGATGCGCTGAATAATGTTGGCGAAGCATTCAGGGCCAGATGAAAACAGGGATAAAACGCCGTTTACTTAGTAAAAGAGCATTTTGAGCTGACTTTTAACACCACCCTGACAACACGGGCAGTTATTCGGCGTCTCCATGACTTTCGCGCCTGCTGCTGCCGACAAACCAATGCGGCATCCGCTGTTCCGGTTCCGTGGTAGTACAGTGGCAGTATACACAGAAACATTCGCGCTCCGGGATGCAGACAGCGGAAGCGGCACTGTTTATCAACAGCAATGCCAATTGCAGCATGCCTGCACCATAAGTTCACCGAGGCTATTGATGCACAAACACACCCTGTTCCTGGCTACCCTGTCACTGACCGCCAGCCTGTTGTTCCAGCCCGTGTTGGCAGCCAACCCCGTCACCCTGCACAACCATCTTGCCCAAAGCGCGCCCGAGCTGAACCCGCGCGTCCTGGGTTATGCCCTTGATGCCATGCGGTGCGCCATGCAACAGGACAAAATAGCAGCCGACCGGCTGGCTGTTATCGACTTCTCCCTGCCTTCCAGCGAAAAACGCCTGTGGATTTTCGACCTGAAAAAACGCAGCCTGC
Organism: Gammaproteobacteria bacterium; assembly: GCA_012728415.1. Taxonomy (GTDB): domain Bacteria; phylum Pseudomonadota; class Gammaproteobacteria; order Pseudomonadales; family Pseudomonadaceae; genus Thiopseudomonas. The sequence continues at coordinate 12,042 of JAAYFD010000064.1, forward strand.
TGCTCAACGATTTTGTTGCTCACGGCGCCAAGTCCGGCGATAACCTGCCCAACAGGTTCTCCAACATCAATGGTAGCCACCAGTCCAGCATCGGCCTGTTTCGCAGCGCCGAAAGCTATAGCGGCAAACACGGCTACTCGCTGCGCATGGACGGGCTAGAACCTGGCTTCAACGACCGCGCCCGCGAAAGGGCCATCGTTATCCACGGTGCCGATTATGTAAACCCGGCATGGATTCCACGCCAAGGCCGTATCGGCCGCAGTCAGGGCTGCCCTGCCGTGCGTCCGGAAATCACCAAAACCGTGGTCGATGCCCTGAAGAACGGCCAGCTGGTATTTACTTGGTATCCGGACCCTGAGTGGCTGCAAACTTCGTCTTTTCTGAACTGCCCGGGCCCACGCCTGGCCGACCGTGTCAACAACCAGCTTCACGCTGGCGACAGCTGACCGCAGCCAACCCGGCACATGGCACGCCATAGTCACATGCAAAGTATCACCGACAAATAGCCGACAACTGAAACAGGTGCGGGTTACCAGCCAATCCGCAACAGAAACGACAAATGCAGCATGCAAGACCTGCTAGAATGCCTGCCATGTTCAACCAGGGAGGCCCTGCCATGACCCAGTATACCTACTATCACAACAGCCGCTGCAGCAAGTCCCGCGCCGGACTGGAGCTGCTGGCCGAGCATAATATCGAACCGGATGTGGTCAACTATCTGGATACCCCGCCCACTGCCATTGAAATCAAGTCCCTGCTCGACAAGCTCGGCATGAACGCCCGTGAACTGATGCGCACCGGCGAAGAAGCCTACCAGAACCTGGGCCTCGACAATCCGGAACTGACCGAAGAGGAACTGGTGGACGCCATGGTACGCGAGCCGATCCTGATCCAGCGCCCGGTACTGGCCGATGACAAGCGCGCCGTGATTGGCCGCCCGACCGAAAAACTGCTGGAACTGCTGCCATGAGTGCGCCCTATGTGCTGGTGTTGTATTACAGTCACCATGGTGCTACTGCAGAAATGGCCCGGCTGATTGCCCGTGGTGTGGAGCAGGAAGGCATGGAGGCGCGCATCCGCACCGTGCCCAAAGTGGTAACCGAGGTGTCCGAACCGGCCCCGGCCGTGCCGGAAGAAGGTGCCGTCTACGCCAGCCTGGACGACCTGAAAAACTGCAGTGCCCTGGCACTGGGCAGCCCGACCCGCTTTGGCAACATGGCCGCACCAATGAAGTATTTCCTCGACGGTACGCTCAACCTGTGGCTGACCGGCGAGCTGATCGGCAAACCGGCCGGGGTGTTTACTTCCACTTCATCCATGCACGGCGGACAAGAAACCACCCTGCTGAGCATGATGATGCCGCTGCTGCACCACGGCATGCTGATCTGTGGCCTGCCCTATAGCGAAACCGCCCTGACCGAAACCCGGGGTGGCGGTACGCCTTACGGCCCAAGCCACCTGGCCGGTGTCGACAGCCAGCGTCCGCTGGACGGACATGAACAACAACTGTGTACCGCGCTGGGAATCCGTCTGGCACAACTGGCCGCACAGCTGGAGCCTGCCCGTGGCGCGTAAAAAGGACAAGCCGCTACCACCGCTGGAGTGGCTGCAACCCCGCATGCGGCTGATGCATGGCATTAGCCTGGCGCTGCTGGCTGCTCTGGCGGTATTGCTGGTGGTCTGGAACCAGATTTTTGCCGATCTGCACGGTGCCCGCACCTGGGTGATCAGCGGCATTGAGCTGTTCCCGCTATTGCTGGTAGCGCCCGGTATGCTGCTGGGCTCGGCACGAGTGCATGCCTGGGCCTGCTTTGTGATGAACCTGTACTTCATCAAGGGCATTCTGGCCTGGATCGACCCGGCCCGCGCCTGGCTGGGCATGGCGGAAACCCTGCTCAGCGTAGCCCTGTTTACCAGCGCCCTGCTCTATGTACGCTGGCGTTACCAGTACGAACGGCAGCTGGCCGGAGAAACACCTGCCTCATCGCTGTAGGTGACTGCAGGGCCACTTCAGTGGCGAACAAGGATCACCCCTGCAGCAGCAGTTCAGCTATCGGCCGCGGCTGAAGTCGCCCGGGCAGAAGAGCCACATCCGGTCGCGGCTGAAGCCGCTCTAAAAGGGCTGATGCCAGCACTGGCGTCCTTAGCCGCATGTTGCTGGCACCCTGGCAAAACCGGCACGCAGGCCGGTCAACCCTGCGACTCCAGATATTTTTCTGCGTCCAGTGCGGCCATGCAGCCAGCGCCAGCGGAGGTAATCGCCTGGCGATAAACATTGTCTGCCACGTCACCGGCTGCAAAAACACCTTCAATGCTGGTAGCAGTAGCATTCCCCTCGCGGCCACCCCGGACCACCAAGTAACCGTCTTTCAGCTCCAGCTGATCCTTGAACAGGCCGGTATTGGGGTCATGTCCAATAGCAATAAACACACCCTCAACCTGCAACTCGCGCGTGCTGCCGTCATTATTGCGCAGACGCACACCAGTCACGCCCATGGCGTCACCCAGCACCTCATCCAGCTGAGCATTCAGTGCCAGATCGATCTTGCCTTCGGCAACCCGGGCATGCAGCTTGTCTTGCAGGATTTTTTCGGCACGGAAGGTATCGCGACGGTGCACCAGAGTCACCTTGCTGGCGATGTTGGACAGGTACATGGCTTCTTCAACGGCAGTATTGCCGCCACCGACCACCACCACTTCCTTGTCACGGTAGAAAAAACCGTCACAGGTGGCACAGGCCGATACGCCACGACCCATGAATGCCTCTTCGGACGGCAGTCCCAGATAGCGGGCGCTGGCACCGGTAGCAATGATCAGCGCATCACAGGTGTAAGTGCCGCTGTCGCCAATCAGGGTAAACGGGCGCTGCTGCAGCTGTGCGGTATGAATATGGTCAAACACAATCTCAGTGTCAAAACGCTCGGCATGGGCCTGCATCTGCGCCATCAGGCCCGGGCCGGTCAGCCCTTCCGGGCCGCCGGGCCAGTTGTCCACATCGGTGGTGGTGGTCAGCTGGCCGCCGGCCTGCATGCCGGTAATCAGCAGCGGCTTGAGGTTGGCGCGGGCGGTGTAGACGGCTGCACTGTAACCGGCAGGGCCGGAACCAAGAATCAGAACTTTGGCATGACGCACTTCAGACATGGATGCTCTCCAGATTGGGCCCGGCGCTGCGGGCACTTTTACAGGTTTTTACAGTCTCACCGACAGCCTTTTGCCACCGCCGGCTTCTGTAACAAATCATGTGGCAAGGGTACACTAATCAGCCTTGTTTTGCCCTTCTGCCGTTGTCGCAGGCGGGCAGCCGCTATCAATTATAAGGTCAGCCATGTCAGTCAACCTGTTTTCCGGCCCGGACTATCTGGCCGCCGGCTTCAAGATGATCAATCAGCCCGGACTGCGTCGCTTTGTGGTGCTGCCATTGACAATCAACATCCTGGTCTTTACCAGCCTGCTCTGGTACGCCTTCAGCCGTTTTAACGGCTGGGTTGAGGCGTTTGTACCCAGCCTGCCCGACTGGCTGTCGTTTCTCAACTATGTACTCTGGCCCCTGTTTGTAGCACTGGTGGCGCTGATGGTATTTTTCACCTTCACAACTCTGGCCAACCTGATTGCCTCACCATTCAATGCCTTTCTGGCGGAAAAAGTCGAGATCGTCGCCCGCGGCAAAGACCCGTTTCCGCCTTTCAGCTGGACCGAGCTGGCCGCCATGGCGCCGCGCACCCTGTGGCGCGAGCTGCGCAAGCTGGGCTATTTTTTGCCCCGGGCGCTGGGCCTGCTGATCCTCTCCCTGATACCGGGTGTCAACCTGGTCGCAGCACCACTGTGGCTGCTGTTCAACGTCTGGATGATGGCCGTGCAGTACATCGACTATCCGGCCGACAACAACAAGGTGAGCTGGCCGGCCATGCTGCACTGGCTGCGCCAGCATCGCTGGGCCAGCCTCAGCTTTGGCGGGATCACCTACCTAGCCGTCATGGTACCTGTGTTCAACCTGCTGGCGATGCCCGCCGCGATTGCCGGCGGCACACTGTTCTGGGTCGACGGCAATCCGGACAGCGCCAAGCGCTGACTCTCCCCCCACACCTGATCCGCAAGCAGACCAGGTATGCTTTTTGCACAGCGCTTAATCACACACGGACGCCGCAGCATCCGTGTGTGACTCACTCGAACAGCTATTTCACCGCGACCGGCGTCAGCTTCCAGATTTCGTTGTTGTACTCCTGTATGGTGCGGTCAGTGGAGAACTTGCTGCTCCGCGCCGTGTTGAGAATGCTCAGGGTTGTCCAGCGTTCGACATCAGCAAAAGCCTGCATCGCCAGCTCCTGGGCATCGACATAGCTGCGAAAGTCGGCCAGGGTCATCCAGGGGTCACCATGGGCCTTGACCGCCGCGATCAGATCGTCAAACAGCGCATATTCGTGCTGGTTGAAATGGCCAGACTCAAGCAGGTGCATGACCGCCTGCAGGTCTTCGTCACGATCAATAAAGTCCTGCGGGTTATGCTGCCAGGCCAGCTCCTGAACTTCTTCGGCACGCAGGCCAAACAGGAAGAAGTTTTCCTCACCCACTTCTTCGCGGATTTCTACGTTGGCACCATCCAGCGTGCCGATGGTAATGGCACCGTTCATCATGAACTTCATGTTGCCCGTACCGGAGGCTTCCTTGCCCGCAGTG
>JAAYFD010000065.1 GCA_012728415.1 Gammaproteobacteria bacterium
GCACATTCCACAGCCGCCGCCACGACAGCCGACATCAATGGCGTCGCAGCAGGTGCGCTCCAGCCCAGCCAGCAGGGTCTCGCCAGCCCGGACCTGGAACTCTTTGTTACGGTTGATCACGGCAATGTTGTAGGTTGTTGTAGCCATGTGAATACCCTCTTGGCCCCAAACTCAGTAGCTACATAAGTTTCCAGGTATAACTGACAATCAAACGGTTTTCGTCAATACCAGTTCGGTTATTGGAGCGGGCACGGACATTACGCAGACGCAGACTGAGGTCTTTCAGCAGGCCGCTTTGGATCTTGTAGCCCAAGTCCAGGTCGCGCTCCCACTCTTTGCCGCGGGACAGACCTGCGGCCCGCTTAATGTTGCTGCCGCGAATGTAGCGCACGGTGGAAACCAGCCCGGGAATGCCAGCTTGGGTAAAGTCATAGTCGTGACGCACCTGCCAGGAACGCTCCTGCGGGTCAGCAAATTCGTAGGTGGGAATTTCATTACCCAGCGGAGTGATGTTGTTAAACACCCGCGGCATACCATCACGGCCGTGCATCGACTGGTAGCCAACGAAGAAGGTGCTGCCGCCGTACTTGGCGGACAGCAGACTGAAGAAAGCCCGGTTGTCGATTTTGCCCAGCAGTTTGCTGCCATCTTCTTTCGAATCGTAAACACCCAGGTTGGCACCCAGGACCCAGTTGCCAACCGGCTCGCTGTGTTTGAAGCTGTAGAAGTTCTGTTTGTAAATGTCGCGTAACTGGGCGTGCCAGACACCTAAGGAAGTGCGGTTATCGTTAAACGTGTAGTCGGCGCCGGCATAGTTGAAGCGGTCCGAGGCGGTACCCGCTGCCAGCTTGGGCTGATAACCGATTTTGGCGTTCATCTTGCTGCGGCCGGCGCGGTTGACCATGCTGCCGGAGCGGAACTGGCCCGCTTGTAGGGTCAGCCCCTTGATTTCGCGGGATACCAGACTGGCACCCAGATAGGTCGGCGGCAGCAGGCGTACCGGGCTAAAGCTCAGTACCGGCAAGCTGGGCATTTGTTCACCGACTTTCAGCTCGGTTTTCGACAGACGCAGCTTGACGGCCACGCCAGCACGGGAAAACTCCCCCGGTGCCTTGCCGCTGGCTCGTCTGGGCAGCAGGCCGGTATTGGTCCGGTCGGCGCTGCTGTCCAGCTTGATGCCAAGCATGGCGATGGCGTCCAGACCGACACCAACAGTTCCGGGGGTGTACCCGGATTTTGCATTCAGGATGAAACCCTGGGCCCACTCTTCCGACTTGGATTGCCCATTGGCCACCCGTTGCCCGCCCGGGCCACGCAGCGAGGAAAAGTCACGCATGAAGTAATAGTTTTTGGCTTCCAGGGTAACGCTGGCGTCTTCCAGAAAACCACCCTCTTCGGCACTGGCAAGCCCCGTCCAGGAAACACAGCCCACAGACAGGGCTAGCGCGGTGTAGCAGAAATGTTTATTCATGTGAACTTCTCTCTTGTTATTGTCAGGTTGCGGGTGAGCCTTGCGGCTACCTGTTACAGGTTGTATTGATTGTCAAACTGGCCGGACAGGCTTTCTCCAGCCCAGTACCCAGTGCACTGCGAGTCCAAACAGCAGTCCCCAGAACGCTGAAGCCAGACCAAACATCGTCATGCCGGAGGCTGTAACCAGGAAGGTGATCAGGGCAGCTTCCCTTTCAGCGACAACGCTCATGCTGGCAGCCAGGGAACTGGCAATGGCACCCAGCAGCGCCAGACCGGCCAGTGCGGCGATCAGGGCTTTGGGGAAAGCCATGAACAGCATCACAATGGTCGCCCCGAAGAAGCCAAGCAGCAGATAGAAAACACCGCCAGCTACTCCGGCCACATAGCGCTTGCCCTGCTCTTCGTGTGCTTCACGACCGGTACAGATCGCCGCAGTGATGGCGGCCAGGGTCAGGCCGTGGCAGGCAAAAGGTGCCAGCAGCAGGGAGCCCAGGCCTGTGTATGTCAAAAAGGGGCTTGCAGGTGTGTTGAAGCCATCGTTGCGCAGCACTGCCATGCCCGGCACGAACTGCCCGGTGATGGCCACAATCACCAGTGGCAGCGCCACGTTGATGATGGCGGACAGGCTGAATGCCGGAGTGATCCAGACGGGCGCGGTCAGCTCAAGGCGAATGCCCTGTGCGGTGAACTCGCCAGTAGCCAGTGCCACCAGCATGCCGACAAACAGCACCGCCATCACGGCATAGCGCGGCAGGATGCGTTTGAACAGCACATATACCGCAAACATCACCAGCACCATGGCCATGCTGTCTTCTACTCCGGTGAAAACACCTACGCCAAAGCTGAACAGGATGCCTGCCAGCATTGCAGCCGCCAGGCTGCCGGGAAGCTTTTGTACCAGCCGGTCAAACGCACCTGACAAGCCCAGCAGCAACACAACCAGGCTGCTGACCAGATAAGCACCGATGGCTTCGGCCATGGTAATTTCTGGCAACAGGGATACCAGCAGAGCAGAGCCGGGAGCATTCCAGGCAATGATGACCGGCACCTTGTAGCGCAGGCTCAGAAAAATTCCGAGCACACCGCTGCCAATGGAAATGGTCCATATCCAGGAAGCCAAGATGTCGGCTGGCAGGTCGGCCGCCTGTGCGACCTGGAAAATAATGACCAGTGGACCCGCATAGGAGATCAGCGTGGCGATAAATCCGGCCACCAGGGCCGACAGCGAAAAATCTTTGCTCAGTTCGCTCATTGCTGTTTTCTCCGTTATCGTTTCTTTTAGACTGTCTGCAGAGGCTTGACAGCTTCTGCAGACACATCAGGCTTTATCTCAGGCTTCGCCTGGCAGGCCGTAAAAGTTTTCAGCACGTGGATTGCCGACCATGACAAAAATGATCATGGCCAGTGCTGCTACAGCGCCGGGAATGGCAAAGGCAATGAAGTTGGCTTGTAACGGCATCTGCATGGCCAGCAGGAAGCCACCCAGAATTGGGCCGACGATGGCGCCGGTACGGCCTACGGCAGATGCCCAGCCCAGACCGGTGGAGCGGTATGCCAGACCGTAGAACTGGGCCACTGCGGCATAGATCAGGATTTGTGTTCCGATAACCGTAGCACCAGCCGTTGTGATCAGTGCGTACAGAACCGGCATCGGACTGTTGAAGCCCATCAGGCTGATGGAAGCCACAGAGGCAATGAAGAACACAATGATGATTTTGCCCAGGTTATAGCGGTCACCCAGCCAGCCGCCGAGAATCGCTCCAGCCGCACCGCCAAAGTTGAGTGCCAGCAGGAAGGACAGGCTAGAGCCCAGACTATAGCCGGCATTGTTCATCAGTTTGGGCAGCCAGGAACCCAGCGCGTAAACCATCAGCAGGCAACAGAAGAACGCCACCCAGAATGCCAGGGTGCCGATCAGACGACCTTCGGTAAACAGGTCCAGCACACTGCCTTTGGCGACTGTTTTACGCTCGATTACCACCAGTTCCGCTGATGGATCTACGGTCTGGCTGTCAGGCTGGATCTCTTTCAACATCTTGCGAGCTTCTTCGTGACGGCCTTTGCGGATCAAAAAGCCCAGCGATTCGGGCAGGTAGTAAATGATAAAGGGCAGCAACAGCAAAGGTGCGGCACCGGCAAAGAACATGATGTTCCAGCCGAATTTTGGCATCAGGTAAATACCCAGACCGGCCGCAAACACGCCGCCCAGGGAGAAGCCGCTAAACATCAGGGTAACCAGCGTATTGCGCATGCGGCGCGGAGCCAGTTCGTTGATCAGCGCTACCGCATTGGGCATCAGCCCGCCACAGCCCAGGCCGGCAAAGAAACGGGCCAGGCCGAATTCGGTTGTGTTGGTGGCGAAGCCGTTCAGGAAGGTGGCGACACTGAAAACCACAAAAGCAACAATGATGCCCCTTTTGCGACCAATCTTGTCGGCCAGCATGCCCAGCAGCAGCGCCCCGAACATCATGCCGAACAAAGAATAACTACCCAACGCTCCAGCCTGGACTGGCGTCAGCCCCCATTCGTTCATGACGACGGGAAGTACCACGCCAAAGATAAACAGGTCATAGCCGTCAAAAATCATCAGCATTGAACATACAATCAGTATGAGCCAATGAAATTTGCCGAATTTCGCCTCATCAATATGTTTTTGAACATCAAACTTGTTCATTTTTACCACCTGATTTTGTTGTTATTCGAGTGTGTTTGTTTTTTTAAGGACAGCGACAGCCCGCTCGCAAGCATTTCAGGCTTGCAAGGCTGTCAGGTTGATACAGTCAATGGTTGCGTTTAGCCGCAGTCTCCACCTGCAACGGGAACGATGGTTCCGGTGATGTAGGCAGCTGCATCGGATGCCAGAAACAGAATGGGTTCGGCTTGCTCATCCAGCGTGCCGTACCTGTGCATGAAGCTGTTTTGCAGGGTCTGATCGATCAGGGTCTGGTACCAGGCAGCTTCCCGCTCACCCTGTTCCTCGGTATTGCGCGGCGTCAGGCGTGGTGGTGCCTCGGTACCACCGGGAGCCGTAGCGTTGACGCGAATACCGTGCCCGGCGTATTCGTAGGCCAGGTTAACGGTCAAGCCGTTCACCCCGGCCTTGGCGGCACCGTAAGGCACACGCATCAGGCCGCGGGTCGCTACAGAGGACACATTGACAATGCTGCCCCGCTGCTGCTTGACCATCTCTGGCAGGACGGCACGACAGCACCACAGTGTTGGAAACAGCGAACGCTGTATTTCCTTGCTGATTTGCTCCGGCTCGTAGTGTTCGTAAGGCTTTGCCCAGATGGTGCCGCCCACGTTGTTAATGAGGATATCAATACGGCCGTATTGCTTGACCGCTTCGTTCATGGCAGCACTGGCACCTTCCCAGGTTTCCAGGTCTGCTTGAAATGCGCGGGCTTCAAAGCCTTGCCGGGTGAGCTCGACCGCAACCTCCCGCACCGGATCGGCGCGGTCGACCAGCAACAGCTTCGCGCCTTCGGCTGCAGCCTTTTCGGCGACACGCTTGCCGATGCCCTGGGCTGCTCCCGTGACTACCATGACCTTGTCGGTAAACCGTGCCTTCATGATGCGGCTGCCTCTTTGCTGACACTCGGTGTAAAGCGTTCATAGTGGAAAGAATTCGGCTTGATGCCTTCCTGTTCCAGGAAGTTCACCACGGCATCCACCATCGGGGGCGGACCACAAAGGTAAATGTCCACATCACCACTGCTCAGCGGCGCATCTTCCATATGCTGGGTCACATAGCCTTTACGTGGATGTTCGCTGCCGGTATCGGCCACCACAGTCTTGAAAGTAAAGCCGTCAATTTCCTTGGCAAATGTCTCCAGCTGTTCGATGCAGACCAGATCGGCATCCTGGGTCACGCCGTAAATCAGGTGAACCGGCTGACTGCAGCCGTTTTGGCGCAAGGTGGCCAGCATGGACAAAAATGGCGCCAGACCGGTGCCACCTGCCAGCATCAGCACAGGACGCTCTACCTTGCGCAGGTAAAACACGCCCAGCGGACCGGTCAGTTGCAGTTCGACACCAGCGGCTGCCTTGTCCTGCAGCCAGCTGCTCATCAGGCCATCCTTGACATTGCGAATCAGAAAGCCGGCTTCGTTGCTGCCAGGCAAGCTGGTGAACGAATAGGCACGCACTTGTTCGTTACTGTCCGGCACCCTGATGTTGACGTACTGTCCGGGTAGAAAATCAATACCCTTTTCCAGCTCAACTTTCAGCTCAAAGCTGGTAGCAGAAAGTGCCGTCGCTGACTGAACCCGGGCAGTACTGCTTTGCATGCCTGTTTTGCAGCTACCGGACGCAACCGGAATTTCCAGCACGCAGTCGCTTTCAGGCACCATCTGGCAGGTTAGTACCAGTCTTTTTTCTTTTTCATCATCGGTGAGGGCTTCATCGATGTAGTCATCCCCCAGTTCGTACTCGCCATCGCTGCAGGCACACTTGCATGTGCCGCAGACACCATCAGAGCAGTCCATGGGCAGATTGATCTGATGGCGGTAGGCTGAATCCAGAACAGTTTCACCTGGATGACAATTGATGAAGCGCGTAACGCCATCCTCAAAATTAAGGGCAACACTGTAAGTCATGGCTCATCCCCTCATCTTAAAGATGATAAATGTCAATAACTTGGTTTATGTAATCGTTGTTCAGGATGACTTTCTTTTCCGTGATCAGCGGCTGCTCACCAGAAAAATCTACGGTGCAAAAAGCCGTGCCGAAAAATACATTAGTGCTGTGATAGCGATGACTATTGGTTTGCCAGTTGAAACGTACTTTAACGACTGCCCCCTGTGTTTCAAGAACTTCCAAGTTGCTCCGCAGGTGAGTGGTCCGCGGCTCGGGCAAGGAGGCAGATCCCGCGCGCTCAGTACGAATTCGGTACACCCGATCTTCCAATCCTTCCCGATTTGGGTAGTAAATCAGTGACAACTCGCTTTGTGGATCTTCGGTCAGCTTATCCTCGTCATCCCAGCAAGGCAGCCAATAGGTAACTTCTTCGTGATAGCAAGCCAGCCACTCATCCCATTGACGGTCATCGAGCAGGCGGGCCTCACGGTGGATAAAGGCCTGGATCTGTTCAAAACTGATGTTCATTACGCATCCTCCTGCTCGGTCAGGGAAATAAACTGTTCGCGTTCTTTGCTTACGGCACGCAGCATCTCTTCAACCCAGTGTTGGTGATGGGTCACATACAGGCCTTCATCTTCCGGCTTGGCGCCACTGAGCAGGGGTTTGAAGCCGGCTTTGGTTGCCGTTTCGTCGGCCCCCTCAATCCAGTGGGTGGCTCCACGGCTCATGTCATTCCACTTCAGGCCTTTGGCGTAAAAGCCCTGCTGGCAGGCACGGAACTCTTCAAGGTCGTCCGGTGTGCCCATACCGCTCACGTTGAAGAAATCTTCATACTGACGAATGCGTTTGGTGCGTTGCTCTGCCGACTCACCCTTCGGCGCCCAGCAGAAAATGGTCACCTCAGTCTTGTCGACCGAAATGGGGCGCAGTACGCGAATCTGGGTCGAGAACTGATCCATCAGGTAGACGTTGGGATACAGGCAGAGGTTTTTCGTGGTGCCAACAATAAAATCGGCACGGTTTTCTCCCAGCCTGTCTTTCAGCTCGTCATAGTGCTGATACACGGGCCGAACCTCCGGGTTGCGCACCTGGGTCCAGAGCATCATGTGACCGTTTTCGAAAGAGTAAAAACCACCATCGCCGGACCAGCTCTTTGCATCTACCGCCTGGGTGCCACCTTTTTCGTAGTTGCGCTGACCCATGGTGGACAGGTAATTCCAGTGCACGGTGCCCACGTGGTAACCATCCGCGCCGTTTTCTGCGGTCAGCTTCCAGTTGCCCTCATAGGTGTAGGTTGAAGTCCCGCGCAATACCTCTAGGCCTTCCGGGGACTGGTCGACAATACTGTCGATAATACGCGCGGATTCACCCAGATATTCGGCCAGCGACACAACATCATCACTCAGACTGCCGAACAGAAAGCCACGGTAGTTTTCAAAGCGCGGTAGATGCTTTAGGTCGTGAGAGCCGTTTTTTCTGAACCCAGCGGGGTAGCCACCCTTCTTTTCATCGCGGGCTTTCAGCAGGGCGCCATCGTTCTTGAAGGTCCAGCCGTGGAATGGGCAAGTAAATGAACTTTTGTTGCCGCGCTTTTTGCGGCACAGGGTCGCGCCACGGTGCGAACATGTGTTGAGCATCGCTTTCAGTTCGCCATCGGCGGTGCGAGTAATCACTACAGGCTGGCGGCCAACCCACAGGGTGTAGTAGTCCCCTGGATTGGGCACTTGGCTTTCATGCGCCAAGAATACCCAGTTACCCTCAAAAATATACTTCATTTCGAGTTCGAAGATCTCTTCGTCGGTAAAGGCGGCACGGTCGCCCCGGTAAATACCTTTTTCGGCATCAACCTCTACGGCATTACGGATTTTTTCTTCAATTCGATTGAGCTTCTGTGTCATTGCAGCAACCCCATTTTTATTATTGAGTTACCCAACAAGACCAGTCTTGGGCACGAATATTGCTTAGGGTTATTTATCCCTGACCCGTGCTAAACAAAACTCTTGTTGTTGTTATGTTTGTAGCGCTACAAAGCGTGCTAACACTGGACGCAAAAGAAAAAAACAGATAATTTCCTACAAGCCAAAAGGATTTATTTCTGTATTTTTACCACTGGGTCCGTTAAGTTGTTCACGCTTGAGACGCAATTTCACGGTAGATTTTTTGTCTAAAATCAACAAATACTAATTTTGCATCAAGCAATACTCAGGGGGTATCGATGGAGCTTAGACATTTAAGGTATTTTGTAACAGTGGCGGAAGAGCAAAATCTGACCCAGGCTGCCAAAAGGCTCTACATCAGCCAGCCTCCGCTGACTCGCGCCATCATGCAGCTGGAAGAAGAACTAGGTGTTCAGCTCTTTCTTCGTCATTCCAGAGGTTTGGAGCTGACCTCGGCTGGGATGTACTTTTTTCCCCAAGCACAACAAATACTGAAGCGGATCGAGACTTTAGTAGAAGATACAAGGCGCATCGACAAGCAGCGAAAAGTGGTTTTTTCCATTGGTTTTGAGCCTTCCATTTTCTATGGTCAGCTACCCACCCTAGTAAGGCGACTAAGAAAAAACAAACATGTGGAAGTCATCCTGCACGAACTTGACAGCAACGAGCAGATTCAGGCTTTAAAAACAGGAAAAATCGATGTTGGTCTGGGCCGCGTACGCATCGAGGATCCAGCAGTGGAGCAGGATGTACTATTTAGTGAGCCCATCGTTGCAGCCCTACCATCCAGCCATCCGCTGCTGGAAAATTCACTCACACTAGAGCAGTTGGCATCCCTCCCGATTATCACTTTCCCCCCGGGACCGGGACCCAGCTTTGCTAGCTTGGTACATAGCCTATTTTACTTACACGGACTGAAAGCTAATACCGTTCAAGAAGTGAACGATCTCCAAACAGCCCTATCATTAGTCGCCTCAGACATGGGGTTTACTCTGGTTCCAGAGCAAGTCACGCAAGTAACCAGGGAAGGGGTCACCTATGTAGTACTAGGTGACAACCAACTAACAACCAACGTCATTGCCTCCCGGCGCGCAAAAGAAAGGCCGAGCGCAATCATGCGCTTGGCTAACATCATACTTCGCGAACTAGTAAACAACCGACTCACAGGTCGCTACCCACCGCGGACAAGTCAACAACCAACGATCTAACAGCTGTAGTACAGCTCGTACTCCAGCGGATGCACGAAGGTTCGTACGCGCAAGTCTTCGGCAGACTTGAGCTCAATGTAGGCATCGATGAAGTCATTGCTAAACACCCCGCCACGCAACAGAAAGTCTCGGTCCTGATCCAGCGCACTCAGCGCTTCGCTAAGACTTCCACAGACTTGCGGGATATGCCGCGACTCTTCCGGCGGCAGGTCATACAGGTTTTTGTCGGCAGGGTCACCTGGGTGGACGCGGTTCTGGATGCCATCAAGTCCGGCCATCAATAACGCGGCAAAGGCCAGGTAAGGATTGGCGGACGGGTCGGGAAAGCGAGCCTCGATACGACGCCCCCTTGGGCTGCTGTTGTAAGGGATACGAATTGCAGCCGAGCGGTTGCGCGCCGAGTAAGCCAGCATAACAGGGGCTTCAAAGCCTGGCACCAGGCGCTTGTAGGAGTTGGTGGACGGATTGGTCAGCGCATTGAGCGCCTTGGCATGCTTGATGATGCCCCCAATAAAGTACAGTGCTGTATCCGACAGGCCGGAGTAACCCTCGCCGGCAAAAATGTTCTTGCCATCGGCAGTAATTGACATATGTACATGCATGCCCGAGCCATTGTCACCATATAGCGGTTTGGGCATGAAAGTAGCAGTGCGACCATAGGCATCGGCCACGTTGCGCACCACATACTTGAGTGTCTGGACTTCGTCAGCCTTGCTGACCAAAGTGTTGAACTTGACGCCGATTTCGTTCTGCCCGGCAGTGGCCACCTCGTGGTGGTGCACTTCGACTTCCTGTCCCATTTCCTCCAGTGCATTGCACATGGATGTACGTATTTCGTGGTCCGGATCGTTCGGCGCCACCGGCATGTAACCACCGCGCACGGCGATGCGGTGACCGCGATTGCCACCTTCCTGCTCGGCATCGCTGCTCCAGGCAGCCTGGGCCGAGTGGATCTTGAACATGGCGCCGGACATGTCCGCCTTGTACTGTACCTGGTCAAAAACAAAGAACTCGGGCTCCGGCCCTACCCAGAAGCTGTCACCAATGCCGGTGGCTTTCAGGTAGTCTTCGGCCCGCTGAGCCAACGCACGGGGATCACGGTCGTAACCCTGCATAGTCGATGGTTCAATCACATCGCAAACCAGGATCAGGGTCCGCTCTTCGGTAAAAGGGTCAAGCACGGCGCTGTCATCATCCGGCAACAGCAGCATGTCTGATGCCTCGATGCCTTTCCAGCCAGGCATCGACGAGCCGTCGAACATGGCGCCCTGCTCAAAAAAATCCTCATCCAGGTTCCGTGCCGGGAGAGTCAGGTGATGTTGTTGCCCGCGAATATCGGTAAAACGAAGATCAATCCATTTCACATGGTGTTGTTTTATTAATTCGAGTGACTTCAACATCAGGGTCTCCAAATCGGCTAACGGTCCACAACAGAGCGGACTGCAATCGTGATATTCTGGACTCTGGCAGCAGCAAATACCAGAGCTGCGCTGTCAAAAAAGGTGGACAGGCGGTCACTGCCAGCAGGCCCGCCACTCAAACCACAACCGTTTCCACTGATCCCGGCGGAGTTCACACATGCGTTATTTATGGTTATTACTGGTCGTCTGCCTGGCAAGCACCGGTCACGCCACCGAGATTTACCAGTATGTCGACGAACATGGCAACCGCATTTTTACCGACAAGCCTCCAGTGCACGCAGATGCCGAAAAAATCAGCCTGCCCGAGGTCAACCGCACACAAATGCCTTCTCCGGCCGCACCGTCCGGTGCGTCACAGGCGCCCCCTGCTGATGACGGTGCTTCTGCTCCCCCTTACCGGCAACTGGCCATTGCCGGGCTGCCCGAGCATGCGACCATCCGGGCCAATGACGGCAACATAGACGTGCATGTGAAAATACAGCCACGCCTGGCTATGCAGCACAGGCTGCAACTACTGGTAGACGGCGTACCTCATGGCGAACCTGTGCGCAGCATTCTGCTACGGGCCACCAATTTAGACCGCGGCGAGCACAGTATCGCTGTTCAGGTGCTGTCTGGTGACAGGGTTCTGCAACAAAGCCCGGCCCACCAGGTCACTATCCAGCGCACCCATATCAATGCACCACCGCGTCGCCGACCATGAAGAAAACACTGGCAATCGGGCTGTTTGGGCTTGGCAACATGATCATCGGCAGCACCGCAGCCCAGATCTACAGCTATGTGGATGCCGATGGCCAGCAGGTTTTCACTGACCGCCCTCCGGCAACCGCCAGCAGTGAAACAGTTGAACTGCAAACCGTAAACCGCATGCCGGCGGGCCAGCGCATAATCAAACTGCAAGCCCCTGCCGAGTTGAAGCGCCAACTGGAGCCCGCACCCCCGCCCTATCAGGCATTCGCGCTGCTCAGCCCACTGCAGGACGAAACCCTGCGCAATACAGGAACAGCTGTCGATATCCAGGTCAGCAGCACGCCGCAACTACAGCCCGGCCATTCTTATCAGGCTTCGCTCAATGGCGTCGCCCACGGCAGCGCCAGCACCAAACCTGAGTGGCAAATTCATGGCGTGGAGCGCGGCAGCCATCAACTGGCAGTTCAGCTGCTGGACGAAAACAAAAAACCGCTGATGCAGACACCAGAGATAACCATTCACATCAAGCAAACCACACTGGCAGACCGTCGCCGCACCAGACCCTGTGCAGAAGACGATTACGGCCAGCGACCAGAGTGTCCGCTAGCCGACAAACCAGAAAAAAAGAAACCCTGGTGGCGGCTGGGGCTATAGAAGCCGGCTTGCTCCATGGCAAGGTTCCACAGCCCCCAGGGAGAACACCCCTTCCGTACACAAGCGCAGCCCTGCACAACGCTCCGTTCATTCAGACAGCGTGACGACACATCCAGTGCAGGTAACGGCCCAGCGGGCCAAGGGCCGGGTGTCGCCGGTACAGCAACTCGGTCTCGACCAGCTCCTGGTCGGCAATTTTGTCGCGAAACCTGGGCTGCATATAGTCGTGAAAAACCCGGATGCCACTGCGCTGTTCTGGCTGCCAGTCATGTGCGGCCAGTATCTGCTCCAGTTCGCACGGATCCAGAGGCTGTTGCGGAGTCAGCCCTCCCTTGTCACCAGCAAAGTGCCCTTTGGCCAGCTTGCGCAAATTACCCTTGACCAGGTTGTGCAGCACTAGCGCATCTTTATTGTAAAACGCCAGCGATAACCACCCGTCCGGCTTGAGCAGGGGCTTCAGCGCGGCCAGCAGGGCTGCCGGATCAGCCAGCCACTCCAGGACTGCATGACACAAAATCAGGTCATAGGGTTGAGGCTTGCTGTCCACCAGTTGCTGCCAGTCACAGGGGACAAAATCTGCCTCGACGCCCGCTTCAGCAAAACTGCTGCGAGCAGCATCCAGCATCGGCACGCTGGGCTCCACCAGGGTCACCTGGTGCCCCTGCCGGGCCAGCCAAAGCGCCATATTGCCCAGTCCGGCACCCATATCCAGCACCCTGAGCTGCTGCTGCGGGAGTATTTCCTGCAAATCAGCCTGCAGCACTGCGAGGCGAATGGCCCCCTTGTTGTTACCATAAATCTTGCGGGCAAAGCGTACTGCCAGATCATCAAAGTGTTGGTCTTGCATAGGGATGCTTTTCTATTTTTTCAGCATAAAGAATTGAGTACTGATCATAGCTGCACAGATCTCTGTCAGCACGTCCAGTTTTAGCCTGTGTAGCTGCCTGCCAAGCCAGCAGGGCGCCCGGCAGGCAAGGCAGGATCAGGGCCATGACAGGGCGTAGCCATGCCGTACCGGAGCTTCGAACACCGCTGTCATTGGCGACAGGAGTTAATCAAACAGGCCACAAGCATATCGCCATTTTTGACAGTGCAACCCGGCAACCATGCTGCGACTGCCAAAAGCCATATGTCACCGACACCCCCTCGCCCAGGGCCGGGGCTTACACCGCTCACTCCGGCACCGTGCCGGAATGAGCCGCTTCGCCGGGTTTCTGCTGCTGACGACATGCCAGCAACGCTCACGTCAACTGCCGGCGACTTTCATCTGCGCCAGCAAAACCGAGCCAGTACGCAGGCTGCCCCTGGTGTCCAGATCGGAGCCGACCGCCACCAGGTTTCGATACATGTCCCGCAGGTTGCCGGCAATGGTTACCTCTTGCACCGGGAACTGGATCTCGCCGTTTTCCACCCAGTAGCCGCCCGCTCCACGAGAGTAGTCGCCCGTCACCATATTCAGTCCCTGCCCCATCAGCTCGGTCACCAGCAACCCGGTGCCCATCTGCCTGAGTAGCGCAGCGCGGTCTTGCTGACCGTGGGTCACAAAGACATTGCGTGCACCACCGGCGTTGGCAGTACTGGGCAGGCCGAGCTTGCGGCCGGAGTAAGTGCTGAGCAGATAGCTGACCAGCTGGCCATCCTTGATAAACGGCTGGGCACGGGTTGCCAAACCATCGCCGTCAAACGAACTGCTGGCCAGTCCGCCCTTGAGCAATGGGCGCTCATCCAGGGTGAACCAGTCAGGAAACAGCTGCTCACCCAGTGCATCCACCAGGAATGATGCTTTGCGATACAGGGCGCCTCCGGAAATAGCGCCCAACAAATGACCAAACAAGCCTCGAGCCACCTCGGCAGCAAAAATCACTGGCACATTGCAGGTCGGTACCGAGCGGGCGCCCAAACGGCTGGTGGTGCGCTCTGCCGCCTTACGGCCGATGCTCTGGGCGCTGGCCAGGGCATCGGCACGACGGCCGTGATCGTACCAGTAATCACGCTGCATGCTCCCGCCTTCGCCGGCAATCATCACACAACTGATGCTGTGAGCGGTGCCGGCATAGCCACCGATGAAGCCATGGCTGTTGCCATACACAGTGCAGCCGCGACTGGTATCGACACTGGTACCGTCCGCATTGGTAATACGCGGATCGGCAGCAAAAGCGGCCTCCTCACACTCCAGCGCCAGCTCAACAGCCTGTTCCGGGGACAACTCCCAGGGATGCCACAGGTCCAGCTCCGGCAGCTCGCGTGCCATCAGCTCCGGATCGGCAAGGCCCGCGCAGTCGTCTTCCGAGGTATGCCGGGCAATCGCCAAAGCAGCCGCAACCGTCTCACGCACGGCAGCATCACCCATCACCGTGGTGCTCGCCGAGCCTTTGCGCTGGCCGCTATAAACAGTAATCGAAAAGCCCTGGTCACGGATAAACTCAACCGATTCCACTTCACGCTGACGCACGCTGGCAGTCAGGCCGTCCTGCAGGCTGACTGCCACCTCACAGGCAGTAGCCCCCTGGCGCCGGGCTTCGGCCAATATATGCTCCACCTGTGCTTGTAATGCAGGAATGGCCTCGGGGCCGGACTGCTCAATGCCGTTCATGCTGTATACTCCAACACAAATAAATGACGGGACAGCCTACCAGAAATCAACCCCGGCGTGACCTGGCCCAAGCTGTCGATTTTTGCCAAAGTCACATTTACCACAGCAGCGCGGCGCTTTGCCACTGCTCTAGGTTATGCAAACCGGACAGCCCACAAAGCCGGCAGAGATTAAAAAACGAATCAAACAGCGCCAACAGGAAACAGCATGTCAGACCAGTTTGAAGAAGAGTACGAAGAGAAAAGCAAATCGCAGATCAAGCGCGAATTTCTTGCCCTGCAAGACCTGGGTGCGCAACTCGCGGGATTAAAACCGGAAATGCTCAACCGCTTGCCCATCAACGACGCCCTGCGCAAAGCACTGGACGAAAGTCCGCGTCACACCAAGCACATCGCCCGCAAGCGGCATAACCAGTATCTGGGCAAATTGCTGCGCGACCACGATGTGGATGCCATCATGGCCGTGCTGGATCAGTTTGATACGGCCAGCCGCGAATACAACAACCGTTTCCACCAGCTGGAGCGCTGGCGTGAGCGCTTGCTGGATGAAGGCGATGACGCCCTGCAGGAACTGATGCAGGAATATCCGGATATCGACAGTCAGCATCTGCGTGGCCTGGTACGTCAGGCCCGGCAGGAGCGCGCAAGAGAAAAACCACCAGCTGCAGCCCGCAAGCTATTCCGTTACCTGCGTGAAGTAGCCGAGAAAAATCTGTAGTTTCTACCCAGCCGCACCACTCGGCCAGACGCAGTGGCGAGTGCTTTGCATGATCCGGAAAACCCGAAGCAGGCCACTCATGGCTTGCGTAACCTTGCGACCACACAGCGTTGTGGGCTGTATTGCGGCCACGAAAACCTAAACCACCACAACCAGTTGCGCCAGGCCCCACAGTTCCAGCCTGCCAGGGGCTGGTGGCAGGGGTCTGGCCCGGATTTCTGAACCGGATGCGCCCTGCTCGCCGACAAACTTTAAGCCACATTGAAAACAGCTGTTCCCGGCTACCGGCGGGAGCCACTCTGGGTGTTGCAGCTGAAGTTATGCAGGCGATATTTGTATGGCCACCCTGCGGCGCAGTTCTGGAATCACCTCTTCAGAAAACCAGGGATTGCGCTGAAACCAGGCAATATTGCGCGGTGACGGATGTGGCAGCGGCAAGATGTCGCCCGGCTGGTCACGCCAGTTTTTTACCCGCTCGGTCAAGCTCTTGTGATGACCACGCAAATAGTAGTTTTGTGCGTACTGACCTATCAGCAAGGTCAGGCTGACATCTGGCAGCTGCTCCAGCAACTGTGCATGCCATTGCGGTGCACACTCTTTGCGTGGCGGCAAGTCACCGCTTTTGCCTTTTCCAGGGTAACAAAAGCCCATCGGCACAATGGCAAACAGCTGCGGGTCATAAAACTGCTCACGCGTGACCTGCATCCAGTCGCGCAGTCGATCACCGCTGGGATCATTCCAGGGTGTGACTGACTCATGCGCACGCAAGCCTGGGGCCTGGCCAATAATCAGAATACGTGCACCTTCGCCTGCCTGCAGCACCGGACGCGGCGGCAAAGGCAAGTGCTCAGCACAAAGCGTGCAGGCATCAACTTCTTCCAGCAAAGGGATCAGCTCGGGCATAGTCTTTTCTTGCAGCATGGAGGTCGAGAGCTCTCGCAGAGCTCAGCTAAGGTTTCTCAGGAGGCAGTCTCCCTCAGGCTCTTCAGCGGATAAATATCAAAACGGCTGGACTTGCCTTGCAACACATAACCAGGATCAGGACCAGCCAGCGCAGGAGCAATGCGCGGGCGTTTGACCACAACCCGGTGGCTGGCCAGCGCCAGCGCTGCTTCCAGCAGCAGGTGGGCATCCTCATCCCCACCCACCAAAGGCTGAAACAGGCGCATTTCTTTTTTTACCAGAGCACTTTTGCTGCGTTCGGGAAACATCGGGTCCAGATAAATCACCTGGGGCCGCTCGCCCTGCCAGTTCTGCATCAGCTCGATGGCATTGCCATGCTGCAATTGCATGTTGCTGACGATGGCTGCGGTTTCCGAATTCAGCAGCGCACGCTGCAAGCCATCCTGTAACAGGGCCGCAACCAGCGGGTGACGCTCAATCATGTCCACCCGGCAGCCCAGGCAGGCCAGAACAAAGGCATCCCGGCCCAGCCCGGCGGTGGCATCCAGCAGATATGGGCGAACCGCACGCTGAATGCCAACGGCCCTGGCAATCATCTGGCCTGTGCCACCGCCAAACTGACGACGGTGCGCCAGTGCGCCGGTAACAAAGTCAACCCGCACCGGGCCGGCTTTGCTGTTAACTTCTTGTAATTGCAGACCGCCGGAGGTCAGCTGCAGTTCAAATTCTGGGTTTTCAGCGGGCTGCAAGCCCAAGCGCCCAGCCAACTCGGCTGCCTGGCATGCCAGTGCCGGATCAAGGGCTATAACACGGACGCTCATCAGGCGTACAGGTCGAGCCCGAGCACCTGGTTCGCATCCAGGGCGTCGTCAGTCATGTTGGCGGTTGTCGAGTAGCTGACCATGGCCTGCTGGTTTTGCCAGGGCAGGTTTTGACGGGGAAAGCCCGTCTGGCGTTCCTGGTAACGCTGGTATTCTTCTTGTGCTTGCAGCTGCGAAATGGCTTGCAGGCTCTGCGGACGCGAGTGCCCGGACAATGCATCGCCCTGACGGCTGCGGCTTTCATCCTGACGCACCTGCGCATCAGATGCAGCAACTGCGTCTGGCCGAGTGGTGCGACTGGGCACGTAAGCAGGAGAATATCCGTCAATGCGCATGAAAAAACCTCAAAATGACGCCACTACTGTAGCCAGATGCTGGCTGTCCGGCAAGCCTGTACCAGACAAATGCAGACGCTGCCAGGCATTCCCTGCCAAGCCCTGCAGCCCTCCCACGCATGCGCCACTTCAGTGGTGACCCGGCCCCGCCGTACGAGCCACTTCAGTGGCGACACACACCCTGAACCAGGCAACCACAGAGCGCGGCTGAAGCCACTCCTACAGGACCGGCATCAAGCCCCGGTTTTGGGCGTGGCAACCTGGTCGCGCAAGTATACGGGTTGAGCCTGCTCAGCAGGCCGCATCTGGCCCAGCTGCCAGTCGTGTAATGCCAGCTGCAGAATATCTACAGCATGTGGCAGATGTTCTGCAGCATGTCCACTGACCGCTACCGGAATGCGGCCTGCATAGGCCGCCCAGCCGGTACCAGCGGCAATCCAGCTGCCCTTGGCTGTACGCGGCAGCACAGCCTGCTCCGGCGCACACACCTGCTCAATGCCCTGCAACTTCATCTGCCCTTCTTGCATGGCGTAACACCCCCAATACACTTCATCCATACGCGCATCAATGGCGACCGCCACTTGCTCGGCACCCTGTTCACGCCAGGCCCGGTGGGCAATGGCAGCCAGGCTGGATACCGGCAACACTGGCTTGTCCAGGGCAAATGCCAACCCTTGCACCACCCCGACTGCTATCCGCAGCCCGGTAAAGGCACCAGGGCCCTGACCAAAAGCTATGGCGTCCACATCAGCCAGCACAATGCCGGCCTCATTCAGCACTTCCTGCACCATCGGCAAAACTTGCTGGGCATGCAGCCGGGGAACGACCGCATAGCGACTGATCAGCCTGCCATCATGCAACAGGGCAACAGAACAGGCTTCAGTGGCGGTATCAATGGCAAGCAGAGTGGTCATAAAGGGAAGAAGTCTATGGGGGCGAATGTATTCATACATGACCCCTGGCTGCCATTGACAGCCAGGGGTCAGTACAGACGGATCAGGCCAGCGCTGCGATCACCTTGCCCGTAATCTCGTCAACACTGCCAACGCCTGGAATGGCGCTGTACTTCGGCGCACCGTTGGCGGCGGCCATATCCTGGTAGAAGTTGACCAGCGGCTTGGTCTGCTCGTGGTACACCTGAAGACGGTGACGCACTGTTTCTTCCCTGTCATCATCACGCTGGACCAGCTCTTCACCGGTTTCGTCATCTTTGCCGGCGACCTTGGGCGGGTTGTACTCGACATGGTAAGTACGACCAGAAGCCGGATGGAAACGGCGGCCCGCCATGCGTTTGATGATCTCTTCGTCATCCACAGCAATTTCCACCACATGGTCAATGGCAACACCGGCATCACGTAGCGCTTCAGCCTGCGGAATGGTGCGCGGGAAACCGTCAAACAGGAAACCGTTGGCGCAGTCATCCTGCTGGATACGCTCCTTGATCAGGTCGATGATGATGTCATCAGACACCAGACCACCCGTTTCCATGACGTTCTTCACCTTCAAGCCCAGCGGGGTGCCTGCCTTGACGGCAGCACGCAGCATGTCGCCAGTGGAAATCTGTGGAATACCGAACTGTTTAGTAATGAAGCCTGCCTGGGTACCTTTACCGGCACCGGGCGCTCCCAGCAAAATCACGCGCATTTTGCGCTCCTCTTGATGAATAGCTTTAATTGTAATGTGGGTATCAGGGTTGCGCGATGACAACCCCGACAACATGGCGGCGCTGGGCAGCCAAACGTGACAATGTACACACTAGCCTTTAGTCGCACAAGGGCTTATTGCCGACTGACGATGTATTTGAATGCCCGAAGGAGGCTTGCTCTTGTAAAAAGGGGCTTGTCTCCGGGCCCCTGTCAGGGGCTAGCCGGCAGACGCATATCGCGCCCCAAAATGACGGAAAAGCGCGATATCGCTGCCGGGGCAAGCCCTCCTGCAAAAGACTTTCTGTACGTTTGTGAATACAGCCTCAGCCGGTATTACGCAAACCGGCAGCAATACCGGCCACAGTCACCAGCATCGCCTTTTCAATCGCCGGACTGATTTGTTCCTGGGTGCGTGAACGCGCCAGCAGCTCGACCTGCAGCAGGTGCAGCGGGTCCAGATAGGTATCACGAACACTGATTGAGGCCCGTACAACAGGGTGTCTCTCAAACAGCAGCTCCTGTCCGGTCAGGCGCAGCACATTATCGACTGCCTGCTGTAACCGCTGAAACAGCTGTTCACCCAGGGGGCGCAACTCCGGTTCAACCAGGCGTTCGTCATACAGCCGCGCAATACCCGAATCGGCCTTGAGCAACACCATCTCAAGCATGTCGATACGGGCACGGAAAAACGGCCACTGGTCACGCATTTCGTCCAGTAGCGGCTCTTCGCCACGGGCGAAGGCCTTCTCCAGTGCACTTTCCCAGCCCAGCCAGGCTGGCAACATCAGGCGGGTTTGCGTCCAGGCGAAAATCCAGGGAATAGCTCGCAGGCTCTCAATGCCGCCAGTACGGCGACGGGCCGGACGGCTACCCAGTGGCAAGCGCCCCAGCTCCTGTTCGGGTGTGGCCTGACGGAAGTAATCAACAAAACGGGGATCCTCCTGCACCACCTGTCGATAGCCCTGCAAGCCGTCTTCTGCCATGCGATCCATCACGGCACGCCATTCATCCCTGGGGGCAACCGGGGGCAAGTGGGTCGCTTCGAGCACCGCTGCAAGGTACAGATTGAGGTTTTGTGCGGCCACTTCGGGCAGGCCATATTTGAAGCGTATCACCTCACCTTGCTCGGTGGTGCGGAATCTGCCGGCCACCGAGCCGGGTGGCTGGGACAAAATGGCTTCGTGCGCAGGACCACCACCACGGCCTACCGTACCGCCACGACCATGAAACAGCAGCAGCTCGACCCCGGCATCCTGGCAAACCTGCACCAGACGCTCCTGCGCCCGATACTGAGCCCAGGCAGCAGCGGTGGTGCCGGCATCCTTGGCCGAATCAGAGTAACCGATCATGACCTCTTGCGGCCCTTTCAGACCCTTGCGGTAATCATCAAGGCTGAGCAGCTGCCGAATGGCATCGGCGGCATGATCCAGGTCGTCCAGTGTCTCGAACAGCGGCGCAACCCGCATCGCACGACGCACACCGGCCTCTTTTAGCAACAGCTGCACTGCCAGCACATCCGACGGTGCACTGGCCATGGAAATAACATAGGTACCCAGTGATTCGGTCGGTGCACGGGCAATCACCGCGCAGGTTTCCAGCACTTCACGGGTGTCATCGCCCGGCTGGAAATCCTTGCTCAGCAGCGGACGCTTACTGTTCAGTTCTTGCAACAAAAACTGCTGACGCTGCTCTTCGCCCCAGTCGCTATAGCGACCCATCCCCAGCCACTCGGTGATTTCGTTGATGGCCGACGTGTGCCTTGAGGCATCCTGGCGAATGTCCAGCCGAACCAGTGACAAACCAAAGGTGGCAGCGCGGCGGATGGTATCCAGCAGGTCACCGTCAGCAATCAGGCCCATGCCACATTCATGCAACGAGCGGTAGCACATCAACAGCGGATCAAGCAGCTCGGCGCGATTATGAATAATATCTTGCGGCAGTGGCAGGTCGTGGGCGATAGCGTTTTGCAGCTCGGTACGGGTATGGCGCAACCGGGCACGCAAGCGCTTGAGAATCACCCGGTAAGGCTCGTCGGTGTCTTCACCCACTACGGCCTGCAGCTCCGGGGTCGCGCGCTGCATCGACAGCTCATGGGTCAGTTGCGAAACATCACGCAGATAAAGGTCGGCGGCCAGCCAGCGGGCAATGCGCAATACATGGCGGGTAACCTTGGCTGTTACATTGGGGTTACCATCACGGTCACCACCCATCCAGCTGGCAAAGCGGATCGGCGCTGCACTCAGGGGCAGCGGGCCGGCTCCAGCCTCACGCAATACGCCATCCACATGGCGCAGCACTTTCGGAACCGCTTGCCACAACGAGCGCTCAATCACGGCAAAGCCCCAGCGTGCCTCGTCCTGCGGAGTGGGCTGGCTGCTGCGGATTTCACTGGTATGCCAGATCTCGGCAATCAGGCTACGCAACTTCTGGATATGCTGCGCCCGCTCAGCCTCGGGCAGTTCCTTGTGATCCAGCTCGGCCAGTTGCTGGGCGATGAAGTCATACTTCATGATCAGCGTACGGCGTGATACCTCGGTCGGATGCGCAGTCAGCACCAGTTCAATATCCAGACCGGATACAGCCTTGCTCAGGTCTTCGGGACAGCTGGCCGAGGCTTTCAGGCGTTCCAGCACCTGCGCCAGCATCTGGTCTTCAAAGGGAGGCTCTTCGTCGTCACCACGACGACGCATAAGGTGATACTGATCGGCGATGTTGGCCAGGTTGAGAAACTGGCTAAAGCCGCGCGCTACCGGTAGCAGTTCATCTTCGGCCAGGCCGGCCAGGGTTTCTTCCAGTTGTGTACGGCCATCCTGCGAACCGCGCCGAGCCGACTTGGCGCCGGTACGGATCAGTTCAACTTTCTCTAGGAACTCGGCACCGCGCTGAGCCTTCATGGTCTGCCCGAGCAAATCACCGAACATGTGGACGTTGTCGTGTACCCGCTGGCTGATACGTGCCATGTGGCCTCCTGTTGTTATGCTTTTGGGAATAATAGCCACAGCATAAACCACTAGCCGGATTCAGGCTATGCACTCCGTTGTAGAGCGCTTGCAGCCGCGAGCTTAATTTGCACCCCATGGCACAGCCTTTGCAGAGGCACGCCCACTTACCCAACAAGTCGCGGGCACGCTCCTGTACGAGCCGCTTCAGTGGCGACCCATCCCGAACCAAGCAGACCACAGGTCGCGGCTGAAACCGCTCGCGCCTTGCAACGGCCCCATGGACGGACGCAACTTGCTGCTACAGACATAACCGCTTCTGCTATCCTGTACCCACGCCAAACCACAGGAGAGCAGCCATGCAGCGCCTTCTTCAATTCCTGCTGATCACCTTATTACTGGCAGGCTGTCAAACCGCTGCCCTCACCGAACTGGACTACGACACCCGGCAGGATTTTTCTCTCTGGCAAACCTGGCAATGGGCCGAACCAGCAGTCGAGTTTTACAGCCGCGAACAAGCCAGCGACCTGGATCAGGCGCGCATTCGTGATGTAGTTGGCGAGCAACTACTGCAATGGGGGTTCCTGCCTGCTGACCAACAGCCGGATTTTCTGGTCCGTGCCTGGCTGGGACAAGAAGACCGCGTAGAGCGCATCTACGTGCAACGTGGTGGCTATTGGGGTGACCCCTGGGGGCGATACTGGGGGGGACCTGGCTGGGTAGAGCCACAAGACATACGTTATCGGGTGTTCACCCTTCAGCTGGATATATTGGATGCACAAACTGGCAAACTGGCTTGGCGTGCCAGTGAACAATGGCCAGCAACAAGCAGCAGCACCCGCCCACAAAAGCGGGATACAGAGATTCGCAAGGCAACCCGGCGCATATTGAAAAACTTCCCGCCACACTAGACCCGAACATCACAAAGCGCATCACCCATACCGAGCTTTTGCCTGTAGCGGCCCGGTGCCGATGACACGATGGATTGCAAGCACAGTCATCGCTGCCCCCAACAGCCAACAAACCATAAACTGCTTGCAACCCTGCGCGACCCGCCAAGGCAAGCCCCAGGCGGTGCACAAGTTCCGTAGCAACAAGGCGGGCCCATTAGCGAATATGCAAGCCTCTATTGCTGCGCTACCATGGCCCTCCCAATAGAGTTGATCACTGCCTATGAACATGCTGACCGTCTGGCTATTTTTCACCATGGCCTTTCTGGCCGGCGCCTTCATGCCTGTACAAGCGGGTATCAATGGTCTGCTGGCCCGCGAGCTGTCCAGCACCCTGACGGCCGCCACCATATCTTTTCTGATGGGCTCCCTGGGCCTGCTGGTTGTACTTCTGCTGCAACGGCAAAGCATACCCCTCGGTGCTATCAAACAGCTACAATGGTGGCACCTGGTTGGCGGGCTGATGGGGGCTTTTTTTGTATTTACCGCTGCTTTTGCCGCGCCACGTATTGGCGCCCTGATGTTCATGGCCCTGGTCCTGGCCGGACAGATGAGCAGCGCACTATTCCTCGACCACCAAGGCTGGCTGGGATTTCGCGAGTCATCCATCACCACCGGCAAGGTTCTGGGAATGGTCTGCATCGTAGTCGGCGTCTGGCTAATCCGCCGCGGGTAACTGCCTCACAGCCAAAACACCTCTGTACCAGCCATTCCCTGTATGAGCCACTTCAGTGGCAACCCACACCCCGAGCCAAACACCCACAGGTCGCGGCTAAGGCCGCTTGTACCGGTAAAGTCATTCTTACAGAAAAAGCCAGCTGTACAGGCGCAGGCCCGCAACTGTACAGCAAAGATGCGCAGCAAACTCATCAATATATGGTTACAATCCGAAGTAACTCATTAGTCTTAACCTGACCCACAAGGGCTGACTTTTGCTGCATTTCAAGGCATATTGTCCGCTTTTACGCACCAAGGCATCGGCATGGCTTCTATTCTTCTTTTGCATGGCCCCAACCTGAATCTGCTCGGGGTCCGCGAGCCCGGAGTATACGGCTCGCAAACCCTTGACGACATCAATAAGGCCCTACAAGAACAGGCCATTGCCGCCGGCCATCAACTGGAGTGTCTCCAGAGCAATGCCGAGCACCTGCTGATTGAGCGAATCCACACAGCAAAAAACGATGGAACAGCCTTCATCCTGATCAATCCTGCCGCATTTACACATACCAGCGTCGCATTACGTGACGCATTGCTGGCAGTGAGCATCCCATTTATTGAAGTGCACTTGTCCAACGTATACAAGCGCGAACCTTTTCGACATCACTCCTACTTCTCGGATATAGCAGAAGGAGTGATTTGCGGCCTGGGTGCCAGTGGTTACCACCTGGCCCTGCAAGCTGCAATTGAGCATGTCAACCTATCCTGATTACACTCAAACAACCTGCGGAGTCATACCCGATGGATATTCGTAAAGTAAAAAAACTCATTGAACTCGTTGAAGAGTCCGGCATTGACGAACTGGAAATTCATGAGGGCGAAGAGTCCGTGCGCATCACCCGCCACAGCGCAGTAGCAGCCCAGCCGGTCACCTATGCCGCAGCGCCGGCACCCGTGGTTGGCGCTCCGGCCGCAGCACCAGCGGCAGAAGCCGAAGCAGCTCCCCAGCTCAAAGGCACCGTTATCCGCTCCCCAATGGTTGGCACCTTCTATCGCGCCCCCTCTCCCACTTCTGCCAGCTTTGTTGAGCCCGGCCAGAGTGTGAAAAAAGGCGACGTACTGTGCATTGTTGAAGCCATGAAAATGATGAACCACATTGAAAGCGATGTGAGCGGCGTAATTGATACCATTCTGGTAGAAAACGGTCAGCCGGTTGAGTACGACCAGCCCCTGTTCACCATCGTTTAAATCACCTGGAGTCTGCAATGCTGGAAAAAGTCCTGATTGCCAACCGCGGTGAAATTGCACTGCGCATCATGCGTGCGTGCAAGGAGATGGGCATTAAAACCGTAGCCGTTTACTCTTCGGCTGACCGCGATCTGATGCACCTGTCCCTGGCCGACGAAACCGTCTGTATCGGCCCGGCTCCTGGCGCACAGTCTTATCTACAAATCCCTGCCATTATTGCCGCCGCCGAAGTGACCGGCGCCAACGCCATACACCCTGGCTACGGCTTCCTGGCAGAAAACCCCGACTTTGCCGAACAGGTAGAGAACTCGGGCTTTACCTTTATTGGCCCCAAGGCCGATGTCATCCGCATGATGGGTGACAAAGTGGCCGCCAAAGACGCCATGAAAAAAGCGGGCGTTCCTGTCGTACCCGGCTCCGATGGTCCCCTGCCTGAAGATGAAGAAGAAGCCCTGCGCATCGCCCGCGAAGTCGGCTACCCGGTCATTATCAAGGCAGCCGGCGGCGGCGGTGGCCGAGGCATGCGTGTGGTTCATCACGAAGACGACCTGCTGCGTGCCGCTGTACACACCCGCAACGAGGCGGCTGCCGCGTTTGGCAACCCTGTGGTCTACCTTGAAAAATTTCTGGGCAACCCCCGCCACGTGGAAATCCAGGTCATGGCCGACGGTCAAGGCAACGCGGTGCACTTTGGTGACCGCGACTGCTCATTG
This sequence comes from Gammaproteobacteria bacterium, assembly GCA_012728415.1. GTDB lineage: Bacteria > Pseudomonadota > Gammaproteobacteria > Pseudomonadales > Pseudomonadaceae > Thiopseudomonas. Next base: position 25,487 of record JAAYFD010000065.1, read on the forward strand.
CAACGTCGCCACCAAAAAGTCATTGAAGAGGCACCCGCCCCTTTTATTGACGAAGCAGCCCGCCAGAAAGTATTTGAGCGCTGTGTGCAGGCCTGCATCGATATCGGCTACCGTGGTGCCGGTACCTTCGAGTTCCTTTACGAAGACGGCCGTTTTTACTTCATCGAAATGAACACCAGAATTCAGGTCGAGCATCCGGTTACCGAAATGATCACCGGCTTTGACCTGGTTAAAGAAATGATCAGCATAGCTGCTGGCAACCCACTGTCCATCAAGCAAAAAGACATTCACTTCCGCGGCCACGCTTTCGAGTGCCGGATCAACGCTGAAGACCCGGACAACTTTATGCCAAGCCCCGGACTGGTCAAACACTATCATGCGCCGGGTGGCAACGGTGTACGCATGGACTCGCACCTATATAGCGGCTACAGCGTTCCCCCCCATTACGACTCGCTGATCGGCAAGATCATCACTTGGGGTGAAACCCGTGACGAAGCCATGGGCCGCATGCGTAACGCGCTCGACGAGATCATCATCGACGGCATCAAGACCAACGTACCCCTGCACATTGACCTGATGAATGACAAAGGCTTCAAGCATGGTGGCGTCAATATCCATTACCTGGAAAACAAGCTGAATCGCAAGTGACGCTTGGCTTAGCTGGTGCAGCCAGGCTTGACTTGCCTGACGCAAGCAGGGCTTGCTTTAACCTCAAACATAGCCTGGTTCAGCCAGCACCCAATAAAAACGGCCACACAGTGTGGCCGTTTTTATGCTTAGATCACGGCCCAGGCCGATCCTTGCATGATTAGATCTGTAACATTGAAGCAGCTACCGGGGCCATGTTCGCGGCCCAAGTCGCTCTTACAGTCCTATGCGGGCCACTTTAGTGGCGACCATGTGTGACCTGGGACAAGCCAGCAGGTATCACAGGCACCGCACCGCACGTTTTTTGTCATCCACCAGCACGCCGGTCAGGCCTTTTTGTTTGTCATCAAATAGCACCACAATGCCGTCAATGCACTGGGCATGCTGCTCGGCGGGCTTTAGCGAGGCGCGATAATCTTCGCCAGGAATGGTTTTCAGCATGGTGTACTCGGCCAACAGCAGAGCATCTTCCGGTTTGGCAAAGTGCACGTAACCATAATAGGTCAGTGAAAACACCGTCACGCACACAGTCACCACGGCTGTGGCGATCAGGTGCAGCTCATTAAATTTCTTGTTGCTGCCATCGTCCATTTTAGTGCTCCGGGCGCATGTGCGGAAACAGGATAACATCGCGAATGGATGGTGAATCGGTCAGGAGCATCACCAGCCGGTCGATGCCAATGCCTTCACCGGCCGTTGGCGGCATGCCGTACTCCAGCGCACGCACAAAGTCGGCATCGTAATGCATGGCTTCGTCGTCACCGGCTTCCTTGTCAGCTACCTGAGCATGGAAACGTTCGGCCTGGTCCTCGGCATCATTGAGCTCGGAGTAGGCATTGGCAATTTCGCGGCCACCAATGAATAGCTCAAAGCGGTCGGTTACCTCGGGGTTTTCGTCGTTGCGCCGTGCCAGCGGTGATACTTCGAAGGGATACTGGGTAATAAAGGTTGGCTGCTCCAAGCGGTGCTCGACGGTTTCCTCGAAGATCATGGTCTGCAACTTACCTATACCTTCGTGCCCCAGCACAGGTGCGCCATGTTTTTTCGCCAAGGCTCGACAGGTGTCGATGTCATTCAAGTCATCGGCACTGATGTCCGGGTTGTACTTGAGAATGGAGTCAAACAGGCTCAGGCGGGTAAAGGGCTCGCCAAAGTGGAACACCTTGCCCTGATAGGGTACATCGGTGCTGCCCAACACAGTTTGCGCCAGCTCACGGAACAACTCCTCGGTCAAATCCATATTGTCTTCATAGTCGGCATAGGCCTGATAGAACTCCAGCATGGTGAACTCGGGGTTGTGACGGGTGGAGACGCCTTCGTTGCGGAAGTTGCGGTTGATCTCGAAGACTTTTTCAAAGCCGCCCACCACCAGCCGTTTCAGATACAGCTCTGGCGCAATGCGCAGGTACATGGGTAAGTCCAGTGCATTGTGATGGGTTTCGAACGGCTTGGCCGCCGCACCACCGGGAATGGTCTGCAGCATGGGTGTTTCCACCTCTAAAAACCCGCGCTGGACCAGGAAGTTGCGAATATGGGCAATCACCTTGCTGCGGATGCGAAAGGTTTCTCGCACCTCGTCGTTGACGATCAGATCCACGTAACGCTGGCGATAACGCTGCTCGGTATCGGTCAGGCCATGGTGTTTGTCCGGCAGCGGACGCAGGGACTTGGTCAGTAACTGCACGCTGTCCATGTGCACATAGAGGTCGCCCTTGCCAGAGCGAGCCAGCTTGCCCTCGGCACCGATAATGTCGCCCAGATCCCAGGTTTTGGCTTCAGCCAGGGTTTCTTCCGGCAGTGTCTTGCGATCCACATAGACTTGCAAGCGGCCACTGCTGTCCTGCAACACCATAAAAGGGCCACGACTGAGCATGATACGCCCGGCGATTTTGATACGAATATCTTGGCCTTCCAGCTCTTCGCGGCCCGCTTCAGCATAGAGCTTTTGCACATCAGCGCAGCGCTGCTCAGGCCGGAACGTATTGGGAAAGGCGTTGCCTTTGGCCCGGACGGCAGCAAGTTTTTCTTTGCGCTGGGCGATCAGCTTGTTTTCTTCGGCTTGCAGTTGTTCTTGGGTCTGGCTTTGTTCGGTCATGACGGGTCCGGCTGGTTAAGTGTCCGGCAACGATTGTGCCGGACGAAATTTGCAATGAAAGCCAGAGATTATAAAGCAAAACCCCATCACTGTGCGAACCGGAAGCTTACCCGCCGTGGACGCCAGCCCAATCCCTGCGCACAAGGCTGCGCAGGCTGTGCGTGTGTTGCAAGACGCCCCTCGCAGGAGCACGTCCATTTGCGACCGGCGCTGTCACTGGTTTCCTGCATGCAGCCAGCCGGCAGTAGCAGCCCACTGGTGATAGCATCCGCCCGTGGGCGGGGCGCCCCTGCAGAACGGGCGAAAGAGGCGGTTCGTGCAGAGTGCGTTACAAACCCATCTTCAGACTGGCTTCGAGGAACTCGTTGATGTCGCCATCGAGCACTGCATCACAGTTGCTGTTTTCTATGTTGCTGCGCAAGTCCTTGATGCGCGACTGGTCCAGCACATAAGAGCGGATCTGATGCCCCCAGCCGATATCGGACTTGCTGTCCTCCAGCGCCTGCGAGGCTTCGCTGCGCTTTTGCAGCTCCAGCTCGTATAGCTTGGCCCGCAGCATTTTCATGGCGCGGTCGCGGTTGGCATGTTGTGAGCGCTCGTTCTGGCAGGACACCACGGTGTTGGTTGGCACATGGGTAATGCGCACCGCCGAGTCGGTGGTGTTCACGTGCTGGCCACCAGCACCGGAGGAACGGTAGGTATCAACACGCAGGTCAGCCGGGTTGATGTCGATCTCGATATTGTCATCAATTTCTGGCGAGACAAATACGGCAGTAAAGGAGGTATGGCGACGGTTGCCCGAGTCATAGGGACTCTTGCGCACCAGGCGGTGCACGCCGGTTTCGGTACGCAGCCAGCCAAAGGCATAATCGCCCTTGACGTGAATGGTAGCGCTCTTGATGCCGGCCACTTCACCGGCTGACAGCTCCATAATGGTCGCTTCAAAGCCGTTGTGGTCAGCCCAGCGCAGGTACATGCGTAGCAGCATATTGGCCCAGTCCTGCGCCTCGGTACCGCCGGAGCCGGCCTGGATATCCAGATAGGCATTGTTGGCGTCCATTTCGCCGCTGAACATGCGGCGGAATTCCAGCTTGGCCAGAATCTCTTCCAGACGCTCAACTTCGGCGCGCACATCGGCCACCGCGTCCTCGTCGTTTTCCTCAACGGCCATTTCCAGCAGCTCAGGCGCATCGGCCAGACTGCCGTCCAGATCCTCGATGGTTTCTACAATCTGCGCCAGCTGGGAACGCTCACGGCCCAGATTTTGCGCATATTCCGGATCATTCCAGATGGCCGGATCTTCCAGCTCGCGCTCGACTTCTACCAGACGGTCACGCTTGTTAGCGTAGTCAAAGATACCCCCTGATGGCTGCAGTACGTTCTTTCAGCTCATCGATGTGGTTATAAACCGGATTGACTTCCATGGTGTGCGACTACCTTTTGGTGAAAATTTTAAACGGCGAATTATAGCGGATAAAGGGTGGATTTGCACTGTGGCATCTGGGTCTGGCGGAGCGTTACACAGGCATCAGCTGCTCGGGTCATTTTAATGACACGAGTAGCGTCAGCCTGATGTAACGCTCCGCCAGACCCGAATCTGCCTTGTGCTGTGGGGAGAGATAGCCCGCCATCCGCCGATGGCGGGCTGCTGTCGCCGTGCATGGACTTTACTGCGGTGGTCGCCGGAGACGACCTGCGGTTCCTCACCATCTTCCGCTATCTGGCAGCCTGCCTGGCAACACCTGCTATAAATTGAGCTATTCACACAAGCCTGCCAACCACACTGCGACAGCATCCCGCCACAGGCGGGACCAATCTCTCCAACCCGCACAAGGCAGACTCGGGCCGGACCGGGCCGAAGTCAGGCCTTAGCGGTTTGGACCAGCTTGCTGGGCCGAACCAGCGCAGCCTGACGTAGTGCCCTGCCCGGCCCAAACGCCACAGTGCAAAACCCCTACCCTACAGCCACCAGATGCTCAACCATCAGCTGCAAGCTTTCGCGACCACGAAATTCGTTGACGTCCAGCCGGTAAGCCATCTCGGCAAAACGGATGTTGGGATTGGGCCAGCAGTCCAGATCTACATTGAAGGCAATGCCATCCAGCGATACAGCACCATCCTCGGTCTGCAGCAGCAGTTTCAGGTGGCGCTCACCCACCAGACGTTGTGACAGCAAGCGAAACCGGCCATGAAAGCTCGGCTCGGGAAACTGCTGCCCCCAGGGGCCGGCCATGCGCAACTGGCGGGCCAGCTCCAGCTCAAACTCATCACGACACAGTTCACCATCAGTCACCCAGAGCCCTTGCAGATCTTCCTCGCTCAGACAGCTGCGCACATGCTGGTCAAAAGCCCGGGCAAACTCATCAAAGTGTTCCTGCGCCAGAGTCAATCCGGCCGCCATGGCATGACCACCAAATTTGGTGATCAGGCCCGGGTTGCGGCTGGCCACCGCCTCAAGGGCATCACGCACATGCAAGCCCGCAATCGAACGGGCCGACCCTTTGAGCTCACCTTCGCCTGCATCGGCAAAGGCAATCACCGGCCGATGGTGCCGCTCTTTCAGACGCGCTGCCAGAATACCTGTCACCCCCTGGTGCCAGTCCGGCTGGTACACGCAGAGGCCAAAAGGCAAATTATGCATATCCAGCGCCTGCAGCTGCTGCTCGACATCCTGCTGCATACCCTGCTCGACCGACTTGCGCTGGCGGTTGAGCTCCTCCAGGCGCTGCGCCAGCGCCAGCGCCTGTGCATCGCTGTCGGCCAGCAGGCACTCAATGCCTACACTCATATCATCCATGCGGCCTGCCGCGTTTAGCCGCGGGCCGACAATAAAGCCCAGATCTGCGGCCACCAGCTGCTGTAAACTGCGCCGCCCCGTTTCAACCAGGGCACGGATACCCGGACGGGTACGTCCCGCGCGGATACGGGCCAACCCTTGCTGCACCAAAATGCGATTATTGGCATCCAGAGGCACGACATCAGCCACAGTGCCAAGCGCTACCAGGTCCAGCAGCTCGGCCAGATTTGGTGCCGGCCGCTGATCGAAGTGACCCAGCTCGCGCATACGGGCCCGCAACGCCAGCAAGACATAGAAAATCACGCCCACCCCGGCCAGTGCCTTGCTGGGAAACGCACAGCCATGCTGGTTCGGATTAACTATCGCGTCCGCCGCCGGCAGCGTCTCGCCCGGCAGGTGATGATCAGTCACCAGTACCCGCATCCCGGCCGCTTGCGCCGCCGCCACACCCTCAAAACTGGAGACACCATTGTCCACCGTAATCAGCAGCTCGGCGCCAAGCGGTGCTGCTGCAGCCACTAGCCCAGAGCTGAGCCCATAACCATAACCAAAGCGGTTCGGCACCAGGTAATGAACATCAGCGGCACCCAGCATGTTCAGCCCAAGCATCGCCACCGCCGTGGCTGTGGCCCCGTCGGCGTCAAAGTCGCCTACAATGAGAATGCGCTGCTGCTGCTCAATAGCGTCCAGCAACAGCTCGGTGGCAGCCTCGATGCCTTTAAGCGAGTGATAAGGTTCCAGTTGTTGCAACCCGGTATCCAGCTCGCGGGCATGACGCACCCCCCGTGCAGCGTAAATACGGGTCAACAGAGGTGGCACGTCATGCAACTCAGGCAACTGTGAGGGCAAAGTTCTTTGTTTGATTCGCATATACATCCGGATATCACGTCAACAGACAGGATCGCAAACCGACAACACGTGCATAGGCGCAACTTCGGCAAGTTGCTACAATGCGGCTACGACCCAACAACCGACCGGTGCAGCGGCGCCATGCGCCTGCAGCCGGTAGAATCTGCGAACGGATTTCTACATTAATGAAAGTGGCATATCTTACCCTGTTTGCCCTGGCCCTGGCAGGCGGCGCGGCAGGCGTCCGGGCAGAAGAACCTCCCCTGCTGATCGATGCGGGCCCCCGCCACTGCCAGCCCCTGCAAGAGGGGCCGAACCTGGCTGCAAACCTCGAACTGTGTACTCGACAGGCCGAGCTGGGCCATGCCGAGGCTCAATATCAGCTGGGCAATTATTGGTACGACGGCTTGCTGGTTAAAACTGACTTTGAGCAAGCGTTGCACTGGTATGAACAGGCTTCCCTGCAAGGACACGCCGAAGCCCAGTACCGCCTGGGCCTGATGTTTGCCAACGGTGAAGGAGTCCCGGTCAACCGCTCACAAGCCTATGTCATACTGAAAATGTCGGCCATCAACGGTTCTGATACCGCTTTCGACGCCAGTGATTTGCTTGACGCCCAAATGACCCGCGACGAACGCAAACAGGCCGACGACGTCCTCTCACACATTTTCCGTCGCTACCTGCGCTATATTCAGGAGCAAAACACACACGAGCAAGGCAGAGACCCACGGCTTCCACGCTAAACCGGGCTCGCCTGCCGTGTGGCTTCACGGAATTTGATCTCTACCTCCAGGGGAGCCCCGCCCATATGGGTAAATGGTTACTTTATCTTGCTCTCGGCTGTTGCAGCACCCTGCTGCATGCCCAGACTACAGCAGATGACGAGACGGAACAGGCCGAAAGCTTGCAGGCAGAAGAGCCGCCCCGTCCAGCTTTGCGCAGCCGCCACCAGCTCGAACTGCAGCGCCTCCAAACGATCTGGCCAACGCAGTTCCGCGCTCTGGACAGCGAATACGATTCTGCTGGAGCACTTTACCTGCCTGCCAACAGCAGCAAAGCCAGAGGCTGGGTCATTCTGCTGCCCGGCAGCGGACAGGCAGCCGATGCCGCTTATAACATTGACCGGCTGCGTCATGCACTGGCTGACTCGGGCTGGCACACACTAAGCCTGCAGCTGCCCCCCACCGACTTTGTCGGGCTTTATGTCTCACCACTGCCGCCCGTGCAACCGGCATCCGGCCAGACTGATGGCAAGCAGGCAGATGCTGGCGGGACCGCTGAGGCCCCGGAAACCACTGCCACACCCCCGGTCGAGTTCGCCGCAGATGCCGGGCAGCAGGAAAGCCCGACACCAACTGCCGAGGTGGCGGAAACCATTGACCGGCCGCCCGCAAACACCCCCTCCCAACCAGAGTACGCAGTTCGCATACAGGTGCTGATCGACACGGCGGTGGCCATGGCTCGTGCGGAGCAGACCGAACAGCTGGTCCTGCTCGGACAACATGAAGGAGCTCACTGGGCCATGCTCTGGGCCGACAAGCAGCATGCCGAAATAGACGCACTGATTTTACTGCACCCACATGAAGCAGCTGGACAAACAGGCCTGGAAGAACTGGCCAGTCGCATTTCCCTACCAATAACAGACTACTACTCAATACAGGATCAGGGCAGCACCAGCTCAGCCCGCCAGCGCCTGAATGGCAGCAGACGCAATCCCGACCGCAACTATCATCAAATAATATTGCGTGAGCCCGCACAGGCACTGCGTGAGGATGAGCTGGTGCGCAGAGTCAAAGGCAGGCTTGCGACCTTTGACACCAAGTAACAGGCCCTTTATTGCTACAGATCAGCTCTTTTTGCGAAAAAAACGGCTTGAATGACCGCACCAACTGTTTAGCCCTCTGGATACCGGATCCACCATGCACTCATCACCTGTTTTTTTACGACTTTTTTCCACCGCCCTGTTAGCTTTGTGCATCGGTCCTGCATCTGCACAGGCCGACACCGTGCAACAGGCCCTGCGACGCCTGCAAGATATTCAGTCCAGCCCCGAGCTGACCCGCCAGGCCTATGCCGCTGCCGAAGAGCGCATCACTTTTTGCAGCTTTTGTCACGGCAAAGACGGCAACAGCAAACGTGACGATATTCCCAACCTGGCTGCGCAAAACCCACAATACCTGTTTACTGCCTTTGAAAAATTTGCCACTGGCGAGCGCACCGACTACGTCATGAGCCAGCTGGCCAGCAATCTGTCACTGGAAGAGCGGATCAATATTGCGCTGTACTTTGGAATGCAGAAAGTGACCGCCAAAACATCTGACCGCCCTGATCTGGCCGAAAAAGGCAAACAGAAGTTCATGCAGTGTCAGGCCTGTCATGGTGCCGACGGTACCGGCAGCATGGACAAGCCCAGACTCGCGGGCCAGCGCGCCGGTTATATCCGCCATTCCCTGCGCTTGTTTCGAGACAAGGATCCGAGCCGGGCCGGCTCCGAGATGATACCCATCGCAGCCACCCTGTCAGACGCAGACATCGAGATGCTTGCACACTACCTGCAAGGGCTTAACCCATAAAGCTGCCCATCAACGGGACTGGTAATGCCGGCGCAACAGCCGATAGGCCTCATGCAGCGCCCGGGTCTTTTCATTGGCTTGCTGCACCTGCTCGTCACTTGCGCCCGCACCAATCAGCCGGTCCGGATGGTTCTCGCCAAGCAGCCTGCGGTACGCCTTGCGCACACAGGCAAAGTCATCCACCGGCGGCTGCAACCCCAGCAGCTGCAAAGCCCGGTCACGCTCGTCAAGCCGCACCCTTATGCCACTTGCCAGCTTTGGACGTGGCTTGACCTCTTGCTCCAGCTGCAACAACCGCTCGGTACTGACCGACAGCCAACTGGCGCACTGGCGCAACACCTGATACTGCTCACGGCTGGAACGCCCTTGCGCCCAGACCAGTCTCCAGGCGCTAAGCAGCAACTGCTCGGCGGCCAGATCCTGTGCAAAAGCGCGCTGCATATCCCGTCGCAGCACTTTCAGCTCCATCCCCCGCCCCTGGTTGAAAGCAGCAATTGCCGCTTGATAGGGGTAGCCATCCAGCCCCAGCCGGCGCATTTCCATGCGTGCCTGCTGAATATGAGCAGGCAGCACCCGGCCATTGAGCTTGGCCAGATAACCAAGCAGCATGAATTGCACCTGACTGGCCGACGCCTGCTGTTCACCTGCTGGTGGCCACCTCACCGACAGCTTTTTTTGCAGCCGCGCCCAGCCTTTGCTGCCAAGCCGCTGGTCCAGCCAGACCCCCGCCAGCGTACCCAGCAGCAAGCCAGGGATACTGGCCAACCACCATCCCAGCAGCGCCAGAATAAAAACCAGCAGCGCAGGCATAATCATCCTTGCAATGCCTGCCTTTCAGCTTCAGCCAGTCGTTCGGTCGTACCCACGTCCAGCCAGCGGCCAGCATAATACTCGCCACTTACCCGCCCCTGAGTCATGGCTGCACGCAGCAGGGGGGCCAGCGCAAACGCACCGCTCTGGCAATCGGCAAACAGTTGCGGATGCAAAATGGAAATGCCGCTATACGTCAACTTGTTCTCACCTTCTGGGCCCACAACTCCCTGCACAAGGGAAAAATCTCCCCGCGGATGATGTGGCGGATTATTAACCAACACCAAATGCGCCAGGCTGTCAGCATGTCCTTTCAACTCGGAAAAATCATAATCCGTCCAGACATCGCCATTAACCACCACAAAGGGCTCATCGCCCAGCAAAGGGAGTGCCTTGCGGATGCCTCCTCCGGTTTCCAGCGGCTCGGTTTCCGCCGAGTAGGCGATACGCACACCATAACGGCTGCCGTTACCCAGCGCCTGCTCAACCTGCTGCCCAAGCCAGGCATGATTGATCACCAGCTCAGTAATGCCCGCCACGGCCAGGGCCTCGATGTGGTACTCAATCAAAGCCTTGCCGGCCACCCTCAGCAAGGGTTTAGGCGTATGCAAGGTCAGTGGACGCATGCGCTCCCCCTTGCCCGCTGCCAAAATCATCGCTTTCATCGACACGCCTCTGGCAGCAGCAGGCTGTCCATCAACAGCTGCAGCGGTTTTAGCTCTGGATAGCGTGCCAGTACCGGTCGTATGTAAGCAAAAAATCTTGGCGCATCCTGCAAATAGCGAGGCTTGCCATCCCTGTGGCAAATGCGTGCAAAAATACCTATTACCTTCAGGTGACGCTGCAACCCCATCCAGTCACAATCACGGGCAAGCTGTGCAAAGGCAGAAGGCACCGGCAGCCCGGCAGCCCGGGCCTTGTTCCAGTAAAGGCGCAACCAGCCGTGCACTTGCTCGTCAGGCCAGCTGATAAAAGCATCCTTGAACAAACTGATCACGTCATAACTGATCGGCCCCTGGACAGCATCCTGAAAATCCAGCACGCCCGGATCCGGCTCACTGACCATGAGGTTGCGCGGCATGTAATCCCGGTGCACCAGCACTTGCGGCTGTGCCAAAGCAGCCTGTATCAATAGCTCACACCCCTGCCGCCACCAGCTTTGCTGTTGTTCATTCAGTGTATGCCCCAGTTCATGCCGCACATACCAGTCAGGAAACAACTCCAGCTCACGGCGCAGCAAAGCCTCATCGTACAACGGCAGGTTGCTGCCACGGATATCCAGCTGCTGGATCTGCACCAATACATCCAGCGCCCGCTCAAACATCTGCTCTGCATTATTTGTATCCAGCACCTGTAGCCAGGTCTGCTGGCCCAGGTCAGTTAACACCAGAAAGCCCCGCTCTACATCCTGCACCAGCACCCGCGGCACGTTCAGCCCGGCCACCGCCAGCATCTGCGCCATGCGTACAAAGGGGCGGCAGTCTTCCCCCGGTGGCGGCGCATCCATCAGCACGAGCTGCAGACCGGGCGCTTGCCAACGGAAATAGCGGCGAAAACTGGCATCACTGCCGGCAGCCTGCCAGCTCCCTTTGGGCAAATGCGACAGGTTGAGCCTTGCAGCCAAGTGCGGTCCCTGTTGCGAAAACCAGCTGTGTAACGCGTGTAGACGCGCATCTTCGCCTTGCGCCTGTAGTTGCGGCATCTTCAATTCTCCAATGGATGCTGACCCGAAAGCGGGTCATGCTTTATTATCGCCTAACTTGTGCGACACGTGTCGCGCTCCAGAGGGGCGGTAGCCGGCCTGACAAAGACCCTCAACTTGTTGAAAAACAAGATAAAAACAGCATGAGAGTTGCTAGCAAGCACAAAAGTACGGTAGCGGAGCTATCGTATTCCAAAAGGCGCTTTTGCGCCATTCAAACGAACTTTGGTTGATATTTTGACCCGAGTTACACGAATTGCAACATTTGGAAACAA
>JAAYFD010000066.1 GCA_012728415.1 Gammaproteobacteria bacterium
CGGTAGTGTTGGTGGTGCGCCTATTTCAGTGATACGCCAATACATCGAGCAGCAAACCCGACCCCATTAAGGAAGGCTACAGCCTTCCAGCGCTATCCTTCCCCGCACTAAAAGTACGGGGCTTGTCGCGCATTTTGGTCATCAGCTGTGGCCTCCGGCCGCCTCCTTGCACAGCCCACCAATCTGTAGTATGCATGGTTGCATCACAGGTTTCGGGCAATCAAGGGGGAATCACCATGCAGATTCTACTGACAGGCGGCACAGGACTGGTCGGCCGCGCCCTGTGCCGGCACTTTCAGCAGCAGGGTGATTCACTGGTGGTACTCAGTCGCCAGCCGGACAAGGTGGCAGGGCTTTGCAGCGGTGCCCGCGGCATCCGTAATCTGGACGAGCTGGACAACAGCGAGCCGGTTGACGTGGTGATCAATCTGGCAGGCGCACCCATTGCCGACCGGCCCTGGACAAAAAATCGACGCCGGATGCTGCGCGAAAGCCGGATTGACCTGACACGCAACCTGGTGGACTGGATGGGCCAACGGGAACAGCCACCCGCCGTGCTGCTGTCAGCCTCGGCCACCGGCTGGTATGGCGACCGGGACGAAGAGCCGGTAGACGAAACCAGTGCCCCGCCTGCACCGGACTTTGCCAGCCAGCTGTGCCAGGACTGGGAAGCTGAAGTGATGCGGGCCGAAGCATTCGACAGCCGGGTCGCCTGTTTGCGTTTTGCTCCGGTGTTGTCCGCCGAAGGCGGCATGCTGGCCAAACTGCTACCGGTATTTCGCCTTGGGCTGGGCGGGCGCCTGGGTAACGGCCAGCAATGGATGCCCTGGATTCATATTGATGACCTGGTACGGCTATTTGCCCATGTGCTGGCCAATGACAGTTGCCGTGGCGTGTATAACGCCTGCAGCCCGGGCGTAGTACGTAATGCCGAATTTACCCGCACACTGGCACACACAGTGCGCCGCCCGGCTTTGTTGCCGGCTCCGGCCTGGGCATTGAAACTGCTGCTGGGCGAAATGTCGATCCTGCTCACCGGCGGCCAGCACGTGCAGCCCAAACGTACGGCTGACAGCGGTTTTGACTGGCACTACCCTGAGCTGTCCACGGCCCTGCAACAGCTATTACAAAAGCAGGCTTGAATGAGTCGACACTCCGGCGCATCAGCGGTGCTGCCGGGTCTGAACACGTACCACCCGATGATGCGTACAACACTGCGCCCTGAAGCAGGCCGGCACTGCCTGCTTCATGTCATAAAACTGCAACCTACCTGCCTTAAGCTGGTGATCTGTCCACATTGAGCCCCGACTCGAATTTTATGACTTAAGGAGTGCCACCATGCGTAACCTGTTGTGTTTGTTTTTTGCCGGGCTACTTACCGCCTGTGCCCAGCAGCCCCAGATCAAACTGTATTCAGGTAATGAGCAGCCAGCAAAACAGCTGGTCATTGTTGAAGTACCGCCAACACTGGAAATTCTGGATATCAATGACCAGGCCATCCCTGCTGCCAACCGCATGACCGGGAACCAGTCACGTCTGCTGTATTTACAGCCAGGTGAGTACCGTATTAATGCCTACTACGAAAATGTCTTCGATATCGACAGTGGGCTGTCCCACGAAGTGATACGCAGCAACAGCGCAACTTTTCAGCTGAACGGTCAAGCGGGTGAAAACTGGCGCCTGGGCTTTGATGCCCCGAAAGACCTAGAAGCAGCACGTGCAACCAAAACCGGCTTTGTCGGCTGGACGGAAAACATTCACACCGGCGAACGAAACCCTGCCGTGGCAGGCCCGCAACACGAAACTTTACTGACACTGTTGGGCAGTAGCGGCCGGGCAGCCCATACCGTACAAAACACCGTCGAGCCTCTGGGCACAAGCCATTTGCCCAACGCTCCAGCCAGCCAGTCCTTGCCACACAGCGATGCAACCCTGACGACCTTGCAACACCTGTGGCTGCTGCTTGGGTCTGAAAGCCGTGCCGCGTTTTTGCAGTGGGCAGCACCAGAAGCCCGGTAACACAGTCCTGGAAGGCAACTGCACAAAATGTACAGCACCACAAACGCCACAGAACCAGCCCAGGCTTATAAGTGAACTGACCCCCAAAAGTTGGACGGTTTGTTTAGCCGGCACTGACTGCCTCTCCAGCATTACTCAGTGACTCTTTAGAAAGCGCTGAATAATGTTTTCGAGGCAGTCCGGGCCAGGCAAAAACCAGCGAAAAAGCGCAGTTTACAAGTAGTCAATGAGCATTTTTGAACCGGTTGTAAAAACGCCCGGGCAACGCAGATAATCATTCAGTGATTCCTTTAACTATCCAGACTTGATCAGCTATTTATATACTTGCTCATGACAATCAACTTGTGTCAACAAGTGAAAACATAATCAAACATCAATTTGACAGCTCCAGACCCGACAAAATTTAAAACAAAAAAAGGCGCCAACATCCAGTTAGCGCCTCGATAAAGAATACCTTTATTTAAAAATCATAGCGCAACCCAACTGACAATCCAGATGCTTCCTTTCCTGCCATCGTTGCACCTGGCTTGGCACTACGCGCCTGCCTCCAAGGGGTCAGTTTGGCTGCCTTGTTATTATCCGTTACCGCATAGTTGGCATACACACGTACAGCTTTATCCAGCTTGTGTTCGACCCCTACCACCCACATGTCTGCACCATAATCGGAGTCATCGGCATCACGGGTCATCCACATGGCTTTCAGTGCAGTGTTACTGCTCAGCTTATACTCGCCACCCAGACCATAGGTGTCAGACGACAGCTGTTTACGCAATGCTGCATTGCTGCCTCCCTTATAATCAACGTTCTGGTAAAAACCGACCATCTTGAAGTTATCAGTCAGCTTATAAGCAGCGGCCAGGCGCAACCCGTCACGCTTGCCCTTGCTGCTATCCTTGCCGACCTTTTCATAAGCCAGCGCCCCTTCAAACGGGCCACGCACGTAGCTCAGCGCAACGCTTCCCGCATCGCTGCTGTCTTTGTCTTCCACCGCATTTTGCCCCTCGTAGGTGGAGTAGGCCAGTTTGATCCTGAAACCGTTTAAGTCGGGTGTAGTGTACTGCAAGGTATTGTCATAGCGCTCATCAAAGCGGGCATCACCCACCCGTGTCAGGTTACGCATGTCGCCAACCTGATCGCCAAACAGGTTGGCCGGACCACGCGCCACCTTGAAAGGACTGTCAAAACGGCCCACTTGTACCGCTCCAAAATTGCCAGCCAGCCCCACAAAGGTATCACGAGTGCTAAAATTTCCACTATCACCGTCTTCACTGCCAGTCGCAAAATTGATTTGCTGTTCAATCTGAAAAAATGCTTTCAAATCCGGGCTGATGTCGTGACTGCCTTTAAAGCCAAGGCGGGATGAGTTACTGGACAAGTTGGTTTTTGAATACTTCGCACCATCATCCAGATAATCAACCGAAACATGGGCTCGCCCATAAATAGTGACTTCAGCCATGGCCTGGCTGGAAATAGCCAGTGCCAAAGCGCTCGCTGGAATGCCGATTGAAAGCTTCTTGATCAAGCGTGTGTTGATTGCAGCAACCATTAAAGTATCCCCTTATTTTGGATAAAGCACAGCACGCTCGCTGCCTGCCGTGACTGAGGAAGATACTAGTCAGCAATCATTACAAGGGAGTTACAGCCAGGTTACAATTTTATGACATCTTATAGCGGACGCTTTCATCTTGAAGAGTTTTAAAAAGGTAAAAAATCGCTATAGTAAGCAACAATTTTTTATGACCACGCCCATGCTCCCCATCAACACCATCCTCCCCGAACTGCAACAAACCCTCGAACACCAGTGCTCGGTGTTACTGCAGGCCCCACCCGGTGCCGGCAAGACCACCCGGGTGCCGCTGGCCCTGCTGGATGCACCCTGGCGCTCTGGCAGAAAAATACTGGTGCTGGAGCCAAGGCGGCTGGCCGCCCGCACGGCGGCGCAGTTTATGGCGCGTCAGCTGGGCGAAAAAGCCGGTCAGACCGTCGGCTACCGCACTCGGCTGGACAGCCAGATCAGCGCCACCACACAGATCGAGGTGGTCACCGAAGGCATCCTGACCCGGCTGATCCAGCAGGATCCGTTGCTGGAAGGCTATGCTGCGGTGCTGTTTGACGAGTTTCATGAACGCTCACTGCATGCCGACCTGGGGCTGGCACTGGTACGCGAATCGCAGCAGGCATTGCGTGAGGATTTGCGCATTCTGGTAATGTCGGCCACGCTGGACACCGCACCCATCGCTCACGTGCTGGGCGAGGTGCCGGTGATCAGCAGCGAAGGGCGTGCCTATCCGGTCGAAGTGATCTATCGCCCGCACACGGAGCGCTTTCTCAGTGATGCGGTGGTGGCCTGCATTCATGTCGCACTGCGCGAACAAAGCGGCTCGCTGCTGGTGTTTCTGCCCGGTGCTGGCGAGATTCACCGTGTGGCCGAACAGCTCAAGGACCGGCTGCCCACCGATGTGCTGCTGGCACCGCTGTACGGCAACCTGCAATCCAGCGAGCAGGACGGCGCCATCCAGCCTGCTCCGCCGGGCCAGCGCAAGATCGTGCTGGCCACCGCGATTGCCGAAACCAGCCTGACCATCGAGGGCGTGCGCGTGGTCATCGACAGCGGCCAGCAGCGCCGCGCCCTGTTCAATCCCAACAGCGGCATGAGCCGGCTGGTGACTACCCGCCTGTCCAAAGCCTCCGCCGAGCAGCGCAAGGGCCGTGCCGGGCGTATCGAACCGGGTGTCTGCTACCGCCTCTGGAGCGAGTCCGAACAGGCCGCACTGGCCGAATTTACCCCACCGGAAATCCTGGAAGCCGACCTGGCCAGCCTGGTGCTGGAGCTGGCGCAATGGGGAGCCCGCGAGCCGCAGGCCGTCGCCTGGATTGACCCGCCGCCGCAAGCGCACTGGAATCAGGCACGGGACTTGCTGCAACTGCTGGGTCTGCTCAATGCAGAAGGTGCCATCACCGACAGCGGCAAGGCCGCGCGACAACTCGGCATCCACCCACGGCTGGCACGCATGGTGCTGCGCGGGCGCGAGCTTGGACTGGGCCGTGCCGCCGCCGAAATTGCCGCCCTGCTGGACGAGCGCGACTTGCTCGGGCCACAGGCCGGCGCTGACCTGCATGACCGCCTGCGCCTGCTGCATGGCGACTACCCACAACGGGTGGATCGCGCCCGCCTGAACGCAGTGCGCCAGAGCGCCCGCCAGCTGACGCACAAAAACGACAGCGGGCAGAGCCTGCCCACCCCGGAAGAAACCGGCCGCCTGCTGGCACTGGCCTACCCCGACCGCATCGGCAAACGCCGCAGTGCCAACAGCGAACGCTATCAACTGAGCAACGGCAAGGGTGCCAGCCTGCGCGAAGGTGATGCGCTGGCACGCCACGAATGGCTGGTGGCTGCCGATCTGGATGGCCAGTCACGCCAGGCCAGCATTTATCTGGCCGCACCGGTGTTGCTGGCCGACCTGGAGCAAGACCTGCCGGGTTTACTGGTGGAGCAGGAAGAAGCCGTCTGGGACGAACAGCGCGGCACCGTAATCGTGCGCGAGGTGCGCAAACTGGGCCAGTTAGTGCTGGCAGAAAAGGAACTGGGCAAGCCACAACCGGAACAGATTCAGCAGGCGCTGTTGCAGGCCGTGCGCAGCAAAGGGCTGGACAGCCTGCCCTGGAATGAAAGCTGCCGTCAGTGGCAGGCGCGGGTGGCGCTACTGCGCCGCACACTCGGTGACGACTGGCCGGCAGTGGATGAGCAGTCCCTGCTGAACAGCCTGGAAAACTGGCTATTGCCCTTTTTGCACGGCATGCAGCGCTGGGCCGATGTGCAAAAGCTAGACCTCTACAACGCCCTCAACAGCCTGCTCGACTATCCGCAGCAACAGCAACTGGGCCAGCTCGCGCCAACAGCACTGGAAATCCCCACCGGACAGCAAGTGCGGCTGGACTACTGCGCAGAAAACGGCCCAGTACTGGCCGCCAAACTGCAGGCACTGTTTGGCTGGGAACACACACCCACCGTCGCCGGCGGCAAGATACCGGTGCTGATCCACCTGCTCTCCCCAGCCCAGCGCCCGCTGGCCGTCACCGCTGACCTGCACAGCTTCTGGCGCAACGCCTATGCCGAGGTACGCAAGGACATGCGCGGCAGATACCCCAAGCATCCCTGGCCAGAAGACCCGCTCAGCGCCGTGGCCCAGCAGGGGGTGAAGAATCCGAAACGGTAGTGAGTGAGGGCAGCTGACAACAATTAATCAAGCGCTGCCGATCGCTTCGCGTTGGCCACGCACAGCCAGAATCAGCACAGTTTGTATCTCTGGAATGTAGCGGTACAGCGCAACATAGCCCTTAGCGCCCGTACCTATGACCAGCTCTCGTTTGCCGTCAGCCAGCGGTCGCCCAATCAACGGGCTGGATTTCAGCAGATCTACAGCAGCTAAAATACCATCTATACGCGCCGCAGGCTCAGGCGCCTGAAAGGTTTCAAGGTGCGCCAGAATGCACTCAAAGTCATCCAGCACCTCGGGAGCCAGCCCAATACGAATATTCATTCCACTGCTTTTTTATCAGCACTGGGTCGTACCGCTGCATGGCCCGCTGTACGGGCTTGCAGGTACCCACGCACATCCTGCCAATCCAGAGTTTTTCCGCTTTCCAGAATCCTGGCATAACGTTCATCAGCCACAGCCTCAAAGGCCGCACGCCTTTCCGCCTGCTCGGTTTTCTCCGCTACAGCTTCAAGCATAAATAGATGCGGAGTAATTCCCGCCCGCTTGGCCGCCTGCGCTATACGGGCTCTCAAATCGTCGGGCAAACGTAGCGTGGTTGTACTCATCAGCTGACCCCCTGTGATGACGGCAAAAAATAGTTGCCTCTCTGTACCACAATTGTGCTACAGAGAAATATCTTGTCAGTAGCCATTGGCAATCGGCAAAATTTCAGCAAATCATCAACTGACGTAACCCGGTCTGCGATAGCATCGCGCAAACCGTGACTGTAAAGCATTTTGTATAAGTGCCACTGCCTCTGCCTAGAGCAATCTTTCACACCTCAAAGCTTTGCCAGCACCGCACGAAAGCTTTCCAGCCCGGCTTCCAGGTTTTCGATGATTTCCTCGGTCAGTTTGTCAGGCCCCGGCAGGTTATCCAGATCGGTTCAGTGTTGATCCTTGGTGGCAAGCACCTGCTTGCCTAGTGGGGTTAAACGGTATTTCTGCAAGCGACTGCGAGGCTTGTCAGGGATGGTCATTTCAATCACGCCCCTGGTAATGGCCGTTTGCTGATAATGTTCCCTAAAGTGCTTTTCATCCTTCAAGCCAAGAGCCGCCATAAGTTCGGCGCGCCCCATTTCACCCTGCAACACTGCAAGCAACCTTATGACTTCGGGGGTGACTTCGGGGGTGACTGGCTCCTTTGACGCTTCCGCAACACGCTCCAGCTCCGCTACCTTCTCATGCACAGGCAAGCGCACCAAGAAATAAGTACGCTCTTCGTCGGTTTCGAAAACAGGTTTTGGCGAACCGTTGCGTGCCATTTTTTCAAACATTTTTGGCAAGCCGGTAGAGCGTCCCTCAGTTAAATCCAGCTCTTTTAAAAACTCGCCAATGCGACGGTTACGATAGCGGCGGCTGACTGCATTACCCTGCTGCAAATCCACCAATTTAATGGAGCGATCCGGACCGGGAAAACTTAGCACCATCAGCTCGTGCTTATAAATACGCACCTCAACAAGCTCGCGAATTTCATACGAGCGGTGATACACCGCATTTACCACCGCCTCTTCAATGGCGGCATAAGGGAAGTTCCAAAAGCGTTCGGCTTCGGCACGGTCGGGGTGCTTGACCACAAATTCTTTTAAATACTGGGCCTCTATGTAACTCAGCGCATCACGAGTAATGCACCCTAATGGACCTTTAAATATTTTTTCTTCAAAGTGATCGCCACCTGCACCTTCAGGAAAGTACACCACATCAATCTGAGTCACAGGAAAAAACTGCTCAGGCTGTGGGTTAAAAAACAGCAAGCCTACATTTTTCGGAAACAAAGCCTCAGGTGGTCCGCCCACTATATTCAAACGCCGCGCCAGCTGCTCCACCGACATATTGGCAGCATCTTTGGCCAAGTCGCTACCAATATCAGATAAAAACTCACGCATTAAATGCGGTGCCAAATCATCCAGAGTGGCGGTTTGCTTGTAGCGGTCATCGAAAGGTACCGTTGCCGCCAGAGAGATTAATTCGCGCTCGGTATCGCCCGTGGCTTTCACCGTACTGGTATGTTTACGTACATAGTAAGCCCAATCAAATTTCTTCTGGCTCAAGCTCACCTTGGCTTTATACGGACGTGTTTCTCCACCAAACGCCCACAACACAAGTATGTGTTTGCCATCGACCTCATACACCGCCGACAGCGGATGATAAGGCGGCTGGATAGCCGAATTACCCAGATTCAGTAGTTCTTTTTGAATGGCATCAATCTGCTCGGGTGCTAAACCTTCGGGCGGCAGCACTGGCTGGCCGTTCTGCTCGGCAACGCCCACCACCACATAACCACCGCCCAGATTGTGAAAATCATTGGCGAACGCGGAAAGCGTCTGCACGATGCTCTCAGGATTCCAGCCTGCTTTATACTCCACACGTTCGCTTTCGATGGTGCGCTGATGCAGCAGGGAGTCGAGGTTGATCGGGAGTTTAGTCGTGGCCATGAGCAACCTCACTACACATAGGTCAAAGGCAAAGCGACCAAGTTTTCCGCCAGCCACAGCTTTTGTGGGTACTGATTGATAATCGTGCCATGAGCCACCGTCAGTTCATTTTTCGGCAGGTTGGCGCGCAAAATATCAAAGGCTTTTACCATGCGTTTATCCGGGCTGGCAGTGGTTTTTATTTCAACGGGGTAAAGCGTTTGCCCGTCCTCAATCAATATATCAATCTCTTTTTGATCGGTATCTCGATAAAAGTAGATAGGTGGCTCTTTACCTTGATTGTAAAACGACTTGATGATTTCACTGACGACAAAGGTTTTAAAAAACTGCCCGCTTTTTGCGCCCTGCTGTATCGTTTCGGGCGTGAGCCA
Source organism: Gammaproteobacteria bacterium (assembly GCA_012728415.1). Lineage (GTDB taxonomy): Bacteria > Pseudomonadota > Gammaproteobacteria > Pseudomonadales > Pseudomonadaceae > Thiopseudomonas. The sequence goes on from JAAYFD010000066.1 coordinate 9,084, forward strand.
CTTGGTGAGCCAGGCCATCAATCCCGTATCAAGCATATAAACTTTAGGCGTTTTAATGGCGCGTTTAAGGTGATTGTTAGCATAAGGCTGCAGCAAATAAATAATGCCCGATGTTTGCAAAATAGCGACCCAACGCTTAATCGTGTCAGCTGAAACACCCACATCTTGCGCTACGTTATTGTAATTTAGTAATTCGCCGCTGCGTGCCGCCACCGCCACCATAAAGCGGGTGAAATCCAGAGTACTGCTGATGTTGGCAATGTGCCGCACATCCCGCTCAATATAGGTCGCCACATAGGACGCATAATAAATATGCCAATCCGTTTCTTGCTGATAAAGCCTTGGCATATAGCCCTGATGAATCACCTGCCAAATCGAAGCGGTTTCTTGCAAATACGCTTCTCGTTTTTGCAAATAATCTTTACTGGGAATAAAGGGCTGGCCAAAGGTATTTCGCTGGATTTCACGCAAAGAAAGCCCCGACAACTTCAAAATGGCGATACGCCCTGCCAAGGTTTCGCTTACGTTCTGCATCAGCTCAAAGGCTTGCGAGCCAGACAACAAAAACAGGCCGTTGCGCTGCTGCTTATCAATCGTCAGCTTTAGCAATGAAAACAGCTCTGGCGCATACTGCACCTCATCCAAAATCACTTTTTCTGGATAATTCAATAAAAACAGCTGCGGCTCTTCTTTCGCCTGAGCCAGCAATAGCGGGTCATCAAAGCTGGCGTAAGCATAATCCTGGGCAACCTGTTGCAGCAGCGTGGACTTGCCCACCTGCCTCGGGCCAGTAACCAGCACCGCCGGAAACTGCTGCATCAGAGCGCGCAAAGTGCTGTGTAAATGACGAGGGATGTACATACAAAAAACCAAATTTGCGTTCAATCCAAGATAGCATGTGACTTTAAACGCTTATCTGCTGTAAATCTAGGTGTCGAGCACGGTTAGCCAGAGCTGGAGAAATCATTAGCGAAAGCAGCAAACGCTTGGCCCAATCCTTCATCATCGGGATTTTCCACCGGGTGCGGTTTTCAGCCAATTCCAGATAGGCATTGACGGTACGGCCCAGCGAATCCAGTTCGTCTTTGCTCAAATAATTTTTGACCACGGTTACATCAGTTTTCAGTATCTTGCCTTGCAGTGCGTTAGCCCGGCGCGTTAGCCCCATATTTGGCCTGCCGGCCATCCGCCCGACCATGTATCAGTTCGGCGGTGGCATGACCGTAAATCGCGTAATGCAGCCTGTTCTGCGCCCAGGAATGCAGTGACTGCCCGGGCAGTTTTCTGAAAACTTTGTCTTTGCCATTTTCCTTAATCTGTTAGCCTGTGCCACAGGCAAAGCTACACAGCAGCGGAAACCCTCTCCAGCACTTTGACCCCTCAAGGAGCCTTTCATGGAAAAGACTGCCAAGCAACCCCGCCACATGATTCTGTTTCCTGTCTTTATTCCTGCAGTAACCCTGGTGTTTTTGATGGTCGTGGGCACCATCAGCAGGCCCGAACTGGCCGCCACGTTCTTTAGCGATATGCTACTGTTTGTTACCCGCACCTTCGGCTGGTTCTACATGCTGTCGGTAGCCATTTTTTTGGTCTTTATTGTCTCTATTGCCCTGAGTCGCTGGGGACGCATCAAGCTTGGGCCTGACCATGCCGAACCGCAGTACAGCTTTTTGTCCTGGTTTTCCATGCTGTTTGCCGCCGGTTACGGCGTGGCGCTGCTGTTCTTCGGCGTGGCCGAACCGGTGCTGCACTATGCCGAGCCGCCGGCTGGCAGCGCACTGACCCTCGACTCTGCCAAGCAGGCGATGCAGATTGCCTTTTTCCACTGGGGCTTTCACATCTGGGCCATTTACGGCCTGGTCGGGTTGATTCTGGCCTACTTTGCCTATCGCCATGGCCTGCCGCTGACCATGCGCTCAGCGCTCTATCCACTGATTGGCGAGCGTATTTACGGCCCCATTGGCCATGTGGTCGATATCTTCGCCATTTTTGGCACCCTGTTTGGTATCGCCACCACACTGGGGCTGTCAGTCACCCAGATTAACGCCGGAATCAACTACCTCTGGCCATCGATACCCATCAGCCACACAGTACAAATTATCAGCATTGTGGTGATTACCGGCATGGCCACCATCTCGGTGGTGGCCGGGCTCGACAAGGGCGTTAAAAACCTGTCGCTGTTCAACATCGTCATGGCTTTTTGTCTGCTGATGTTTGTGTTTATCGTCGGCCCCACGCTACTCATTCTGGAAACCTTTCTGCAAAACACCGGTAGCTATCTGAACAATATTGTGGAGCGTACCTTTAATCTGCAGGCCTATAGCCGTACCGACTGGATCGGCAACTGGACGCTGTTCATCTTTGGCTGGACCATAGCCTGGTCGCCTTTTGTCGGACTGTTTATTGCCAAAATCAGCCGCGGTCGCACCATCCGCCAGTTTGTTGCTGGCGTTATGCTCGTTCCAACTTTCTTTACCTTTTTCTGGTTTTCAGTGTTTGGCGACACTGCCCTGAACATGATCATGCACGAGGGTTACACCCAGCTGATCAACCATGTACAGGATGATGTCTCCATTGCCCTGTTCAAAATGCTGGAACACCTGCCACTCAGCTCCATAACCTCCTTTGTTGCGGTCATCCTGATTGTGGTGTTTTTTGTCACCTCGTCCGACTCGGGCTCATTGGTGGTGGACTCTCTGGCCGCCGGTGGCGCCTCCAACACGCCGGTCTGGCAGCGAATTTTTTGGGCTTCGTCCCAAGGCGTAATTGCCGCTGTACTGCTGCTGGCGGGAGGACTGAATGCGCTGCAGTCAATGACCGTTACCAGTGCTCTGCCCTTTGCCGTGATTATTCTGCTGTCAGCGGTTGGCATGTGGCGTGCGCTCGTCATCGAAGGCCACCATGAACTGGCCAGCAAGCAACAGGCCCAGGCGCAGACCCACTCGACCAAACCACCCTCCCTGTGGCAGCGCCGCCTGTCGGAGCTGGTTACCTTCCCGGCTACCGAAAAAGTGGAAGCCTTTATGAACACAACAGTGTTGACCGCCATGCAGCGGGTGCAGAGCGGGCTGGCAAAAGAAGGCTGGAAAGCCAGGGTGGCCGAAGACCCCGGCAACCACAGGGTTTATCTGGAGGTCATCAAGGAGGACAAGCTGGACTTTATCTACGATGTACGCCTGGTGTGTTACGACACCCCGGAATATGCACTGGAAGAGCAGGCTGATATTCGCGAGCCTCGCGAGCAGGAACAGTATGGCCGCGCCGAGGTATTTCTGCGTCGCGGCGGGCAGTCCTATGATGTTTTTGGCTATGATCAGCAGGGCATCATCACCGACATCCTCGATCAGTTCGAGAAATACCTGCACTTTCTGCATGTATCACCAGGCAGCCTGCCATGGAATATGGCCGAGCATGACGAACTGCTGGCCGAAACCAGCGAGGAGCTCAATAACGACAAGCCAACCACTGCTTCCTAGTATCCAGCCAAAAACAAAGCCGGGACGGTCTTCACCGTTCCGGGCTTTTTGTTTGTTGCCAACAAATTTGCTTGCACCCCGCAGCAATACTTTTCCCCTTGGCAAGATCGGTATTTTTCAAGAGGGCTGTCACACTCTTTGCGTTCAGCTGCCTACCACTGATACTCCCCCAGCCGATTCCAGGGCATTACCTGCACACCCAGCCTTAACTGACTGGCCTCACCGCCATAAACAAGCCGCTGTTGTTTCAGGCTAATAGGCGTGGCATTTTCTGCCAGCTGTTTCTCAAATGCAGTCAGGTTATCAAAGAAATCCCTGGCGACAGTTTGCCCGGACTTTACCTCAACGGCTGTCAGTTCATTGGCTTCTTCAATCAGCACATCAACTTCCACCCCGCGTGTTTGCCGCAAATGAAAAACCGAGCGAGCAGGACGGTTGTGTTGCAAGCGGTATTTCATGATTTCACCCACTACCCAGGTTTCAAAAATGGCACCGCGCAAAGGGTGGAACTCCAGCTGCTGTGCCGTATGGATACCCAACAAAGCGCACACCAGACCACTGTCAGTAAAATGCAATTTGGGCGCTTTAACCCAGCGTGAAGTGTAGTTGGTAAACCAGGGTGGCAGTTGCCAGATCAAAAACCCTGCTTCCAGCAAGGACAACCAGTGTCGAGCCGTGTTGTGTGACACACCCGCATCATTGCCCAAGCGGCTCAGGTTGACCTCCTGCCCTGTCCGACCCGCTGCGAGCCGCATAAATGTCTGAAAGGCTGACAAGTCGCCCAAATTCGCCAGTCGCCGTACATCACGCTCAACGTAGGTCCCTATATAGCCTTCCAGCCACTCTCCAGCATCCATGCCCACGGCAAAAGGACGTGGGAAGCCACCAGCTAAAACGACTTCCCACAGGCGGGCCGGGTGGTTGGGAAACTGTTGCAGCTCTGTATACGCCAGCGGTAACAGGTTGCGTACAGCCACTCTGCCGGCCAATGACTGGGTCACAGACTGGCTCAGGCTCAGGTTTTCTGAGCCTGTAAGTATAAAACGTCCTGGTCGTGGGTTTTCATCCGCCAAAACCTGCAAGTAGCTAAACAGTGATGGGACCTGCTGTACCTCATCCAGTACAGCACCTTCGGGAAACTGCGCCAAAAAGCCTCTCGGATCATCGCTGGCAAACTCACGGCTATCCAGTGCTTCCAGATTGACATACGGTTTATCAGCAAAGCAGGCGCGAACCAAAGTGGTTTTACCTGCTTGTCTGGGGCCAGTCAGCAGCACAATAGGCAACTGTTGGGCGGCAGCCAATAGAGAGTGTTCGAGGAGGCGTTTATGTGCTTTCATGCACCGATTGTAAGTCTGACTTACAATCGGTGCAATACAACTCAAGCCATAATCCATCAAACCACACCAGCCCGAAGCCCACAAAACTGGCGATATCCATAGAAAAACTCTAGGATGAGCCGGTAATTTTTCCTTTTTCAGCTCAATTCAGGCCCACCTATGAATGACCCACAAAAGCGTCCGCTGCTCAGCGGCAAATATATTGTGTTTTTTGGTATTTTGCTCGCCAGCATTATTTATGTAGTGCTGACCAAGTAATACCTTTCCATTCCCTTCTGAGGTGCTACCATGCCCACAAACAACGCCATACTGACCCGTCTTGGCCTGCGTTATCCGATCATTCAGGCGCCCATGGCAGGTACCTCGACACCGGCACTGGCCGCGGCGGTCAGCAATGCCGGCGGGTTGGGTTCGCTGGGTCTGGGTAACGTCTCGACTGACGTGGCACGCGAGCAAATCCGCCAGCTCAAACAGCTGACAGGCAAGCCTTTCAACATCAACATGTTTTGTCACACGCCTGATCCGGCTGATGCGCAGCGGGAAACAGGCTGGCTACAGCGTTTGCAACCCTGGTTTGCAGAGTTTTCCGCCGAAGCACCCAAGCAACTGGACAAGGGCTATGACAGTTTCGTAGGCAACCAGGCCATGCTTGATGTTCTGCTGGAAGAGCGCCCGCCAGTGGTCAGTTTCCATTTTGGCCTGCCGGATGTGGACGCTATTGCCGAGCTGCAACAGGCCGGTATTTTCCTGATGGGTTGTGCCACCAGCCTTGAAGAAGCCCGCGCTATTGAGGCAGCCGGACTGGATGCGATTGTTGCACAAGGCTACGAAGCGGGTGGCCACCGTGGCCTGTTTGATCCAAAGCAGGAGTCCGGCTTGTTGCTGGATGATCTGCTGGCGCAGCTGAAAGACACCATTGAGCTGCCGGTTGTCGCTACGGGCGGCCTGATGGACGGCAAAGACATTTCGCGTATTCTGGCTGCCGGTGCCAGCGCGGCACAGCTGGGTACTGCCTTTATCAGCTGTCCCGAATCTGCTGCACCTCAAGCCTACCGTGATCAGCTGCTGTCTGATAACGCGCAAGAGACCGCCGTTACCGCAATTTTTTCGGGACGTCCGGCCCGGGGCATGGTCAACCGCAGCCACCGTGAAATCGGCCCTTATGCCGCCGAACTGGCGGGCTATCCGCAAGCCTACAGTGCCGCCAAGGCCCTGCATGCTGCGGCTGTTGCCAAGGGCAGCCATGACTTTGCCCCTTACTGGGCCGGCACTTCTGCCCACCGCAGCCGCGCTTTGCCGGCTGCTGGGTTGATGGCTTGCCTGGTCGAAGAAATGCAACAGGCTTAACCGCAACAGCAGGCACGATTTTCCTGTGTTTTCCTGTAGGAGCGGCTTCAGCCGCTGACCGAGGGTTGTTGCCCTGAGTCCGGCCTTGAACACAGCCTTGGTCGCCACTAAAGTGGCTCGTACAGGATGTTTTCTGCAGGATCTTTTCACAGGGTAGTTTGCCAAGAAATCCAGCGTTAGCACCTGCATCAGCCGCAGCTGCATAGCTGCATGCCGGAGCTAGACGTAGCGACTTGGCCGCTTAACAGGATCAACTCTGGGCCGGCGGGAACAGCCGACCGGTCAACTTCACATACCAGGCCGCCGACTGCACCTGAATGATGTATGCCAGCGCAATCAGCAGGGCCGCCTGGGCACCGGCTTCGCCAAACGCCGTCATCGACAGCGCCAGCGCAATTGACAGGTTGCGCATCACGGTACCGTAGACCAGCGCAATGCCGTTACCCCGGTGCATGGCCTTGCGCGCCACCAGCGTGCTGATGACATAGTTGATGCCATACAGCAGCAACAACGGGATGAAAATATAAAGCACCAGCGCCGGCGATTGCATCAGGTTTTTCGCCTGCAGGGCCATGGCAACAAACACGATGCCCAGCACCCCAAGAGTGGAAAGCACCGGAAAGTTCGGACCGATGTCCTTCTGGAACGCACCCTGCCCGTAGCGGCGGATCAGAAAACCCCGCGTCAGCTGACCGGCCACCAGCGGCACGGCGACAAACATCAGAATCTGCTTAAACACCAGCCCGACCTTCATCGGCAATTCGGCACCAAGCAGAAAATGTACATAGAAAGGGGTCAGGAAGGAACCGAGAAACAGCCCGACAATGGTCAGCTTGATTGCCGCCGGGACATTACCCTTGGCAAAGCCGGTCCAGGAAATGGTCATGCCGCTGGTCGGCAACAGGGCTGTCAGCAACAACCCCAGCGCCAGCTCGGGGCGGTCGGCAAAGAACACCTTGCCCAGACCAAAGGCAACAAAGGGAATCACCAGAAAGTTGATCAGCATGGCCCAGAACTGCACCGAGCCGTGACCAGACTCCAACAGCTGTTTGGGCTTCAGCCCGACCATCATCGGATACACCATCAACAAGGTCAGCGGTGCAATCAACACACTGAGCCCCTGCACGGGAAACAGCAGACCTGCTGCCAGCCCCAGCACAAGAAATACCGGAATGCTGATGCTGAGATTCTGGTTAAGCCAGCGCAGTTTTTTCATCAAAGCCACCTGCCACTCAAGGCACACAATATATATTTATAGATACTATACACCAAACCGGCTGCCTGATGCCGTGATAAAGCCTGCACGAAAGAGCGCTCTCTTGACCGGCTTTCAGGAGCAAGCCCCTACATACATCAAGCATTCCTGCACGCATTGTGCAGCTGTACGAACGGATAAACCGGCTTGCCGGCAGCCAGGGAAAACTGAACCTGTACAACAGGACGGGGCTGTCAGGCCGGCAAACTATAAAAAATCCGGCCCATGCGCTATAGTATCGCGCCGGTAGCAGGCTAAAAATCTGGCCTGCTCCTTCCCCTGTTTTTTCTCACGCCATCAAGTTCACATAGTGTCTTCCCAGCTCACCCATATCTTCGCCACCGTTGTACCTATCGTGCTGTATTTGCTGGCGGGCTATCTGGTGGGCAAGCGCCTGCCAAAGGCGGCGGTAAAGCCACTGATCCGCGGCATCACACCGGTGGTCTGGGTGATCCTGTTCGTGATTGGCCTTGAGTCCGGCGAGGCGTTCAGCAGCTTTGCCTCGGGCATGCATGTGCTGAAGCAGGCGGCCATCTATGCCTTTACCATCAGCGCCGTGGTGTTTGTCTGCATCATGCCGCTCAATCGGCGCAGTACACAGCAGGATAAGGACTCCGGCGGCTGGCAGGCGCTCTGGTACCCGGTCAAGGAATGTCTGATTGCCTTCAGCTTGGTATTGCTGGGCGCCTTTGCCTACCGCCTGCACTGGCACGACAATGAAATCGGCACCCTGCTGTTCAACATTTCCTGGTGGCTGTATGTGCTGCTGTTCCTGATCGGTCTGGACCTGGCCCAGGTGGCCATCAGCCGCTCCTGGCTGGCACCGCGTGTGCTGAAAATCCCGCTGGTGGTGATGCTCGGCTCAATGCTGGCCGGCGTGCTGCTGAGCTTTATTACCGGAGAGAGGATGGCCGTGGCGCTGGCCCTGAGTACCGGTTTTGGCTGGTTCAGCCTGTCCGGTGCCCTGGCCGGCCAGCATCTGGGCGATGCCTACGGCAGCGTGGCACTGCTCAACGACCTGATGCGCGAGCTGATCGGCCTGACCGTGGTGTTTATCCTCGGCCGCAATTTTGCCAACAGCAGTGTCGGCGTCTGCGGTGCCACCGCCATGGACACCACCCTGCCCTTTGTGCGCAAGGCCTGCCATTACGAATATGTGCCGACCGCCATTATCAGCGGACTGATCCTGACCATCGCCGCGCCGTTTTTCATGCTGTTTTTTCTTAGCTTTGTTCATTAAACAGCCAGCCAAGCCAAGCCAAGCCCCGTGATAATTGATTTTTTATCAATCACTTAACGGAATTCAAATGCCCATCACTCATACAAGCGCGCTGTACAGCCTGCAAACAGTCAGTCCTGCATGGTGAGCTGGATCAGTTATGCAGGCCTGGCGCTTTCAGCCTGCATTGCCGCCACCCTGTTGCCCATGCAGTCCGAAGCCGCTTTGGTTGCGCTGCTGACCCTCAAGCCAGGCGCAGTCATCTCGCTGGTGGCAGTCGCCTCCCTGGGCAATGTAGTGGGTTCGCAAATTAACTGGTGGCTGGGCACACAGCTGCACCGCTGGCAGCATCGGCGCTGGTTCCCTGCCTCTGCCGAGCAACTGGCGCGGGCACAACTCTGGTATCAACGCTATGGACGCTGGAGTTTACTGCTTAGCTGGATGCCGGTGATTGGCGATCCTTTAACTCTGGTGGCCGGGGTGCTGCGTGAGCCATTTTGGCGCTTTACGCTTGTGGTCAGCATCGCCAAAACCGGACGCTATATCGTGCTGGCCTACGTCACCCTTTATGTTTTACAGTCTTGACAACAACGCTACCGCGAAGAGGCAACTGCACCACCAGTCATTATTCAGTGCTACCCTGCACGCACATTCAGCTTGACTGTGATATTGATGAAAATCCTACTGGTTGAAGACGACCAACTGCTCGGCGACGGGATTGCCACCGGCCTGACCCAGGCCGGGCTTACGGTGGACTGGGTACTGGATGGTCAACAGGCGGATACCGCACTGCTTGCCAACAGCTATGATGCTGTGGTCCTCGATCTGGGGTTGCCCAAGCTCTCCGGCATGGACGTCCTAAAGCGTGCCAGGGCACAAGGCAAGGATCTGCCCGTACTCATCCTGACCGCTTACAGTGCGGTTGAGAACCGTGTGGCGGGGCTGGATGCCGGCGCAGATGATTACCTGACCAAACCCTTTGACCTGACCGAGCTGCAAGCACGTTTAAGAGCCTTGCTGCGCCGCTCCAAAGGCTATGCCGACGCCGTTATTCGTCAAGGGGAAATCAGCCTGGATCCGGCGAGCCACACGGTGACTTTGGCCGGCCAACCGGTCGACCTCTCTGCCCGTGAATTTACCATCCTGCACAGCCTGCTCCTCAACGCCGGACGGGTGATGTCCAGAGCCCAGCTGGAAGAACAGCTGTATGGCTGGGGAGATGAAATCGAAAGCAACACCATTGAGGTTTTTATCCATCATTTGCGCCGCAAACTCGACCCCCAGCTCATCCTTACGGTCCGTGGTGTCGGTTACATGATTGAGAAAACCACCCCATGAGAACGTCCCTGCGCTGGCGTCTATTTTCCTTATTGGCCATGTCCGTCTTGCTGGCCTGGATTGCCACCGCTTTTTTTACTTATCTGGATACCCGCCGCGAAATCAGCACCATGCTCGATGAACGTCTGATTCATACCGCAGAGCGGGTTCTGCAACAGCTGGAGGCGGACGATACCGACCACCATCCAGCCGGCCCCCTGAGCGACTACACGCATACTGCCCTGCAAGTCTGGCGCAACGGCACACTGCTGATGCAGTCCAGTACTGCACCCACAGTGCCTCTGGGCACACAACAAGCAGGGCTGCAAAATATGCTGTTGCAAGGTGTTCACTACCGCACTTACAGCCTCTGGGATGCCCGTGAACAGCTGAATGTGCGCGTGGCCGAGCGTTATGACTTGCGCGACGAGCTTGCCGAAAGCGTAGCACGGCATTTGCTCCACCCGCTCTATTTTGCCGTCCCCGGATTGGGCGTGCTGATCTGGTTGGCGGTGAGTGCCGGCCTTACGCCCTTGTCGCGCTTTGCCAACGAGGTCAAGCAGCGCCAACCGGATAAACTGGACCCGCTCGAACTGAGTGACACCCCGCGCGAAGTGCTCCCGCTGCAAAATGCACTCAACTCGTTATTTAAGCGTTTGCAAGATTCTCTTGAGTACGAGCGCCGCTTTACCGCTGATGCGGCCCATGAGCTACGCACGCCTTTGGCGGCGATTAAAACCCAGGCACAAGTGGCCTGCGCCGCCACAGACGCCGAGCAGCGCCAGCAAGCACTGGGTAAAGTGATTCTGGGCGCAGACCGGGCGGCGCATCTGATTGATCAGTTGCTCGTCCTGGCCCAGCTTGATCCGGAGCACTGCCTGATCGGGCCGCAACAGGTTCAACTGGCCACACTGGTCCGTGACAGCATTGCCCAGCACGCTCCCGCAGCCATCCGCAAAGCGGTGGATCTCGGCTTCACCGCCGCAGATGACGGGCTGATCCATGGCGACAGCACGCTGTTAGCCGTTCTGGTACGCAACCTGATTGATAACGCCATACGCTACACGCCGGGCAATGGGCAGGTGGACATCCAGCTTCAGCGACACAACAACAGGGTCGTGTTGCAGATTGCCGATAGCGGCCCGGGCATCGCCACTGCAGATCTGGAACGTATCACTTCACGTTTTTATCGTGTACTGGGCAGTGGTGAAGACGGCAGCGGTCTGGGTTTATCCATTGTTCAACGGATCGCCAAACTGCATGATGCACAGCTCACTTTTGCCAACTCTGCCAGTGCAACCGGGCTGGTGGTCAGGGTGAGCTTTACCGCTGCCACTCCAGCACTGCCGGAATAAAAAATTCCTTTCTTAAGCATTTTTTAAGATAGAAACGGGATACTCACTGCAAACCAAGTCCACGGTTTCATTGAGAGGAAACACATCATGACGATCAAATCCAGCCTGTTCAAATTCGCCGCTGTTACCGGTCTGGCTGTCAGCCTTGGCAGTGTATCGGCATTCACCATCGCCGCCGAAGAAGAGCACAACCACGGCCAGGCAGTCACCGAGATGCAGCTGAATAATGGCAGCAAATGGGGCATTGACGCACCGCTCAGCCAGGCAATGGGCAAAATCAGCCAGGCAGTTAACGCCGAAGTGCAGTCTATTCACGCCGATACCTTGCCCCAAGATAAGTATGTGGCCCTGGCCGGTGAAATTAACTCTCAAATTGCTTACATGATTGAAAACTGTGAGCTTGAGCCAGCAGCCGACGCGCAACTGCACATTGTTATTCATGACTTAATGGACGGTTCAGCGCAGATGGAAAACCAAGCCAGCGCACGCGACGGCGCAGTCCAAGTCATCAACGCACTGAATAACTACGCCAACTACTTTGATGACCCCAAGTTCCAGCCGGTCGCCCACTAAATGACCCGGTGCGCGACAAGCCCCGCCGTTCAGGGCGGGGAAGGATAGCGCGGACGGCGCAGCCGTCCTTGTCTTTGGGTTTCAGTGTGGGGTTTGCTGCTGCTCGATGTACTGGCGCACGATGGAAATCGGCGCGCCGCCGCAGCTTGAAGCGAAATAGGA
>JAAYFD010000067.1 GCA_012728415.1 Gammaproteobacteria bacterium
GCCAGAGCCAGAGCCAGAGCCAGAGCCAGAGCCAGAGCCAGAGCCAGATCCAGAGCCAGAGCCGGTCGAAACTGCAGTCAAATCTGTGCAGGATGAAGCAGCAGCGGTTGCAGAACAGCCTGCCAGCACGCCCGAAGACAGCAAAAAAGGCTGGTTTGCCCGACTGCGCCAGGGTTTGGCCAAGACCAGTGCCAGCTTTGGTGAAGGAGTTGCCACCCTGTTCTTGGGCCGCAAGGTCATTGATGACGACCTGTTCGAGGAACTGGAAACTCAGCTGCTGATGTCTGACGTAGGCGTCGAGGCTACTACAGAAATCGTCGAGCGCCTGACCCAGCGCGTCAGACGCAAGGAGCTGGCCGACAGCGAGGCCCTGTTCAAAGCGTTGCAGGATGAGCTGGAAGAGCTGCTGCAGCCGGTTGAGCAGCCACTGCAGCTGGTTGGCCAGGCACCTCAGGTCATTCTGGTAGTGGGCGTTAATGGTGCCGGCAAGACCACCACCATCGGCAAGCTGGCTTCGCGCCTGCAAAAAGAAGGCAAGAAAGTCATGCTGGCCGCCGGTGACACCTTCCGTGCCGCTGCGGTTGAGCAGCTGCAGGTTTGGGGCGAGCGCAACAATATCCCGGTGATTGCCCAGCACACAGGTGCAGACTCGGCTTCCGTTATTTATGACGCCGTGGAAGCGGCCCGCGCCCGTGGTGTGGATGTGCTGATTGCCGACACAGCCGGACGTTTGCACAACAAGGATAACCTGATGGAAGAGCTGAAAAAGGTGCAGCGTGTCATGTCGCGACTGGACGAGTCGGCTCCGCACGAAGTGCTACTGGTGCTGGATGCCGGCACCGGCCAGAATGCCATCAATCAGACCCGACAGTTCAACGAGGCAGTAGCCGTTACGGGTCTGGTACTGACCAAACTGGACGGTACTGCCAAAGGCGGGGTGATTTTTGCACTGGCCAAACAGTTCGATATTCCGGTGCGTTTCATTGGCGTGGGTGAAGGCATTGATGACCTGCGTCCCTTTGTGGCCAGGGACTTCGTGCGCGCGCTGTTCAGCAGCAGGGAGGGCTGATGATAAAGTTCGACAAGGTGGCCAAGCGCTACCCCAATGGACATGTCGGACTGCATGAGCTGAGCGTACACGTACGCCGTGGCGAGTTCCTGTTTGTTACCGGCCACTCCGGTGCCGGCAAGAGCACCATGATGCGTCTATTGTTGGCAATGGAGCGGCCGACGGCTGGCAAACTATTGTTGGCCGGGCAGGACCTGGGGCGCATCCGCAATTCCCAGATTCCATTTTTGCGCCGTCAAATCGGTGTGGTATTCCAGAACCACCAGCTATTGTTTGATCGCAGCGTATTCGAAAATGTGGCACTGCCACTGCATATCCTGGGTCTGTCACGTGATGAAATCAACGCCCGGGTCAGTCTGGCGCTGGAGCGGGTGAGCCTCAGGGACAAGGCCATGCAGTCACCGTCTGATCTGTCAACCGGTCAGCAACAGCGGGTCGGCATTGCTCGTGCCATTGTGCACCAGCCGGCATTGCTGCTGGCGGACGAGCCGACCGGTAATCTCGACCCTAAACTGGCCGCTGAAATCATGGGCGTATTTGAAGACATCAACCGGCTGGGCACTACTGTAATCATTGCCAGCCACGATCTGGCACTGATCGCTCGCATGCGCCACCGTATGCTGACGTTGCAACGTGGCCGCCTGATAGCCGATGGCGAGGCAAGCTGATGAGTGCACAACTGACTCCCGACCAGCCGGGCAAGCGCATTGGCGCAACCGAACGGCGTTATGTGGATGGCCCGCCGGAAGAAGCCACTGAGGCCCGTGTACAGTTACAGGCCTGGCTGGCCAGCCACAAGACCAGCTTTGTTGACAGTGCGCTACGCATTCTGCGTCAGCCGTTCGGCAGTTTTTTTACCTGTCTGGTGATTGCGGTGGCGCTCAGCCTGCCGATGGGGCTGACTTTGTTGCTAAACAACCTGAATCAGCTGGGTGCATCCTGGCAGCAGGCGGCACAGATTTCAGTTTTTTTTGAGCTGGACACCACAGACAAACAGGCGCAAACAGTATTGGCTGACCTGCAGGCCCATGAGGGCATTGCCGAGGTCAGGTGGATCAGCCGCGAACAGGCGTTGCAGGATTTTTCCAGCTTTTCCGGGCTGGGGCAGGTGTTGCAAGAGCTGCCGGACAATCCGTTGCCATCCAGCTTGCTGATCACGCCCACACAGGTAGAGCCGGAGCAGTTGCAAGACCTGGTGCACAGCCTGGAAAACATGCCCAGGGTGCAGCAGGTGCAGCTGGATTTGCAGTGGGTCGAACGTCTGGCTGCAATGTTGCGACTGGGCGAGCGTTTTGTTTTTGCCCTGACCCTGGTACTGATTGCCGCACTGTTGCTGGTGGTGGGCAACACCATCCGCCTGCACATTGAAAATCGCCGTACTGAAATTGAGGTGGTCAAATTGGTTGGTGGCACCGATGGCTATGTGCGCCGGCCGTTCCTCTATATGGGCGCCCTGTACGGGATCGGCGGCGGCTGCCTGGCCTGGTTGCTGCTGATCTGGGGTTTTGTCTGGCTCAACGGCTCGGTAGTGGAACTGGCCAGTCTTTACGCCAGCGATTTCCGGCTGACCGGAGTATCATTGGAAGATGGATTTTCTTTGCTGATTGGTGCAGTATTACTGGGTTATATCGGCGCATGGATCGCCGTAGCGCGGCATTTACGCGAACTGCTACCGAACTGACCGGCAGGGCTGCTGTCAGAACATGCAGCCTGCACATTCCGGTTTGTGAAACTTTCTTTTAAAATCATGCTTTATGTGTTTAGTGTTATGAAATGCATGGTTTAAATGAACTTATCCACAGAGAGGCGGTCGTACTATACAGATTAAGTAGGCCGCAAAACGCTGTATAGCGTTTTAACCTTGGGGGATTCTTGCACATGAGCACTACAACTGCCTTACAACCCGTACAGCTGTTAAGCCCCGGCGCCAACCTGCAGGCTTATGTACACTCGGTCAACAGCATTCCTTTACTGACCGTGGAGCAGGAGCGCGAGTTGGGTGAGCGTCTGTATTACGAACAGGACGTCGACGCAGCGCGTCAGCTGGTGCTGGCACATTTGCGTTTTGTTGTCCATATTGCCCGTAGTTATTCCGGTTACGGGCTGGCACAGGCTGACCTGATCCAGGAAGGCAACGTCGGACTGATGAAAGCGGTCAAGCGTTACAACCCGGAAAAAGGCGTGCGCCTGGTGTCTTTTGCCGTGCACTGGATCAAAGCCGAGATCCACGAGTTTGTCCTGCGCAACTGGCGTATCGTCAAGGTGGCCACCACCAAGGCCCAGCGCAAGCTGTTCTTTAATCTGCGCAGCAAAAAGAAGGGTTTCAACTGGTTGTCACAGGATGAAGCCAGTGCCGTGGCTGACAGTCTGGGTGTCGAGGTGCGCGATGTGCACGAAATGGAAAGTCGCCTGACGGGCCATGATATGGCGTTTGATCCGCTGGGTGCAGATGATGAAGACGCTACCTTTGCACCTGCACAGTATCTGGAAGACTGCAGTTACGATCCGGCTCTGCGCTATGAAGCCGAGCACACTGCAGAAACCGAAAACGCCAGCCTCTATGAGGCGCTATCCCAGCTTGACGAGCGCAGCCGGGACATCGTTCAACAGCGCTGGCTAAGTGACAATAAAGCCACACTGCACGAACTGGCTGCCCAGTATGGCGTTTCTGCCGAGCGGATCCGTCAGATTGAACAGGCCGCAATGAAAAAACTCAAAGGCTCGATCCTGGCGTAAACCTGTTGTCTCCCATATTTAAAAGCGGCCCCACGAGGCCGCTTTTTTATGCCTGCAGGGCCGGTTCCCACATAATGCTGCGCTGGTACCCAGCCCCTGTACGAGTGGCTTCAGTCGCGATCAATGACAGGCTTTACCAGCTGTGTTCTTTTTGCCGGCTGTGCTCGTGTCCCATGGTGGTCTGGCAGGGAGTTGTATTCGCCACTAAAGTGGCTTCTACAAGAAAGCATCCACAGAGAACGCCTACAGGGAACCTCTGCGGGGTGCTTTTATTGCGATTCCAGCAGTGGCTGTTTTCCCCTGACAGTGACATTTACCCTCGCAAAGGCGCACGGGAAGCCAGGTAGCAGAGTATAAAGGCGGCCAGGCCAAAGCCTGTCATGGCAACCGGCAGGGTCAGCAAGCTGGTGGGAGTCAAATTGACAAGAGTGCCGAACAGGCCGGCCAGCAAAAACTGCAGCATGCCCATCAGCGATGAGGCAATGCCGGCAAACTGCCGTGCATACCCCATGGTTACCGCGGTTAAATTACCGGTAATCATGCCCAGCATGGACAGGCCCAGGCCGAGAATGACTGCATAACTCCAGACATCAGCCAGTTCCAGCATTACCAGAAAGCCCAGTGTCCCTGAGGCGCCTATCAGGCCGGCCAGGCCCATGTAAAGCACTTGCAGCGGCTTATAAAGGCGTAACAGCCGCAGGTTGATCTGACCGGTGAGGATCATCGCGCTGGCACACGCGGCAAAGATCAGGCTGTACTGGTTGGGTGACAGTTGATATTGCTGGATGAAAACGAAAGGCGAGTTGTTGATGTAGGTGAATAACGCACCGACAGTAAAACTGGAGGCCAGGGTGAACAGCATGAAGCGCGGATGGGCCAGTAACTTGAAGTAATTGCGCAGGATGTTGCGGATAGAAATCGGCAGGCGCCTTTCGGGCGGAAGGGTTTCAGGGAGCATGCGCCAGCTGGCCAGTCCGGCAATACCACCGGCAATTGCCAGCACCCAAAATATCAACTGCCAAGGGCCGAACAGCAGGGTGGCACTGCCGATCAGCGGTGCGGTGATCGGCGCGATCATCATGACCTGCATTAACATCGAGAAAGCCCGCGCGGCGGTATCCACGTCACAGGTATCGGCAATGATGGCGCGCGGGGTGACTGAACCGGCAGCCGCACCCAGTGCCTGGATGAAGCGAGCCAGCAACAGCAGCTCGAAACTCTGCGTCAAGGCTGCCAGTGCCGAGCCCAGAACAAACAGCAGCACCCCCACCAGCAGGGGGCGACGGCGACCATAACGATCCAGCATGGGGCCGTAAACCCCCTGCCCGACGGCCAGTCCGACCAGGAACACGGTCAGTGTTTGCTGCACCTGTCCAGCACTTATTTGCAGGTCGGCACCTATTGCAGGATAAGCCGGCAGATACATGTCGATGGCTGCAGCAACCAGTGCATTCAGGGAGGCCAGCAGAATAATCAGCCGGATGCTGATGCTTTGCACGGGAGAAATCATGGATTGCCGTTACTCATGTGTTTACAGGTCATTATACAGCCTTGCCGGGATTGCGATGTATTGCCAGGTTGGCTGCTGTCATCAGGTTCAGATGTTGATGTTTGCGGATCATGGAAATTGACCAAAATCAAGTGTTTTGTGATGGCTCGTTTGGGGTTGGCCGGTAATCAGCTGGCCCATAAAAGGCTGCAGCTGGTGTTGATCAAGGTCTGCCTTAATACTGTTACGATCCTTTTTCTTGTTGATATATAAGGATTTATTTCAAAATCAGGTGCGCCGGATGAGTGCGCGACACGATCAGCATCAAACCTCGGTGTCGTATGGACAGGCAGTCATTGCGACAATCTGCCACTTTGTAGACTGAGAAGCATATTAGCCATCATCTGGTCATGCCAAAGTCGTAGCAGACCAGCGAATTCCGTTTAATAGATCTGCGCCAGCTGTAGCCGAACGCTATACGCACGGCTGGATGTGATGAAGTGTGACAAGGTCACCCTAATTCCCAACACCCAGTCGATCCATGGCCTGCATTGTCAGCGTGTGCCGACCACCACCCGTGTGTACGCCAACGGCGAGTTCATCATTCCGCACCCCAACGATGGCAAGCTGATCGACCAGGTGGACGAGGCCGAGCACTTCACCATGTACACCGCGCTGGATGCGGAAACCATGGACGTGGTGTGGCAGTGCATCGTTGACGGTAACCTGGACAACACCGCTACCGACTACACAGGCCGTTTTGCCGGTGCTACCTGTTACAACTCCGAAATGGCTTTTGATCTGGCCGGCCAGATGCGCAACGAGCGCGACTGGGTTGTGGTGTTTGACCTACACAAAATTGAAGAGGACGTCAAAGCTGGCAAGTTCATCACCCTGCCCGGCTCCGATGTGCCGGTGGTGGATGGCCGCAAAAAAGACGGCAAGAACAGCCCTTACACCCGCTACGTTCCGGTACCGAAGAACCCGCACGGTATCCACGCCTCGCCGGACGGCAAGTATTGGGTCGCCAACGGCAAGCTGTCGCCCACCGTGTCCGTGATCGAACTGGCCAAGCTGCCGGACCTGTTCGCCGACAAGCTGAGCGACGAGCGTGATGTGATCGTCGCCGAGCCGGAGCTGGGCTTGGGGCCGTTGCACACTACCTTTGACGGCCGTGGCAACGCTTACTCCTCGCTGTTTATTGACAGCCAGGTGGTGAAGTGGAACGTCGATGCCGCCATCCGCCACTACAAGGGCGAGAAGGTCAACTACATCCTGCAGAAGTCCGATGTGGACTATCAGCCCGGTCACTTGCAGGCGTCCCTCGGTGAGACCCGTGATGCCGACGGCAAGTGGCTGGTGGTGCTGAGCAAGTTCTCCAAGGACCGCTTCCTGCCGGTTGGTCCGTTGCGCGCCGAAAACGATCAGTTGTTCGATATCTCGGGTGAAGAAATGGTGCTGGTGCACGACGGCCCTGCTTTTGCCGAGCCGCACGACATCAACATCATCCGTCGTGACCAGATCAACACCAAGCGGGTCTGGGATCGCAACGACCCCTTCTTTGCCAGTGCAGTCGCGCGTGCCGAACAGGATGGTGTCAACCTGGAGACCGACAACAAAGTCATCCGCGACGGCAACAAGGTGCGTGTTTACATGACATCCGTAGCACCGTCCTACGGCCTGAGCGAATTCGAAGTGAACGAGGGCGATGAAGTCACCGTAACCGTGACCAACCTCGACCACATCGAAGACCTGTCGCACGGTTTTTGTCTGGTTAACCATGGCATCAACATGGAAATCAGCCCGCAGCAAACCTCTTCGGTCACCTTCACGGCCAGCAAGCCGGGTGTGCACTACTACTTCTGTACCTGGTTCTGCCATGCCCTGCACATGGAAATGGCCGGTCGCATGAAGGTGCGTGCGAAAAACGCCTAAACGGCACCCCTTGCCCGGCTGGCTCAGTCAGCCGGGCATCTTCGCTTCAACGCCTCTGTATTCGGGAAAGCTTATGCGATCAGTCAATACGTGGCTTGCCTGTGTGGCCGCTGCCTGTTGCGTCCAGCCTGCCTGGGCCGATGAAAGCAGGAAAAACCGAGGCTTTGACGTGCCCGAGGTGATGCGCAGCATCGAGCTGTTTCCTATCCAGGCACCTCCGGGCGCAGACCAGAGCCTTACATCAGTAACCACGCTGCCGTTGCAGCGCATTACCGATACCCACTGGAAATTGCCCAAAGGTGAATACAAAGGCAACTATGTGGTGGATGTGCCGATTCACCTCGAATGTGAAGACGGGGCAGTATTTGACGCCCAAGGTACAAAAAATGCCATGAACATCCGCGCCCCGGGCGTGGTATTTGACGGCTGCCGGCTGGTTAACTGGGGCAGCAACCTGACCGAAATGGAGTCAGGCATCTTTATTGAGCGCACGGCAAAAGACTCGAAAATCATTAATAACAGCCTGTATGGGCCAGGTTTTGGTATCTGGATGGACGCAGTGCGCAATGTGCGCGTCGAGCATAACCTGGTACAGGGATACGAGCAGCTGCGTTCAGCCGACCGTGGCAACGGCATCCATGTGTTTGCCACCAAGAACTGCCTGATCAACGCAAACAGGGTCTGGCATGTGCGCGACGGCATCTATATCGAAGCGGCCGATGACAACGACCTGACCAACAATGACCTGCACGATCTGCGTTACGGCATTCATTACATGTTCTCCCATCGCAGCAGGGTTACCGGCAACCGCACCACCCGTACCCGTACCGGCTATGCGCTGATGCAGAGCCGCCAGCTGACGGTTGAAGGCAACCATTCTGATCACGACGACAACTACGGCATTTTGCTCAATTATCTGACCTATTCAACCGTGCGGAACAACCATGTCACCGCGGTGCAGTCCGGGGTCGGTGACGCTGAAGGCCACATTGCCGGGGCGGAAGGCAAGGGCCTGTTTATCTTCAACTCGCTGTTCAACGTGATTAGTGACAACAGCTTTGGCAACAGCGCCATGGGAGTGCACCTGACCGCCGGTTCCGAAGACAACCACATTTACAACAACGCCTTTTATAACAACGAGCAGCAGGTCAAGTACGTGGCCCTGCGCAACCAGGAATGGTCGCATGATGGCGTTGGCAACTTCTGGAGTGACTATCTGGGCTGGGACCGCAATGCCGATGGCATTGGCGATGTTCCCTACGAGCCCAATGACAACGTGGACCGGCTGCTGTGGACCTATCCGCAGGTGCGTCTGCTGATGCACAGCCCCGGCATTGAGCTGTTGCGCTGGGTGCAGCGGGCCTTTCCGGTGGTCAAGTATCCCGGCGTACAGGACAGTCATCCACTGATGCGGCCACCACAGCTGCTGCCGGCGCAAGGAGTCGATTCATGAATAATGTTGTCGAGCTGGAACAGGTCCAGCTGCATTTCGGCAAACTGAAAGTATTGCATGACATGAGCTGGCAGCTGCAGGCCGGTGAAATCATGGGCCTGTTTGGCCATAACGGTGCCGGCAAGACGACCTCGGTACGCCTGATCCTGGGCCTGATACGTCAAAGCAGCGGCCAGGTGAAAGTGCTGGGAGGTGAGGCCAGTGACGCACGGGTGCGCCAGCAGATCGGCTTTTTGCCGGAAAACGTGATGTTTTACCCGCAACTGACCGGCTACGAAACCCTGAGCCATTTTGCCCGCCTGAAAGGCGCCGGGCATGACCAGGTGCTGGGGTTGCTGGAGCAGGTCGGGCTGACGGCAGCGGCCGGCGAGCGGGTGAAAACCTATTCCAAGGGCATGCGTCAGCGGCTCGGACTGGCCCAGGCCCTGCTGGCCCGGCCAAAGCTGTTGCTGCTGGACGAGCCGACCGTGGGGCTGGACCCGATTGCCACCATCGAGCTGTACCGGCTGATCGGCCAGCTGCGTGACGAAGGCTCCAGCATCATCATTTGCTCGCATGTGCTGCCCGGTGTCGAGCCCTACATCGACAAGGCGGTGATTCTGGCCCGTGGTCATCTGGAAGCCGTCGGTAATTTGCAGCAGTTGCGGGCGCAGGCCGGTCTGCCGGTGCGCATCCGCATCCAGGGCCCGGGGGCTGCCTTCAGCCACCCGCAAGTGCTGGAGCATCAGCCGCTGGCTGGCGACTGGCACGAGTTCAGCGTACCGGCTGCGGCCAAGTTGTCAGTGTTGCAAGCGCTGCTTAGGCTGCCGCTGGAGGATATCGAGATCCGGCCCCCGTCGCTGGAAGACATCTATCGTTTTTATATGGAAAAGGCCAGTGCCGTGGGTGTGGCGGGAGTACAGCAATGAAGCAGATTTTCAATATTGCGCGCAAGGAGTTCAGCGACGGCATGCGCAACCGTTGGATTCTGGCCATCAGCCTGCTGTTTGCCGTATTGGCGGTGGGCATTACCTGGTTTGGTGCGGCTGCTTCCGGGCAGGTCGGCTTCACCTCGATTCCGGCCACCATTGCCAGTCTGGCCAGCCTGGCCACCTTCCTGATGCCGCTGATTGCGCTGATGCTGGCTTACGATGCGGTCGTCGGCGAAGAAGAGGGCGGCACCCTGATGCTGTTGCTGACCTATCCGCTGAGCCGTGGCCAGCTGCTGACCGGCAAGTTTGTCGGGCATGGCTGCATCCTTGGGCTGGCAACACTGATTGGTTTCGGCAGTGCTGCGATAGCCATTGCGCTTTGGGTACCGGATGTCTCGCTGGCTACCCTGATTTATTCCTTTGGCCGTTTTATTGTTTCGTCGGTTTTGCTCGGGCTGGTGTTTCTGGCGTTTGCCTATGTCTTGAGCAGTCATGCGACCGAGAAAAGCACCGCCGGGGGGCTGGCGCTGGGGGTCTGGTTCCTGTTCGTACTGGTGTTTGACCTGGCCTTGCTGACCATTCTGGTGGTCACCGAAGGCCGTATCAGCCCCGAGCTGCTGCCCTGGTTGTTGTTGCTCA
Source organism: Gammaproteobacteria bacterium (assembly GCA_012728415.1). Lineage (GTDB taxonomy): Bacteria > Pseudomonadota > Gammaproteobacteria > Pseudomonadales > Pseudomonadaceae > Thiopseudomonas. The sequence goes on from JAAYFD010000067.1 coordinate 10,233, forward strand.
ACCCGACCGACATCTACCGGCTGATCAATCTGGGCGGCTTCGAAGCCGGTGGCCAGGGTATGGGCGTGATGGCGCTGGCCGCTGACCTGCCGGTCGGCCCGGCTGTGCTCTGGACCTGCCTGACGGGCTGGGTGGTCGCCGTCCTGCTGTTGGCACACTGGCGTTTTACCAAACGACTGGGGTAACTGAAATGAGAAACTTGTTTGCACTGACCGTAACGCTGTTGCTGGCTCTGACATTATCCGGCTGTTCCGAGCAGGAAAAAGCCGAAATCAGTCTGGATCCGGTCGCCATCCATTCAGGCGACGAGTGTCATGTCTGCGGCATGGTGATTCTGGAGTGGCCGGGTCCGAAGGCTGAATCGATCAACAAACAGAATGGCGAAACCCTCAAGTTCTGCTCCACGACCGACCTGTTTGCCTGGTGGTTGCAACCGGAAAACAAGACGCTGCAAGCGCAAATCTATGTGCATGACATGGCGCGGGCGCACTGGGATGACCCGGAGGATGACTATCTGGTGGAAGCGCGGGATGCCTGGTATGTCACAGGCACCGACCTGATTGGCGCCATGGGGCCGACACTGGTGTCGTTCAGGGAGCGTGCCGATGCCGAGCAGATGGTCGCCGAGCGTGGCGGACGTGTGCTGTCCTTTGCCGAGGTGGATCTTGCCGTATTGCAGGAGATTGGCCAGGCCGGTCATGAATATGCCGCCAGCCATGGCCGCGAGCTGCGCCGGGCCATGGGGGTGGACGAGGAAGAGCAGGACGTGCCGGAGCAGGTGACTCCACCAGGCGCCCCGGTAGCTGAATAGTCGGGCTGCATGCTGCCATCATGACAGGTGGCTGATTTTTCTAGGCCAGTAGCTGGTCAGCCGCCAAGCATCGCCCGCATGTCGGCCAGCGCGCTGCCGGCGCGGGCTTTTTTGACTTCCGGCGGGGCTTCGTCCAGCCCTTCCCAGTCCAGGTCCTCGGCGGGCAACTCGTCCAGAAAGCGACTGGGCGTGCAGTCGATAACTTCGCCGTATTGCTTGCGCTTGCTGGCCAGCGTCAGCGTCAGATTTTCCCGTGCACGGGTGATGCCAACATAGGCCAGCCGGCGTTCTTCTTCGACGGTTTCTGCCTCGATGCTGGAGCGGTGTGGCAGGATTTCCTCTTCCATGCCCATGATGTAGACCACCGGAAACTCCAGCCCCTTGGAGGCATGCAGGGTCATCATCTGCACGCCGTCAAAGTCTTCAGCTTCTTCTTCCTGGCGCTCCAGCATGTCGCGCAGCACCAGCTTGGCAATGGCATCCTCAATGGTCAGTTCGCCTTCCTCGTCCTTTTCCAGAGTGTTTTGTAACGCTTCAAGCAAAAACTGCACGTTGGCCATGCGGTATTCGGCGGCTTTTTCGCTGGAGCTGTTCTGGCGGATCCAGTTTTCGTAGTCAATATCCAGCAGCATTTCCTGCAGTGCCGGGATAGGATCATCACTGAAACAGCGCTGGCGCAGCCTGTCCATGTAGTGTTTGAAGCGCGATAGACGCTCGGTATAACGCTCGCCCAGGTGCTCGCCCAGCCCCAGTTCGGCGCTGGCTTCATACAGTGACACTTTGCGCTGTGTCGCGTAAGCGCTAAGTTTTTCCAGCGTGGCCGAGCCGATTTCGCGGCGTGGCACGTTGATCACGCGCAGGTAGGCGTTATCGTCATCGGGGTTGATCAGCAGGCGGAAGTAGGACATCAGGTCTTTCACTTCCTGGCGGCTGAAAAAACTGGTGCCACCGGTCAGCCGGTAGGGGATCTTGTGCACCTGCAGTTTCAGCTCCATCAGCTTGGCCTGGTAGTTGCCGCGATAGAGAATGGCAAAATCCCGGTAGGGGCGGTCAGTACGCAGGTGGCTGGTGAGGATTTCCACCGCAATGCGCTCGGCTTCGGCGTCCTCGTTGCGGCAGCGCAGCACACGGATCGGATCGCCAAAACCCATGTCGCTCCACAGCTGCTTGTTGAATACGTGTGGGTTGTTGGCAATCAAGGTGTTGGCGCACTTGAGGATGCGGCCCGTGGAGCGGTAGTTCTGCTCCAGCATGATGACCTTCAGCGAGGGAAAGTCTTCTTTGAGCTGCATCAGGTTTTCCGGACGGGCACCACGCCAGGCGTAGATCGATTGATCATCATCGCCCACCACGGTGAACTGGGCACGCTCCTGCACCAGCAGCTTGACCAGCAGATACTGGCTGGCATTGGTGTCCTGGTATTCATCGACCAGCATGTAACGCACCCGGTTGCGCCACTTGTCCAGCACTTCGGGGTGGTTCTGGAACAGCTTGACCGGCTGCAGGATCAGGTCGTCAAAATCCACCGCATTGTAGGCTTTCAGCGTGCGCTGGTAGTGGATGTAGACCACGGCGGCGGTCTGCTCCTTCGGGTTGCGCGCCTGCTCCAGTGCCTGCTCGGGCAGCACCAGATCGTTTTTCCATTGGCCGATCAGGTTCTTGATCTCATCCACGCCGTCGTCACCGGCATATTCCTTTTGCATGATCTCGGTGAGCAGGTTTTTGACATCGCTGTCATCAAAGATGGAAAAGCCGCTTTTGTAGCCGAGCAGCGCATGTTCGCGGCGGATGATGTTCAGCCCCAGGTTATGGAAGGTGGAGCCGGTCAGGCCATGGGCCTCGCGCCCGCGCAGCAGCGAGCCGACCCGCTCTTTCATTTCCCGTGCCGCCTTGTTGGTAAAGGTGACGGCAACGATATGGCGGGCGGACATTCCGCATTGCTGCACCAGGTAGGCAATCTTGCGCGTAATCACGCTGGTTTTTCCGGAACCGGCACCGGCCAGCACCAGCACCGGGCCGCTGATGGCGTGGACAGCTTCTTGTTGGCGGGGGTTGAGACGGTTCATGGTAAATGTCGGGCCGATAGTTCAAAGGGGAGCTGATTCTATCATTGACACGGGGGCATGCCGAATCAGGGGTGTGGCGGCTGCGGGCTTTGACTTTGGTGTGGCTGTATTTGTATAGTAAAGCAAATAATATAAAAACAATTATAAAAATGAATATATCGCCGACCTGCCTTTAACTGACAGAGGCGGGTGTCCTGCTGAGCAACCTGCCAGTTGCCATGCACAGGCAATGACTTGCTGTCGGGAGGAATACATCATGACAACAAAGAGAAGGCAGGCACCAGGTATGAGCCGGCGTGCCTTTTTGGGTGCCGGCACCGCTGCAACCCTTGCAGCGGGTACCGGCATCAACCTGGGGCTGACCGCAGAAACCCAGGCAGCAACCATCAAGACCAGCGCCCACGTGGTTGTGATAGGCAGCGGGCTGGCCGGACTGGGCCTGGTCAACCGGCTACGCAAGCAGCTCGACGGTGCCAAAATCACGCTGGTGGATGCCAAAAAGGTGCACCACTATCAGCCCGGTTTTACTCTGGTTGCCACAGGCATCTGGCCCAAGGGCAAGGTTAGCGATACCAACGCCGAACTGATTCCGCCCGGTGTGGACTGGGTTCAGGAAATGGCCAAAGAGTTTCGCCCGGACAGCAACGAAGTAGTGACCGAATCCGGCAAGGTGCTCAAATACGATTACTTGATTGTAGCAACCGGTTTGCAGCTGGACTTTGGCCAGATTGAAGGCATGGACATCAATCGTATCGGCAGCAAAGGGCTGGCCTCGGTGTATCCGGGGCCGGAGCTGGCCGAAGCCACCTGGAAAGCCATGGACGAGTTCCGGCGCAAGGGCGGCAAGGCACTGATGACCCTGCCGGCGACACCGATCAAGTGTGCCGGTGCGCCGCTGAAAATGACCTTTATGCTGCATAACCGGCTGGAACAGGCAGGCATGCGTGACAGGGCCAGCATTGATTTTCATTCGGCGATTTCGAGCGTATTCAGCGTGCCAGTGATCAACCAGGAAGTATTGAACCGCTGGCAGCAGGCCAATATCCCGGTGCACTTCAGAAGCAAGCTGGTGGCGGTAGACATTGATGCTCAGCGTGCCACCTTTGAGCAGGAGGACGGCAGCCATCTTGTTGAGGACTATGACTTTATCCATATCCCGCCACCGATGCGGGCGCCGGATGCGGTCAAAAACAGTCCGCTGGCCTGGCAGGAAGGCCCGTTTGCCGGCGGCGGCTGGCTGGAAGTCGATCCCGGCACCTTGCAGCACAGACGCTATGCCAATGTGTTTGGCTGTGGCGACATCAACGGTACAGCCAAGGGCAAAACCGCGGCCACGGTGAAAAAGAGCGTGCCCATTGTGGTCGACAACCTGATCAGCCTGATTCAGGGCCAATCGCCAAAGGTGATTTTTGACGGCTACACATCCTGCCCGCTACTGGTGCGGGAGGGAGCTGCCCTGCTGGTCGAATTCGACTACAAGGACAACCTGACGCCTTCGTTGCCCGGTATCAAGCCGCTGCAGGACAGCTATTTTGCCTGGCTGCTCAAGTACCGTCTGTTCAAGCCCAGCTATATGGCCGTGGCCAAAGGCCGTTTGTGAGGGAGTTGTGTCATGTACGAAATATGGTTGATTATTAACACATTCTACGAACTGGCCATGGCCAACCTGGAGCTGGTGGTTGGCATACTGGTTGCCTGGCTGGCACTGATGGTCGTTGCCGGAATGAAAAAAACATCCGCCTGGGGTAAAGGCTTCATGCCGGCACTGGCAGTTGCCGTGCTGGTCTGGATTGCCGGCTTTGTGCTGGTGCCCGGCCTGACCAAATCCTCTTTTTCTAATGTCACCTATTTTTGGGACTACCTGGTCGTTGCCGGTGTCGCCGCAGGATTTGCCGGACTGGCAGCAGCGTTTGTCTGGCCAGCCAGTCTGCTGTTCAGGCGGGCGCAATAAGCGGTCGTTTGCTCGCGGGCACTTTGCATGCCGTGCAGAGCTTACCCAGTGGACAGGGAGCAGTTTCCCAAGTCTTGATATGGCGGCGGAAGAATTGCTTGCCCCCAGTCGTGTCATCAGCCCTCTCACCCGCACAAGGTGGTTCTGGGCAGGGCGGAGTATTGCATCAGGCTTTTAGCGGTTTGGCCGCAGGCCGAACCAGAGCACTGTGGTGTATCGACCCAGTAAAATCAGCAGCCCACACGCGACAGCAGCCCGCCACCGGCGGGCCAAAATACTCCCACCCCGCACAAGGTGGTTCTGGGCAGGGCGGAGTACTGCGTCAGGCCTTTAGCGGTTTGGCCGAAGGCCGAACCAGCGGCAGCCTGATGCAGTACTTCGACCTGCCTTGACACCGCAGTGCAAAAAACCTACTCCCGAACCACATGCAAAAAGTGCATATGCTGGTCGTACTGGTTAAGAATGTCCTCGATCACCTCATCCTTGGTCCAGCCCATGATGTCATAGTCCTGGCCGCCTTCGAGCAGATGCACCTCGGCACGGAAGTATTTGCGCTCCAGCTCACAGGCTTCATCGCCATCCTGACAGGTGAGATCGGGCTGCAGGTAAGCCCGCGGACGCACCTCATACAGGAAGTTCACTTCGGAGCCATGCTGGACTTCAAACTGCACACGGTTTTCCTTGCCTTCGCGTACTTCCACCTGAAAACCCTGTTTGCGCAGTTCGGTAGCGACGTCTTCGGCAGCCGGTTTGACCACCTCTTCCAGGAAGCGGTTGACGTGGGAGCGGCGCGGGAAGCTGACCATGTTGCGCAGGCGGCGTTGCCAGGCGACGTTACTGCTGCGGCTGACCGAAGCCTGCTGCAGCAGCATGCGCTTGGTCGAATCCACGTGCAGGGCGCGCAGCAAGCCCCAGGTTGTAGCCAGCAGGATCGCCGAGAACGGCAGGGCGCTGGCAATGGTGACCGTTTGCAGGGCTTGCAGGCCACCGCTAAGCAGCAGGGCAATGGCCACGATCCCGGTGGAGGAAGCCCAGAAAATACGCTGCCAGACTGGTGTATTAATCTTGCCGCCGGAAGCCAGCATGTCGATCACCAATGAGCCGGAGTCGGCAGAGGTGACAAAGAACAGCATCACCATGGCCACTGCCACCAGTGACAGCACACTGCTGAGCGGAAAGTGTTCAAGGAAGTTGAACAGGGCCAGCGAGGAGTCGGCGCTGACGGTTTGCGCCAGCTCGACCATGTCGCGGTTGAGGATCATGTCGATGGCGGTGTTGCCGAACACGGTCATCCACGCCAGGGTAAAACCGGTTGGTACCAGCAGCACGCCGGTGATGAACTGGCGGATGGTGCGGCCTCGCGAGATGCGGGCAATAAACATGCCGACAAAGGGCGACCAGGAAATCCACCAGCCCCAGTAGAACAGGGTCCAGCCGCCGATCCAGTCGGTAGGCTCATAGGCGTACAGGTTGAAGGTCTTGCTGACAATTTCGGACAGGTAGCTGCCGGTATTCTGCACAAAGGACTTGAACAGGAAGGCAGTCGGGCCAAACGCCAGTACCAGCAGCATCAGAATCACCGCCAGTACCAGGGTGATTTCTGACAGTATTTTGATGCCGCGATCCAGTCCGCTGGCCACTGACAGGGTTGCCAGCGCGGTGGCGGTCACAATCAGGATGACCTGAATGGTTTCGTTGACCGGCAGATCGAACAGGTAGTTAAAACCACTGTTGATCTGCAACACGCCAAAACCCAGCGAAGTGGCGATACCGAATACGGTACCGATGATGGCGAAAATGTCGATGGCGTGACCGATCGGCCCGTAGATGCGTTCGCCAATCAGCGGGTAGAGCGCCGAGCGCAGGGTCAGCGGCAAGCCGTGGCGGTAACAGAAAAACGCCAGCACCAGCGCGACAATGGCGTAAATGCCCCAGGCATGCAGGCCCCAGTGGAAGAAGGTCAGCTTCATTGCTTCCTTGGCAGCCTCGACCGTGCCGGGCTCGCCGACCGGAGGCGTGAGGAAGTGCATGACCGGCTCGGCCACGCCAAAGAACATCAGGCCGATACCCATTCCGGTGGAAAACAGCATGGCAAACCAGGCCGAGTTTTTGTAGTCGGGGGTACTGTGGTCGGGGCCGAGCTTGATGTCGCCGTAGCGGCTCATGGCCATAAAGGCAATGCCTATCAGGATCAGGGCAACGGTGAGAACGTAAAACCAGCTGACATTTTCCATGATCCAGTCTTGCACGGCACCAAATACGCTTTGTGCGGTATCCGGAGCGGCACTGGCAAAAATCACCAGGGCGATGATGATGGCAGCAGAGGTATAGAAGACGGGTGGGTTGATGGTCCCACTGCGTGGCGTGGGTGTGTCCATTATGACTCCTTGTGACTGCAGGGCAATACTTGGCTCGATTGAATACCTGCAGGGCAGATAGAAAAGACAGCACCTTGTCCCGGTGCTAGCCGGTAGTCGACTGCATGATCAGCGACTAATGGCTTGCGCAGCAAGCCGTATTCCTTACATTCCGGCGGTAGCCCTCTAGTCTCCTTGAGCGGAAAAACAGGGGCAGTCGTGATAAAAACGTGACGTACTCTAACAAAATAGTCACAAAAGCGCAAAAACCCGCTTGGAAAAAGGAGAGACAAGGCAGGCTGCATGTCGTGCCTGGTGCCGGCCGCATTGCCTGCAGGGAACAGAAGGGTTTGTGTGATGGCGCCGGTTCAGGGCGTTATTTTTAATCAGCCGGACACAGTTGATGTATCCGGCTGAAGGCTGGTCGTGATTCGGAATATTAGTCACGCAGGCCCAGCAAGGCTGGGCGTTCTTTCTTCGGACTGCGGGCGTTTTCCAGTTGCTCCAGCTGTTCCAGGCTGGGCAAACGCTCGCCCTTGCGGATAATCAGCGGGGCATTGCCGGCCTGTTCCCGCTCGCGTCTGGCTGCGATATATGCAGGTGTTGGATCAGCTTTGACGAACAAGTCGGGATTTTGCTGGTGACGCTGATTTTGCCGGCGACCACCGGTGCGCCCTCCGGTCTGGGGGTTGCGGTTATTACGTGCAGCACGTGGGCGACGCTCCCCCGGGCTTTGCTGGCGGGCACGGTTGCCGCTGGCTACGCCCGGCTTGTTTTTGTAGGGACTAACGTAGTCAACGCTGTTGCCAAAGTTGTCGATTTCATCGTCAAGAAACTCTTCCGGGTCGCGGTCGGGCGGTAACGCCGGCTTGCCTGAAACAGCTTGCGTGCGACGGTTGTTACGGTTGTTTTGACGCTGGGTCTGGTTGTTGTCCCGGGCCTGATTGCGCTGCCGCGGGTTGCGGCCTCTGGGCTGCTCTTTGACGGGCGTACTGTCGTCGGAGTCGGTTGTTTTTTGCTGCCTGTTATCGGCAGCATTCTGCTGCGGGCCTTTGCGCCGGCGGCCACGACCTTCCGGGGCGTTGCGCTGATTCCTGTTGCCGGCGGCTGGCTTGCGCTGATTACGTGACTGATCCGCTCTGGCGGGCTCGGCTTGCTCGGCCTGCAGGTTGGCGGCAATGGCCTGGTTGATGTCAAAGCCCATCCAGTCCCCTTCGGGGATGCGCAGGCCGATAACCTTTTCGATGTCGCGCAGCAGCTTTTGTTCACTGTGTGCAACCAGGGAGACCGCTTCGCCCGGGCGGCCAGCACGGCCGGTGCGGCCTATGCGGTGTACATAGTCTTCTTCGACGTTGGGCAGCTCGTAGTTGACCACGTGTGGCAGCTGGTCGATGTCCAGGCCGCGGGCAGCAATATCGGTGGCCACCAGGATGCGAATGTCATTGGTTTTGAAATCGGCCAGGGCGCGGGTGCGGGCGTTCTGGCTTTTGTTGCCATGAATGGCGGCGGCTGGCAGGCCGTTTTTGCTCAGGTACTCGGCCAGGCGGTTGGCGCCATGCTTGGTGCGCGTGAATACCAGGACTTGTTCCCATGCGCCCATGGTGATCAGGTGGGCCAGCAGTGCACGCTTGTGTGGTGCAGGAATCAGGAACATGCTCTGCTTGATGCGCTCAACGGTCGTGTTCGGTGGTGTTACCTCGATACGTACCGGGTTGTGCAGCAGGCGGTTGGCCAGGGTGGTAATGTCCTTGGAGAATGTCGCTGAAAACAGCAGGTTTTGACGCTTGGCTGGCAATTGCCTGAGTACTTTTTTGACGTCATGAATAAAGCCCATGTCGAGCATGCGGTCGGCTTCGTCCAGTACCAGAGTATCAACGGCACTGAGGTCTACGGCGTTTTGTCCGATCAGATCCAGCAGACGGCCCGGGCAGGCCACAAGGACATCAAGCCCTTTGGCCAGCGCGCGGATTTGCGGGTTGATGCCAACGCCGCCAAACACGCAGGCGCTGCGAAATGGCAATTCGGTTGCGTACAGGCGGAAGCTTTCTTCAACCTGGGCGGCCAGTTCACGAGTGGGGGCCAGTACCAGCACCCGCACTTGCCTGGGCTGCCGGGTCGGCTCCTGGTTGTCGGCAAAGATTTTTTGCAGGATGGGCAGCGCAAAGCCGCCGGTCTTGCCGGTGCCGGTTTGTGCGGCAACCATCAGGTCCTGCCCCTGCAGGGCGGCCGGGATGGCCTGCTGCTGGACCGGGGTGGGCGATTCGTAGCCGGCATTGTGTACGGCGGTAATCAGGGTTTGAGATAAACCGAGTGAAGCAAAGGACATGCAGTCTTCCTGTGAATCGGCTGTGCCGATTAAAATGTGCGCATTTTTTGAATGACAGATAGACAGCGAAAACTCACTCCATCGAGGTGTTTCTCCGTGCGCCGGGAGAAATGCTGGATGGCAGCTATCTGTTTGAATCCGGCTTCAGCAGGGCTGAAAGGCAGCGCTGCATGCGTAGGCACGTTGCATGGTATGCGTAAAACAGTGCGGCGAACGTAGTCTGAAAGATCATTTCATCCATGCCTGTACTGAGGCAGGCATGGCGTTCGCAGGCATGCGCTTATTGGCGCTGGCTGAGCTGAAGGTTATTCCAAATGGCCAGGCTGGGTGCAGACTGGTTCAGGGTGTAAAAGTGCAGTCCGGGGGCACCGCCCTGTAGCAACTGTTCGCACATGGTGCTGATAACTTCGGTACCAAATGCCTGGATACTTGCAATGTCGTCGCCATAGGCTTCGAGCTGTTTGCGGATCCAGCGTGGCAGTTCGGCACCACAGGCATCGGAGAAGCGGGCCAGCTTGCTGTAGTTGGTAATCGGCATAATGCCGGGCACGATTGGAATATCGACGCCTAGTGTACGCACTCTGTCGACAAAATAAAAGTAGCTGTCTGCATTAAAGAAATATTGGGTGATGGCGCTGTCGGAGCCGGCCTGTACTTTTCGGACAAAATTTTGCAGGTCATCTTCAAAGTTGCGGGCCTGGGGGTGCATTTCCGGGTAGGCGGCGACTTCGATGAAGAAGTGATCGCCAGTTTCTTCACGGATGAACTCGACCAGTTCGTTGGCATAACGCAGTTCGCCGTTGGCCATGCCCATACCGGAGGGCAGGTCACCGCGCAGGGCAACGATACGGTTGATGCCGGCATCTTTGTAGATGTTAAGCAGCTGGCGCAGCTCCGCCTTGCTATCGCCAACGCAGGACAGGTGCGGCGCGGTGGGGATACCGGTTTCCTTGTCCAGCTGTAGCACAGTGTTCAGGGTGCGGTCCCGGGTGGAGCCGCCTGCGCCATAGGTGCAGGAAAAAAACTCGGGGTTATAGCTGGCCAGCTCTTTAGCCGTGATCAGCAGCTTTTCGTGGCCGGCCTCGGTTTTGGTAGGGAAAAACTCGAAACTGAAACGTTGTTTTGACATTGTTTTTTCTCTGAATATTTGGTTCTGTTGTTTTGCTGTAGCAGGTAGTGGTGTGGCTGCATCAGCGGAGTACAGGTTCTCCAGGGTCGTTGCAAGCACATCTGACCGCCATCCATGACGGCACAGCCCTGCTACACCTGTACCCCTGCTGACGCTACAAATTCCGTGCCAGCCCTAACACAGCCAAGAGAAGCGTTTGCGTACCTTGTCATCGCTGCCGGGCAGACCGGTGAGTTACGCACCTGGGTATGTGGTTTCGTACAGCATCGCACCATGCACCATGCACCATGCACCATGCACCATGCACCATGCACCATGCACCAGCTGCAAGCGACAAAAGCGCTCGTTAAAGATGCACTTTCTTCCAGCCCACACCCCAACCCTCCATCTGCACGGTGTGGGTTGGGTATCTGCTGTAGTGGAGCAAAGCCTCTGTCGCCATGGAAGGCAACAGGGAGCCTACAGGGCAGTTTTGCTCCTGCAAAAACTGCATTTCCGCCATCCGTGGCGGTCAGATGTACTTGCGGCGTCTTTGCGTAACTACAGCAGACACTCTTTCACACCACAGCAAAAAAACCACACATCAATAACGATAGGTATCCGGCTTGTAGGGACCGTCCACAGTTACGCCTATGTAGTCGGCCTGCTCCTGGGTCATGCGGGTTATGACGCCGCCAAAGCCCTTGACCATTTCCAGCGCCACTTCTTCATCCAGCTTCTTGGGCAGCACTTCAACGGTCAGGCGACGGGCCTGGGTGTTGGCGTCCTGATCGGCAAACTTCAGATTAAACAAGTGAATCTGTGCCAGCACCTGGTTGGCAAAGGAGCCGTCCATGATGCGGCTGGGGTGGCCGGTGGCGTTGCCCAGGTTGACCAGGCGGCCTTCGGCCAGCAGGATCAGGTAATCATCATTTTGCGGGTCGAAACTGTCCTTGCCGGTGCGGTGAATCTTGTGTACCTGTGGTTTTACTTCTTCCCAGGCCCAGTTTTCACGCATGTAGGCGGTGTCGATTTCGTTGTCAAAGTGGCCGATATTGCAGACAACGGCACGCTTTTTCAGGGCTTTAAGCATGGGCGCATCACAAACATTGACGTTGCCGGTGGTGGTGACAATCAGGTCGATTTTGCCCAGCAGGTCGCGGTCGATGCTGGCGTCGGTGCCAAGGTTTTCACCGTTGATATAGGGGGATACCAGCTCGAAGCCGTCCATGCAGGCTTGCATGGCGCAGATCGGGTCTACTTCGGTGACCTTTACAATCATGCCTTCCTGGCGCAGGGACTGGGCCGAGCCCTTGCCCACGTCACCATAGCCGATAACCAGCGCCTGCTTGCCGGACAGCAGGTGGTCGGTGCCGCGCTTGATGGCGTCGTTGAGACTGTGGCGACAACCGTATTTGTTGTCATTCTTGCTCTTGGTCACAGAATCGTTGACGTTGATGGCCGGAACTTTCAGCGTGCCTTTTTTCAGCATCTCCAGCAGGCGGTGTACGCCGGTGGTGGTTTCCTCGGTGATGCCGTGAACGTTTTTCAGTACCTGCGGGAAGCGCTCGTGCAGGATGGCGGTCAGGTCGCCACCATCGTCCAGCACCATGTTGGCATCCCAGGGCTGGCCATCCTTGAGGATGGTTTGCTCAATGCACCAGACGTATTCTTCTTCGGTTTCGCCTTTCCAGGCAAATACCGGAATGCCGGCAGCGGCAATGGCGGCGGCGGCCTGGTCCTGAGTCGAGAAAATGTTGCAGGATGACCAGCGCACTTCGGCACCCAGCTCGATCAGGGTTTCGATCAGTACGGCGGTCTGGATGGTCATGTGGATGCAGCCGAGGATTTTTGCGCCCTTTAGCGGCTGCTGGTCGGCATATTTGCGGCGCAGTCCCATCAGTGCCGGCATTTCGGACTCGGCAATGATGATTTCCTTGCGGCCCCAGTCGGCCAGGTTGATATCGGCAACTTTGTAATCGGTAAAACCGTTCGCAGCGCTCATAAATGAGTTCTCCATTCGTTAAACATGTATGCGAATGGGCGCCGTTGCGAGGGTGCGGAGAAACCGCGGGAGAATCCGCACGAGCCTGACAGAGAACCTGCTGCAGCGCCCCTCGTGCGGTGATAATCCAGAGTATAGCGGATTTGTAACACCTGTACAGGCGATATCCGGATGAATTCGGGGCAAACGGTTGCAGTACGCTATCTCGAATACTGTTCGTGCCGGGAATATCTGGCGTCGATGGCAACGCTTTGCTATGGAGCTGGCGCTGCGGTGGGCGAGGTGTGTTGTTGGGCAAGAGTGCTGGTGCATGTTGTCCGGCTGAACTGTATTTTGAGCTGTTCGAAATCAGCGCCGGAAGGCCAGTATGAGTACGCCGCCGGCGATCATGGCGATACCGGACCACTCGCGCAGCGATGGCCGCTCTCCCAGAAACAATACGGCAAACAGCACTACCAGTACGATGCTGAGCTTGTCGATGGGAGCAACCTTTGAGGCTTCACCCAGCTTCAGTACGCGAAAATAGCAAACCCATGAGGCGCCAGTGGCCAGCGCCGACAGGGCGAGAAACCATCACGTGCGTGCTGTTAGTGTCAGCGGGTTGCTCCATTTGCCGGTTAGCATGACAAAGGCGACCAGCACCAGCAGGATGATGGCGGTGCGGATCAGGGTAGCCAGGTCAGAGTCGACCTCTTGGACGCCAAGCTTGACGAAAATTGCTGTTAGTGCGGCAAAAATGGCGGAGAGAAAGGCCCAGTAGAACCCGCTATGAGTGGCCATGGTGCAAGCATCCTGACAAAAAGCGGTGGCCGCCAGACTAGCATAACGGCGGTCTTTAGATAAGGCAGCCTGTGCCGCAGGGCAAGACTGTCTAGCAGCTGGCGGCTTAAGTTTTTTTGCCGAAACTGTTACCCTGCGCGTGCCCCGGGTATTGTAAAAAACGCTGCCCGGGAGGGCCGTTGTCCGGCTTTTATCATGTTTGTTTTGGGATGTCTGAATGATGTTCAAGAGAGTGCTGGTGTTGTTTGCCGTGCTGGCCGTTTCTGCCTGTGGCGGAGTTGATCCGGACTCGCCATTGGGCAAGCGCAAGGTGATCTTCAAGGAAATGCTCAGTCTGAGTGAAGACCTGGGCGGCATGTTGCGTGGCCGTATTGCTTTTGACGAGCAGGCTTTTGCTGAAAAGGCCCGGCGTCTTGACGAAATCTCCCGTCAGCCCTGGCAGCACTTCGAGGAGGAAGTTAAAGACAAGCAAAGCTCGGCGCGTGACGATGTCTGGAAGGAGCGTGAACGCTTTATGCAACTGGCAGCCGAGCTGGAAGACACCACAGAGCGGCTGGTGCAGTCAGCCAGTCAGCAGCCGCTGAATCCGGATGCGTTGGGGGTCCGGGTGGATGTGGTGGAAAAGGCCTGTGAAAGCTGTCACCAGGCGTTTCGCATTTATTAATTTGTGTATGAGGGAGCAGCCTGCCTCGCCGGCCCGGCAGGCCAGCCCGGACCCCGGATTTGGCTGCCGGGCTGCTGAGAATTGCGCTCGGTTAGCCGGGCCCGGAGTGGGTGTGTTTTAAATCGTCTGATACAAAACCATCAACCCCGGCGCTGGCAAGCTGCCGGGCGATGGTGACTATGTCTGATTGCCGGAAAAACTCGAAAAGAGTGGCCGCGCCGGCTGGTGAATAGCCCCTTTGTTGCCAATGGTGTAGATCAAGCCGGGACAGGTTTGTCCAGTTGTCTGTTGGCAAAACCCGTAGGATGGAGGGTGCGCCCAGAGCTGACAGCCAGCGGGCGTATGGCTGCTGGCGCGCCCGGTCAAAAGCGTTCAGAAGCTGGCGGGAGCGCTGTTCAGCGATGCCATCTACAGATCGTAGCCGGGCATCGTCCAGGTCGAGCCACTGGGTCAGGCTTCGGACATGCCCGGCCTGGGCCAGCAGTGTCCAGCTGCCGCGTCCAACGCCCCGCATGTTCAGCCCGCGCTTGCTTCCCAGCCACTCCAGTCGTGCCAGGAATTGTTGCTCGCAACCGGGTACATATTGGAAGCAACTGAAGGCGTGATACTTTTCCGGGTTGGGCAGGTCAGGCAAAGTCCGCTGCGGGCTGTGCCAGGCAACTGCAGATGCCTGGGGTACCGAGTGACCGGACAGCTGTATGGACAGATAGTCACCCGCGCCGGCATTCAATTGTTGCATTCGTTGAATTGAACCAAGACTGACACGGGTAATACGTTTATTGTCCAGCTCGACCGGCTCCAATATGGCGATAGGTGTAATGCGTCCGGTACGGCCGATATTGAACTCGAAGCGGGTAATGCGGCTGACGGCGGTGCTGAGCGGGTATTTCCAGGCAACCGCCCACGCTGGCGGGTAAGGGTGTTGTAACTGGCTGGCAGGGCGTGAACCGGCGCGTATAACTACGCCATCAGTGGCAAAGGATAAAGGGCTGTTGAACCAGTGGTTTCGCCAGTGGCTGACCGCAGCGAAACCGGTAACAGGCAGGCTGTAACGTTGACTGTCGGTAAAGCCCAGAGCGGCAAGCTGTTCCAGGCGTGCATGCATTTTTTTTGGGCCGTCCGGCCACTCCCAGATAAACAGCCCGATACGTCCGGCGGCTTCAGGGGGTATATGGTTACGATTTAGCCAGCCGGCGATTGAGCTGCGAGCCCGGTGGCTGTTATTGTTTGCCTGAACATGCTGCTCCAGCTTCAGGTACAGCTCGCCCTGCAGGTGTGCGTTCACCGCGACGGGCAGCTGTTTGGGAATTGCCGGAATGGTCTGCGCATGTTTCAGCCAGTCGATACCCCGGCGGCCGTCTCCCCGGCTAATGGCCTCTGCCAGCCGGCCTTGCCGATATACCAGCGTGACCGCAACACCGTCCAGTTTGGGTTGTACCCAGAGGTCTTGCCGGTCTTGCATCCATTGCTGCAGTTGCTGGGCAGACAGCTTTTTCAGGCCCATCTGGGTGTAGCGGTGTGTGCGAGTAAAGCGGCTGTCAGCTGGCAGCCGGATGGCGTCAGCCATGCCATCATTGCAAAGCTGCCATTGTTGCAGTTTGGTCCGGGCCTGGTCATACACCTCGTCAGGCACCGGGCTATGGCCCTCGACATGGTATGCATGATCCCATTGGCGGAGCTGCTGGTGCAGGTGTTCAATCTGCTGTTGCAGGCCGGTTTCGGCCGGCTCTGGACAGGCTGCCGGGACAAGCGCCGGCAGCATCAGACAGCAGGCCAGCAAGTGGCTTTTATGCAGTAGTCCCTTGTGCATGGTGCACCTCCCTGGTTAAACAGCGACTGGTTGGTGCTATAGACTGTAGTGCCTGTTTGTCCGACAAGCGCAAAATTATTTTTTCGGGCAGAGTGTTGTGGGTTCAGGCCTGTCGTGACAGGGGCAGGCTGACCCTGACCTGCAACCCGCCCAGCGGGCTGTCCTGCAGCTCAATGTCACCGTGCAGGGCCGAGACAATATCGGAAACGATGGCCAGCCCCAGCCCATGGCCGGGTGTCTGCTCGTCTTGGCGGCGACCCCGTTGCAAGACCAGCTGGCGTTTTGCGGCAGGGATTCCGGGACCGTCATCATCTACGTGGATAAGCAGCTGACGATTGCTTTGCTTCAGGCCCAGCTGGACGTGTCCGTGTGCCCACTTGCCGGCGTTATCGAGCAGGTTGCCCAGCAGCTCCAGCAGGTCGTCGCGATCGAAGGGCAGCTGCAGTTCATGGCCAGACAGCCAGATAAAACGGATATGAGGGCCATGAAGCTGCTCCATCAGCTGCAACAGTGCGGGGATCTCCCTGTTGCAGATGAACAGCTTGCCACTGTGTTGCTCGCCTGCCATGCGGGCGCGACTGAGTTCGCGCTCAATGCGCTGCTGGATGATGCGCAGCTGCTCCTGCAGGATGCGCAGCAGCTCTGGCTGCTGCTGCAGTTCGGGGCGTGCCTGCAGACTGGAGAGTACGGCCAGTGGTGTCTTCAGTGCGTGCCCCAGATTGCCGGCGGCATTGCGTGAACGCTTGAGTTGCTCATCAATATGCTCCAACAGCTGGTTGATCTGTCCTACCAGCGGTTTCATCTCTTCCGGCACAGCGGCGTCCAGCTGGTTGCGTTGTCCGCTTTCAAGTTCGGCCAGTTGGCGTCTGGCCCGTTCCAGCGGTCTGAGTGCATGCACGATCAGGCGCCATTGCAGCAGTATGACCAGAAGCAGAGCAGTGGCACCAATGCTTAGTCCCCAGCGACGGGCATTATAAAAACGCTCCAGTACCGGGCGGTAATCTTCGGCTACCGTGACATCAACCTGTGCGTTGTCAACGCGGTAGCTCTTCTGATAACTGAGCAGTAGCTGGCCGTTCGGCCCGTTCAGCAGTTGCCGGGGTTGCGTTTCGGCTTCCAGCAGGGCGAAATCCCAAAGTGAGCGCGAGCGGGTGGGTACACCGTCTACTTCAATGATGAAGTAATAACCGGAAAAGGGTTGTGAGTACAGGGCGTCGTGGTGGCGATTGTTTACTATCAGCCGGTTGTCTTCTTCGTCGTGGATCAGTGCCGAGAGCAGGCTTTCGGCATGTGCCCTGAGTTGCTCGTGGGTGTGCTCGCGCAGACTGTAATCCATCCAGAACAGGCCGATTTGTGCCAGTATGGCACCGGTAACAGCCAGCATCAGGGCCAGACTGACCAGCAGGCGGCGGGCAATCGAAGTTTGCATCAATTGAGCCCGATAAAGCGGTAGCCCTGGCCACGCCGGGTTTGAATGCAGTGCCGGCCAAGCTTGCGGCGCAAATGGCTGACATGCACTTCGACCACGTTGGAGTCCGGCTCGGCTTCACCATCATACAGGTGGTCCTGTAACTGGCTTTTGCTCAGCAGCTGGCCGGGGTGCAGCATGAAGTAGCGCAGCAGGGCAAACTCGGCAGCGGTCAGCTCGGTTTCGCCAGACGGCAGCAAAACAGTCTGGCGGCGCTCATCAAGACGGACACCCTTCACTTCCAGTTGACTGTTGTTGCTGTGGCCATGGCTGCGTCGCAGCAAGGCGCGGATACGCAGCAGCAGTTCGTCGGGATGAAACGGTTTGCACAGGTAGTCATCGGCACCGGCTTGAAGGCCGTCAACACGCTCGCTCCAGCTGCTGCGGGCGGTCAGGATCAATACAGCCAGAGAAAGACCGTCTTTGCGCCATTGGCGCAAAATATCCAGCCCCGGCATGCCGGGCAGGCCGAGATCCAGAATAACCAGATCGTAGGGTTCAGTGGCGCCTTGGACCACGGCATCGCGACCATCGGTGAGCCAGTCAACGGCGTAGCCCTGTTGTTTCAAGCTGGCGCACAGCTCATCGGCCAGTGTCACGTTATCTTCTACCAGTAGCAGACGCATGATCAGCTTTTCTCCTTGTCCCGTAGCAGCTCGCCGCTTTCGGCATCGAAGTAAAGTTTGTGCACCTCGCCATCACGGGTGAGCAGCTGCATTTTATAGATATAGCCATTTTTTTTATGTGTCAGTTTCATTCCCAGCAGCCTGGCCTGCGGATAGTGCACCAGTGCCTGTGCCAGTAGTTGTTGGGCCGGAACGATGCGGCCCTGCCGGCTCATTTCCAGAGCGTGGCGATGGTCAAGATCGTGTGCGGTGGCTGACCGAACGGGCAGCAGCGGTAGTAGAGCAGCCAGCAGCATGACGGGCAGCTGAGATGACCTGCGATTGGACAAGGTAGACTCCTCCCGGGTTGATCTTGAAGCAGACAGCACGGGCTGTATAACGCTTATCATACCCGGCGAGCTTAATTGAAGCTGAAGTGCTTTTGGCACCTTGCTGACGTGTCTGGCTACAGGAAGCTGGTAAAAAAATTTTTGACACAATGATTTTTGTCAAGTTTGATTTTGGGCAAGGTGCCCCCTGGGCTGCAGGTGTGATCATGATCACAATTTGAAGTGGTGCGTAGGAGGTATGATGATGAGCAGCACCCTTGCAGACTGGGATATTCGCAACCCAGATGTGCTGGCAGACCAGCGCTCGGCCTATGACCGGATGCGTGAGCAGTGTCCGGTAGCACGTGACGGGCAGGGGCACTGGACCTTGTTTCGGCATGCTGATGTTTTGCGGGTGTTGCTTGATCACCAGACTTTTAGCAACCAGGTGTCACGTCATGTTTCTGTGCCCAATGGCATGGACCCGCCAGAGCATACACCGTTTCGACAGCTGATTGAGCCGTATTTCAGCGCGCAGCGGGTGGCCTGGTTCAAGCCGGTTTGCCGTGCCATCGCTGATGAACTGGCACAAGCCTTGCGGGGCCAGCAGCAGGTGGACCTGATGGCCGACTTTGCGCTGCCGTTTGCCCTGCGTGCCCAGTGCGCCTTTATGGGCTGGCCGCAAGAGCTGCAACAGCCATTGGGGCAGTGGGCCAGCCAGAACCAGCAGGCCACATTGCAGCAGGACCGTACCGCGCTGGCACGGCTGGCCGCCGAGTTTGAAAATATCGTAACTGAGCAGCTGACCGTGCGGCGTCAGCCCGGTGTGGCTGCGGATGCCGATATTACCACCGAGCTGATGCACGAGCAGATTGCAGGCCGCAGCCTGAGTGATATGGAGATTGCCAGTATTCTGCGCAACTGGACGGTGGGCGAGGTGGGGACGCTGGCGTCGGCCATCGGTATCATTGCGCACTTTCTGGCTGGCGAACCGGCGCTGCAGCAGCTATTGCGCGAACAGCCAGACAAGCTTTATTACGCCAATGATGAAATTCAGCGCATGCATAACCCGCTGCTGGAAAACCGTCGGCGTGCTGTTTGCCCGGTGGAGATTGGCGGGCGTCAGATTGCAGCTGGCGAGCGGGTTTATTTGAACTGGGTGGCGGTGAATCGTGACCCTGAAGTGTTTCCCGAACCAGAGCGCTTTTCATGGGAGCGCAATCCGCAGGACAACCTGCTGTATGGTGCTGGTGTTCACGTTTGCCCGGGTGCGCCCATGGCGCGTATGGAACTGGTCGAGGTGATCGATAGCCTGTTGCAGCACAGTCGCAATCTGGAGCTGGCTACCGGCCAGGAGCAGGTACTGGCACAGTACCCGGCCACCGGCTATGCACAGCTCTGGTTGAGCGGGTTCTAACTATTGAGCCTTGGGCTGCACCGGTTATGCTGGCCTGCGCAGTATCCACAGCCCACTGTACGAGCCACTTCAGTGTCGACCTGTGGATGAGGCTATGCGCCAACTGGCCTACTGCACTGCCAGCCGGCTTGCCAGTTTGTGTAGCGGAGCCAGTTGCTGACTGATCAGTAACAGCTGGCCGTGCAGCAAGCGCAGGTTGTCGTCTTCAGCCAGTGGCATGGCACGTAGGCGCTGGTACTGTTCTTCTTCAATGGCGCAATCGGTGTTGAGCGGTTTCAGCTCCTGCATATTGTCGGCCAGACGCTCCAAGCTGTCGGCCAGTTGCTCGGCTTCTCGGTTAAGCGACGGATAATTGGGCGCGTCAGCCAAGTTGTCACGGTGCGCACCGAGCGCAGAAATATAGCTCAGCAAGCTGTGTGAGTAGAGTAAAAACTCGAAGCCGGTATCGCTTTGCCGGCGATAGTGGCCGGGCTCCTTGAGCATGTTACCCAAGCTGCTGCTGAGTGCCGCGTTGGCGTTGTGTGCTTCGCGTCGGGCAATCCGGTATTGCATGTCGTCGGTTTTGCCCAGGCTATATTCCTGCATGATGTGGCGTAAATACTTGCTGTTGGCCCGCAGGGTGGCGGCTGCCACCAAGTGCAAACGGCGGCCTTGCCAGTCAGGCAAGATAAAAAACACCGCCAACCCAGCGATCAAACTGCCGATTACGGTATCTATCAGGCGTGGTAAAAACAGGTCATAGCCATGGCCAATCTGGTTGAAGCAGATCAGCATCATCATGGTGATAAATGCGGTAGATGCTTTGAAATGGCTGGTACGGGTGGCGAAGTAGCCCACACCGGCGGCAATGGCAAACAGTGCCTGCACCCAAAGCAGTGGTGTGATTTGGAATAGCAGCCAGCTCATGGCCAGCCCCTGAATGGTGCCGATGATGCGTTGCAGCATGCGCACACGGGTAGCCGCATAATGCGGGCGACACACAAACACCGTGGTCATCAGAATCCAGTAACCTTGCTCTGGAGCGACCACGTGCATGATCAACAGACACAGGGCCACGGCCGCCGATAGGCGAATGGCATGACGTAAGAGGCTGGATTTGAGGCTGAAATGCTGCGTCACCCGCAGCATGGCTTCACGCAGGCTTTGCGGTTCGCGGTCAAACAGGCTGCTGTCCTGATGCAGAGATAAAGCATCTGGGTTGCTGGCTTGGCCGAGCAACTGATCCATGGTGGCGAGGTTGCGCGCCAGTGAACGCAGTGAACGCAGCAGGTCGTTCCACTCGGGATTGTTTTGTTTGTGCAGGTAGGCAATGGCGGCCTGTAAGTCCTCAAGTGCTTGAGCATGGCCGGGGCCATAGTCAAACGGCTGGCGCAGCTCGATGGCTTTGGCCAGTGCGTGGCAGGCATCACCCTGCTGGCGGATCAGGCGCAGGCAGCGAAACAGCACATCACTATGAAAAAACGCATCCGCCAGCTGTTGATAGGGCGCATGGCTGGAGGTCGCCCGCTCGTGCAGGTCCTGGGCCAGAAAGTACAGTTTTAGATAGCGGCTGGTGCTGGCGCGGGTGCGGTTGCGACCGACCCGTTGCAGGATCAGGTTTTTGCTGTCGTTCAGGGCTTCTACCAGGCGGGCGTTCTGTCGGGCCAGCTCCAGATGCTTGCTCTGGATATCCATGTTGCGCAGTGGCTCGAACAGTACCGACTTGGCTTTGAAATAATCACATTGACGGCGAAATAGCCGGGCCAGGCTCTGCTGTAACGGTTGCTGGGCAAAGGCTGCATACCAGATGACCGACAGCAGCCCATAGAGCAGGGCGCCACACAGTAGCAAAGGGGCGTATTGCCATAGTGCGGCATCGCTTGGGCTGTGTTGCTCCAGGCCAACCAGGGTGTAGATGCCGAGGATCAGGGTGGCGTAAGAAATCGATGCATAACGTGAACCGGCACCGCCCAGCACGATCAGCACGAAGGTTGCGCTTACCATGAACGCGGATAGCCAGAATGGGAAGGGATGCAGCATTTCGATTGCGGTGCTGATCAGCAAAAAGCAACCCAGGCTGACGCTGACCGCTAGCAGACGGCCTTGCCAGCTATCATCGCTTTCTGCCAGTGCCGAGGCGATCACGCCAAGATAAAGCGGAATGAGTGCGTCAATTCGCTCAAACAGCCAAACCCAGCCAGTGCACAGGCTCAGTGCAATGAAAAAACGCAATCCCGGGCCGAATTTGTCCAGTGCCCAGAGATGGCGTAAGGACCGGGTAAAGCCGGAAGAAGGCATGATGAAGCTCCTTGCAGGCAGAGATCAGGGTACGCGCCGCATACGCATGTCCTTGATTGAGACCCAGAGCGCCAGCGACAGGGTGACCATGATACTGGCAAAACCCAAAGTAAAGGCCAGATGCCAATTGCTGCGTGGCAGTACGGCAAACACCAGCGCAGTGATGACGGCAATGCCGACCGACGTGCCGATACGCTGGCCGGTTTGCATGATAGCGCCTGAGCTACCGGCATAGGCAATGGGCACCTCGGCCAGCGTCAGTGTCTGGTTAGGACTGATTACGGAGCCCTGGCCCAGACCAAACAATGCCAGGCTGGCCAGCAACCACCAGTAGCTGAGCAAGCCATGCAGGTGCATTTGTACGATCAGTATGCTGGTGGCCAGTCCGAGTAGTGCCATGCACAGGCCGCCAATCACAATTTTGCGGCCGATACGGGTAACATGCTTGCCTGACCAGTTGGCTGACCAGGCCGAGAGCAGGGCAGATGGAATGCCAATCAGGCTGGCTTCCAGTGCGCTTTTGCCCAGCCCCAACTGGATGAAAAGCGGTACCAGCACCCAGACACTGGTCATGCCCAGAAAGTACAGCGTCATGATGATTGCGCCATTGCGGTAGCTGGGAGTGTGAAAGATGTTCAGGTCGACCATCGGGCTGAACCCCATGCGCGCATACAGCCGCTCCCAGTGTACCCACAGATAGAACAGCACCAGCCCCAGCGGTACCAGCAGCCACAGCAAATGGGCTTCCCGTGCTTCGACAAAGGGAAACAGCACTGCCAGCACACCCAGCCCCAACAGCAAGGCTCCAACCGGGTCCAGCGAGCTGAGTCCCTGTTTTTTTGGTCCGGGTACCTGGGCTTGCGCCTGCGTCTGTGTACCTGAGCTACTGTGTCCGGACAAATCCGGACCTACAGTATTTTTCCGGACCGTGGATGCAAATAGATTGGCACGGCTGTTTGCTTCCTGTGTTTCAGCTTGCAGCAGACTGTGTCCGACAGCCGGATCGCCGTTGGCCAGCCGGGGCCGATGCAGCAGCGGGCGGGGAAACCAGCGGTAGCCCAGCCAAAGTGTAAGCAGGCCAACCGGCACATTGACCAGAAATGTCAGCCGCCAGCCAAAATTTTCGCCGCCCAGTTCGATCAGGAATCCGCCTAGCACCGGCCCTATGGCCACCGATACGCCCACCGCCGTGCCAAAAAAGCCGAACGCCCGGCCCCGCTCGGCTCCGCGAAAATACTGCTGGATCATGCCCACGCCCTGCGGGTTGATAAAGCCGGAACCCACGCCCTGGATAAAACGGGCCAGATTGAGCTGGTCAGCACTTTGCGCCAGCCCGGCTGCCACCGAAGCCAGGGTGAAAATGGCCACGCCGATCATGAAAAAACCGCCACGGCCCATCAGGTCGCCGGCCCGGCCGGCGCTGACCAGAACCACGCCAAAGGTCAGCGCATAGCCGGACAGCACCCACTGAATGTCCGACTGGCTGGCATGCAGCGCCTGCTGGATGGAAGCCAGCGCCACGTTGACAATGCTCACGCCCATCAGCGACATGAAGATGGCGGCCAGAATGACCATCAGAATACGCCAGCGGGCCGGGTCCTGACTGCCTGTAACGGCAGAAGAAGAGGCTGACAGGTGTTCTGCAGTGATGGACATGGATGCTCCGCATGGTTGGAGTGACAGGGCTTTTAGTGTAGTCGTGCTACAGGTGATAGGCGAGTGCTGCAAGCAGAGTAACGGCACTGGGGTGTGCGTGGCTTCCTTGGTTGCTGTGGTCCGTCAAGAAGCAGAGCAATTGCCTGCTACACCAAGGCCGGGTGATGTCACTTCGCTTTCGGGTTGCACAACAAGCAGCAGCGTGCCCGGCTTCGTATGCCCGGCGCAGAGAGTTCATGAAGTGAGCATGCGTCATTACGCCCCTGTTGCCATTGAAAATCACTTGATAGCGTAAAAGTTTCATCTGCATCTGGACACCTGGGTCTTCCAAGAGGCTTCCACGTGATACATGGATAACCACAGGCAGAAACAGCAAGGTGTCAAACGTGCAGTTTTTCGAGTAAGAGGAGAACATCATGTCTACCCGATTTACAAACAAAACCGCACTGATCACCGGTGGTGCGTCCGGCATTGGCAAGGCAACCGCGCTTAGACTCGCAGCAGAAGGTGCAGCCGTGGTGGTTGCCGATCTGCACGAGCAAGCCGCACAAACAGTGGTTGACGAAATTGTCAGCAAGGGCGGAAAAGCTGTTGCTTTTGGCGGCGACTTCACTTTGCCGGAGGTTAATGAGGCAGCGGTGTCCTTTACTGTTGATCAGTTTGGTGCGCTGCATTTGGCCTTCAACAACGCCGGCATCATCGGACCGCAGGGTCCGTTGCATGAAACCGAACTAAGCGGTTACAGGAAGCTGATGGATATCAACTTGGATGCCGTTTTTTACGGTATGAAATATGAAGTGCCCGCCATACTTGCCGCTGGCGGCGGAGCCATCGTCAATACTGCTTCCATTCTGGGCCTGGTGGGTACCTCCGGCTATGTGCCCTATGTGACGGCCAAACATGCGGTGTCGGGTATGACCAAGAGTGCGGCGCTGCAGTATGCGGCACAGGGTATTCGCATCAACTCGGTCCATCCAGGCTACATTGATACACCACTGCTCAACGAGCTAAGCCGCGAGGAGTACAACTCGCTGGTTGCGCTGCACCCGATCGGCCGGCTGGGCCAGGCGGAAGAGGTTGCCAGTGTGGTGGCTTTTCTGCTGTCCGACGATGCATCCTTTGTTAGCGGGTCACAGTACACGGTTGATGGCGGCTATACCGCGCAATAAATATTTGACCCGGTGCGCGACAAGCCCGCCGTTCAGGGCGGGGAAGGATAGCGCGGACGGCGCAGCCGTCCTTGTCTTTGGGTTTCAGTGTGGGGTTTGCTGCTGCTCGATGTACTGGCGCACGATGGAAATCGGCGCGCCGCCGC
>JAAYFD010000068.1 GCA_012728415.1 Gammaproteobacteria bacterium
AAAGCGGCTCTGGATGCCGGACGCCTTAACAATAAACTCTGCACTGGACTCCGGCTGCTCGCTCAGCTCGCCACGTGCAATGGCATCGGCATTGTCCGCATTATACTGCCGCGCCCAGGTGTTGAACGCTGCAACCAGCTCCTCATTGGAAATGCTTTGCGATGGCGTGTACAGACCTGTACCACTGATCACAACCTGCTTCATATTGACTCCCTAACGGCCTGCACCGCTAATACACAAATAAGAAAAAAGGCGGCAAACTGACCCGCCAAACAAATTGGGTCAAGTATAGCCGCCTTGACGCCCCGGGTGTCAGTATTCAGAAGCCATCTAAGGCTATCGGAGCAAAAGCAACAAACAAAGGCACAGCTTCCCCCAGTGCCCGGCTATGCCTAAGTCCAGGTTTCCAGCTGTGCACGGGCAATCACATGGCCATGCACTGCCGCCCTAGAGAGCCACATAAAGGCTTCACTGAGGCTTGGCTCAAGCGCCCTGTTATGGTCAATTAATTTCGGACACATTTTTAAGTTTTTCTTCCACCGCGGCTGGAGTCAGCCCAAGACGCCAGCTTGCAGCATGCACCAGCTATGACGGGGCCGCCACAGTGCAAAACTACGTCACATCCACCAGTCGCAGTTCTTTGGGCATGGAGAAAGTCACATTTTCCTGCCGGCCATCCAGCTCTTCGGCCACCAGCGCACCCCAGTCACGCAGCTGGGCAATCACCTCCTGCACCAGCACCTCCGGGGCAGAAGCACCCGCCGTTACACCAACACGGGCATTTTCGGCAAACCACTCGCGCTTCAGGTCGGCAGCACCGTCAATCAGATAAGCCGGCGTACCCATGCGGTCGGCCAGCTCGCGCAAGCGGTTGGAGTTGGAGCTGTTCGGGCTGCCCACCACCAGCACCACATCGCAGTCGCTGGCCAGCTGCTTCACCGCATCCTGGCGGTTCTGCGTGGCATAGCAGATATCATCCTTGCGCGGGCCGCTGATGGCGGGAAACTTTTCACGCAGGGCATCAATCACCCGGCTGGTGTCATCCATCGACAGGGTGGTCTGGGTCACAAAGGCCAGGGTGTCCGGGTTGTTGACGTGCAGGCGGGCGACATCGTCCTCGTCTTCCACCAGATAGATTTTGCCGCCACGGCTGTCATCGTACTGGCCCATGGTGCCTTCCACCTCGGGATGGCCGGCATGGCCGATCAGCACGCATTCGCGGCCGTCGCGGCTGTAGCGCACCACCTCCAGATGGACTTTGGTCACCAGAGGACAGGTGGCATCAAAGACTTTCAGACCGCGGCGGGCCGCCTCGTCCTGCACCGCACGGGATACACCGTGGGCACTGAAAATCACGATGGCGTCATCAGGCACCTGATGCAATTCCTCGACAAACACCGCACCACGGTTGCGCAGGTCTTCCACCACAAACTTGTTGTGTACCACTTCGTGGCGGACATAGATCGGCGGCTGGAATACCTCCAGCGCGCGGTTGACGATTTCAATGGCACGGTCTACACCGGCACAGAAACCACGGGGGTTGGCGAGTTTGATTTGCATGGCGGTTTTTCTTTCGAGAAATTGGGATCAGGGTAAAAACCCTCAAACAGAATGTCATCCTGCGTGAAGCGTTGCGTAACCGCAAGCTTCACGGACTCCGCGACTGCGCGGAGTGACAAGG
>JAAYFD010000012.1 GCA_012728415.1 Gammaproteobacteria bacterium
CATCACAGAATCCAGTCAAACCGCCACCCAGGTACAAAATGACCTTGGTAAGCTGGATGGCGCTATACCCAAGTGTCACCCTGATCTTTTTGTTGTTCGGGAGTGTTCTTGAGCAGATCCCGTTGCTACTGCGAACCTTGATGATCACTGGAGTCCTGATGCTGTTGATGTCCTATGTCTTGATGCCGAGGTTTACCCGCTGGTTTGCTTTTTGGCTATATCCACAAAAAGATCAGGATCGTCATGTTTGAAAGCCATAAGCAAGGCAAAAACCAGTGCAAAACCCGGTGAAGACCGGATATGGGACGTTTTAAAACGTGGCTGCTCAGGCTTGTGCCAGCCCGCTCAGCATCATTGCCTGTCTTTCGCTCATCAACGCCATGGACTGGTTGTATTCCAGCGCCTGATTGGCGCTATTGGTAGCCTGGACAGCAAGTTCCAACAGGTTTTTTACACCATTGTTGACCTGTAGGGCGATCGCATCCTGTTGTTGGCTGGAGTTGTCCAGAGTGGTCATGTTTTCATGCAGCTGTCTGATAAAGCTCAGAATCTCATCAAACACTTCTCCGGCCTGGGCAATATGCTCTACGCTGCTGGCTGAAATCTTTTGCTCGGTACTCAGACACTGGCTGATTACGGCTATGGCGCTTTGCAGATCATTGATCATGCTCTGAATATCCTGGGCAGAGCGTTGTGTCTGCGCTGCCAAGTTGCGCACCTCATCGGCAACTACTGCAAAGCCACGACCCATTTCTCCTGCACGGGCCGCCTCAATCGCGGCATTAAGGGCCAGAAGATTGGTTTGTTCTGCAACAGCCTGGATAACCGTCATGATGGCATTGATTTGGCCGCTTTTTTCTTGCAGCAGGGAAAAGTGCTTCATGCTTTCGTCAATGCTTTCAGCCAGTTGATGAATAGCCTGTGTCGACTGGTTAAGAGTACTCTGGCCCAGGTTGACTTGCTGCGTGGCAATTTCTGAGTGTTTAAGGTTGTGCTGAACCTGGCTGTTAACTTCATGGGCGCTTTCGGACAAGTTACTGGCAGATCGGCTGAGTTGTTCCAGAATGGTTTGCTGGTGTCCGATGTCTGTCGATATTTGCTGCATTCCTGTCATGGTTTGGCCGGCTCTATGGCGAATGTGTCCGGCTGTATTTTGCAGCCGCCGCAATAAGGCGCTCATTTGGGCATGCTGCATCTCCAGGGCAAGTTGCAGTTGCCCGATATCGTTATGTGTGTTGGTGTAGATTAGTTGCTTGATTGGATGCTCGACAATGATCCGGGCTGAACGGACAAGCTGGTTAAACTGTTTGAACAATACCAGCTGAAAAACATAAAGAAGGCATAGGCTGCTGGCCATGGCGGCCAAAAACAGAGGCAGGCTGGAAGACAGCACAGCCATGCAGATCAAGGGAGTAAAGGCACAGAGTGCTGCGAGGCCACTACGCCAGGGCAGTGATGGCCACGGGTAACGTAAGCGGGCCGGCATTTTACCGGCTTTGCGCAGTTGATAAATGCTGCGCGCCCGTTCGGTCATTTCTGGCGAGGCTTCATTCAGGATGCAGTGCAACTCCAGGAGCTCATCGTTTTCAGTAACCGGAATGACATAGGCGTTGACCCAAAACTCGCCTTCTGGATCTTGCAGCTGGACAACTCCCATCCAGGGCCGGCCTTGTGCTGTGGTTTTTTCTAAATCATCCAGCGGTCCCGCAGGCATATCAGGATGTTTCAGTTGAATCAGTGTGAGCTTGAGCAGCTGTTCAGCAGTGAGCTGAAACCGGGTCTGAGTGTGCTGACAAGCGTAGCGAATTTGCCCTTCAGGGTTCAGCAACAAAATATAGCTGTTATTTTTATTGTGCATTAAACCGGTACCGTGTCAGGTTGAATGTAATTTTGTGCCGTGTGGCAAGTGGGGCGTCAACGCCCCAGTTTTTTTGCTGATTCGCCACCGATACCGAAGTGCTGTTTGGGCATTTCGCTGATGATCACGCGCACGCTTTGCTGGGGTGCACCCAGGGACTTCATGATGGCTTGAGTGACTTCGCTGATCAGCGCTTCTTTTTGTTCGTCACTGCGTCCTTCGAGGATGTGGATCTGTGCTATGGGCATGGGATATTCCTTTTGCTGTTTCTGATGTAGCTGAAGTTGTCGGATATGATTCCGGACCGGGTGCATAGCTTTATGCTGGGACTTGCCCCTGGAGAGCATGTGTTATCCGGGGGCAAGCCTTTTCTTGCAAAGGGCGTTGCTTATTCGAAGCGGCCGCTGAGGCTGCCCAATCCATTAAAGTGCACTACAAAGCTGTCACCTTTGTTAACGGTAACCGCCTCAGTGATGGCGCCGATCATGATGAAAGAGCCGGCAGGCAGGCTTTCGTCGCGCTCGGCCAGCATGTTGGCCAACATCGCAACAGAGGCGGCCGGGTGGCCCAGCACTGCAGCACCGGCACCGGTCTGCACCACTTTGCCATTGACTTCCATTACCACACCAAGGGTTTTCAGATCCAGATCTTCCGGCTTGGCCATGTTGCCGCCGGTCATGAAGCGGCTGGAGCTGGAGTTGTCAGCAATCACGCTTTTCAGGTCAAACTTGAAGTCCTTGTAGCGCGAATCGATTACCTCCACCGCCGGCATGACAAAGTCAGTAGCGCGCAGCACATCACCGATGTGGATGCCCGGCCCTTTCAGCTCTTCCTTCAGCACAAAAGCCAGTTCAGCTTCGATTTTCGGATGGATCAGCTCATCAAACCTGATGCTGGCTCCCTCGGGGACGCTGAAGTAGTCAGCCAGATAGCCATAGCAAGGATGCTCGACGCCCATCTGGGACATCTTGGCCCAGGAGGTCAGACCCATTTTCATGCCGACAATCTTGGTTCCGCGTGCCTCTTTGCGGCGGCGGGCTTCCCACTGGATGTCGAAGGCATCACGGTAGGTCATCTGCGGGTAGTCGTCGGTGATCTTGGTGATCTCGTAGGCCTCCAGTTCGGCCTTTTCGCAGTGCTCAGCCAGTTGGGCAATCTGTTCTTTTGTCAGCTGGTTTTTCATTTCATTGATCATTGTGTCAAGCCTCGTTCTTTGGCCATGGTAATGGCCAGGTCTTCAATCATGTCTTCTTGTCCGCCTACGGTGCCGCGGCGACCCAGCTCCACCAGCAGGTCACGAGCGGGTACGCCGTACTTTTGCTCGGCACGCTTGGCAAATAGCAGGAAGCTGCCATATACACCAGCCCAGCCCAGAGTCAGGGCGTCGCGGTCTACACGGATAGGAAAGTCCATCATGGGTACCACCAGGTCTTCGGCTACATCCATGATTTTGTAAAGGTCAATACCGGTTTCCACATTCATTCGGTCCAGGACTGCACAGAGTACTTCCAGCGGGGTATTGCCGGCGCCGGCACCGAGCCCGGCCACCGAACCATCAATGCGGCTGGCACCTGCCTCGATAGCCGCCAGGGAGTTTGCTATGGCCATGCCCATGTTGTGGTGACCGTGGAAGCCAATTTCGACCTCGGCGGGCAACTCTGCGCGCAACAGGGCAATACGTGCGGTAACATCACCAGGCAGCATGTAACCGGCCGAGTCCGTGGCATAGATGCAGTTGGCACCATAGCTGACCATCAGCTTGGCCTGCTCCAGCAGCTGTGCGGGGGCGATCATGTGCGCCATCATCAGGAAGCCGACGGTGTCCATGCCCATCTTGCGTGACATGCCGATATGCTGTTCGGAAACGTCCGCCTCAGTGCAGTGGGTGGCCACGCGGATGCTCTGTACACCACAGTCGTGGGCCATCTTCAGGTCATCAACCGTACCAATACCGGGCAGCAGCAGGGCGGAAACCTTCGCTTGCTTCATCTTGGGCACTACCGCTTTAAGATATTCCTCGTCACTGTGGGCGGGGAAACCATAGTTGACAGAGGCGCCGCCCAGGCCGTCACCGTGGGTAACTTCGATCATGGGCATGCCGGCTTCGTCCATGGCGGTAGCAATAGAGGTCATTTGGTCCAAAGTAATCTGGTGGCGCTTGGCGTGCATGCCGTCACGCAGACTCATATCATGCAGGATGACCTGCTTGCCTTGTAAGTTCATCTGTTTTCTCCATTAGCCGCGTGGGGGGAGCTGAATGCTGCCGACGGAAATTTCTTCGGCAAACATTTCGGCGGTGCGCAGGGCCGCTGCGGTCATGATGTCCAGGTTGCCGGCATATTTGGGCAAGAAATCACCCAGCCCCTGGACCTCCAAATATAGGGTTACGCGGTTGCCGTCGAATACCGGCCCGTTAACCAGCCGGTAGCCGGGTACATACTTCTGCACTTCAGCAATCATTGCGTGCACGGACTCAGTGATGGCGGCCCGGTCCGGCTCGCCCTGAACCAGGCAGTGCACAGTGTCACGCATCAGCAGCGGCGGCTCGGCCGGGTTAATGATGATGATCGCCTTGCCCTTTTTGGCGCCACCGACCTGTTCTACCGCTCCTGCGGTGGTACGAGTAAACTCGTCGATGTTTTGGCGGGTGCCGGGGCCGACTGACCTGGATGAGACCGTAGCAATAATCTCACCGTACTCGACCGGTTGCACCCGGGATACCGCCGCTACCATTGGAATCGTTGCCTGGCCGCCACAGGTGACCATGTTGACGTTCATTTCCAGATTGCGGGTATGCTCTTGCAGGTTGACCGGTGGTACGCAGAACGGACCGATGGCCGCGGGCGTCAAGTCGACCATGATCACACCCAGCTCGTTGAGTTTGCGGCTATTTTCAGCATGGACATAGGCCGAGGTGGCATCAAAGGCGACGCGAATATCGTCTTCAACGATATGGGGCAGCACACCGTCCACGCCTTCGGCACTGGTCTTGATACCCATTTCGGCAGCCCGCTTGAGTCCGGCGGATTCGGGGTCGATGCCGACCATCCAGGCTGGTTCGATCCAGTCTGAGCGCTGCATTTTCATCAGCAGGTCAGTGCCGATGTTGCCGGGGCCAATAATTACGGCCTTCAGTTTTTTTGACATAACAGATTCCCGTTATTGAAGTGACGCCGAAGTGTTTTCGGCGGTACTGTCGGTGCTTGTAGGCGCACCAGCATTCGTATGCGCCATGCCCGTTTCAGGGCCAGTCTGCTCATACAAGAACAGCGCCCGGTGTTTTTTAATCGATACATTAGGTAAACCGCACCGACGCGTTGCCGATACCGCCAATGCTGACACTCATGAAATCGCCAGCCTGGACCGATTCCAGCGGAACCAGCGAACCGGACAGGATGACCTCGCCGGCCTGTAGAGGGATGCCGAACTCGCCCAGCTTGTTGGCCAACCAGGTAACGCAGTTGAGCGGGCTGCCCAGCGCGGCGGCGCCGGCGCCGGTGCTGATGATCTGACCGTTTTTTTCCACCACCATGCCGCAGGTCATCAGGTCGACCTTGCGCGGGCTGACCGCTTTGTCGCCCAGCACAAACAGGCCGCAGGAAGCGTTGTCGGCGATGGTGTCCTGGATTTTGATCTGCCAGTTTTCGATGCGTGAATCCACCACTTCAAAACAGGGGATCACGCAATCGGTGGCGGCCAGCACGTCGGCGTTGGTGATGCCGGGGCCCAGCAGGTCCTTTTTCAGGATAAAGGCAATTTCGCCTTCGGCCCGTGGCTGCATCAGGCGCTCGGAAATCGGCATGTCCTGGCCCTGGCTGAAAGCCATGGCATCGGTCAGGTAGCCAAAATCGGGCTGGTCCACACCGAGCATGGTCTGTACTGCCAGCGAAGTCAGGCCGATTTTCTTGCCGATGACTTTTTCACCGGCGGCCAGCCGACGCTCCAGCATGTGCAGGGAGATCTGGTAGGCGGTTTCCAGGCTCATGTCCGGATGGCTTTCGGTCAGCGGCCGGATGGGGGCTTTATTGACCATCGCCGCGTACAGCTGGTCGCCGCAGGTTTGGATGATGTTTTCGCTCATGGTTGCAAATCCTTACAGCTTGATGCAGATATTCTTGATTTCGGTGTAAAACTCCAGGCTGTGCACACCACCTTCGCGGCCGATGCCGGATTGCTTGGCGCCGCCAAAGGCGGTACGCAAA
Source organism: Gammaproteobacteria bacterium (assembly GCA_012728415.1). GTDB lineage: Bacteria > Pseudomonadota > Gammaproteobacteria > Pseudomonadales > Pseudomonadaceae > Thiopseudomonas. Next base: position 6,061 of record JAAYFD010000012.1, read on the forward strand.
TCGCGCAGGAACCAGGAGTTAATCCAGACCAGACCGGCTTCCATCTGCTCGGCTACCCGTACCGCACGGGAGGAG
>JAAYFD010000013.1 GCA_012728415.1 Gammaproteobacteria bacterium
AACACATGGGGGTTGGGGGCAGTGCGTCCTGAACTCAGCAATTTGATCAATATATAGCCAATTTCAGGCCCGGAGAGGGATCACACTCTCCGGGCCTGAAACCTGAGAGCGTCTGGTCGGCCCGGTGCAACATCCGGGCTATGGCCAGCGGGTTAAGCTCGACCGCATGGGACAGGGTCCGCAGCGACTCTTCGGCCAGGTAGCGGGCCGTGATGTTGCGTGAGATAACCAGAAATGTATGGGACTTTGGTGCGCGATTGCCCAGCCTGGCAACGGAGATCTCGAACCAGGCGGTTTTTCCGTACGCAGTTGGCAGGCTAAACGGACCGGTCCGCGAATGGCCGGTTTCGGCAGCCTCGTCAATAGCCTGCTGCACAGTGTCAGCGGACTCACTCGGCATCACGTCGTACAGTGTGCGACCCAGCAAATAAGGTGTAGGGGACTCAAGAATGGCACGCTCGGGAGTATAAATATGCAGGTAACGTCCTTCATGACTCATTTCAAACAGCATGTCGGGAAGTGCGCTTAAGGTTAAATTGAGGCGGCTGCGTGACTGCTCAAGCAAATCATAAGGACGCTTGACGGCATCGGTAAAAATTGCCCGAAATAGAAAAAAATAACCGGTGATTTTGTACAGGTGGCCGATCAAGCTGTAGCTGTCGTGAATGTCCATGTACAGGTTGAAGCATACTTCGCCCAGGGCCATTAGCAGGCTGGCAGCAAGAAAACCGCTGGCATTAAATGAGCGTGGACGGCGTAGGTGGAGCAGAAAGCCCAGCGCAGCCAGCAAGAATATCCCAGTAATTGCATATTCGGTGCCCCGCTTGAGCGGTACAGGGCCTAGCCCCTCCAGGTAAAAAACCGGAAGAATGTCCGGGTACCACAAAAACAGGATGTGGAGTGCAAACAGCAGGGCCAGCACAAGCAAGAGGGCAAGGCAGGAGCGCAGGGTGTCCAGTGGCTTGTGCCAGGGCAAAAAGGCGATTGCCAACAAGCCAAGGCTGATCGACAGACGGGCAGGAAGCCAGAACAAAATGGTTTTGTTGGTGGTGTTGGGCGTTATGTAATCGGGCATGCCTGGAAAGGACAGCAAGTGTGAAAAATCCAGTATGCCGCTGACAAGGGAGGCCAGGGCGATGATCGACAGGTTGTAGGGCAGGTTTTTGTTGCGTGTGCTCCAGATGATGGCGAAGACCAGCAAGGCAAGGATGATAGAGAGCGTTTCGAGCAGCGTGTGCAAGGTGACATAGCTGGAAATGGCCGTTGTCCACGTGGTGGCAGGCGATATGGACGTGACAAGCATCAACAGCAGGCCGGCTGCGATTACACAGAAGGGTATCCGGGCTTCAGGGCTGTGGCTGCCATGGATGGGTGTTTGCACGCCACCGGGGGACGACTTTTGCATTGGTGTTCCGGCTTGAGATGGAAGTTTTATGGTTTCGGCCTGGTTCCGGCAACTCAAGGGCAGGCCTGTTTACAGTCTTGGCACGCAATATGACATGTCAGAATCCGTTATGCCAGCCGGTTGCGTCTCTGCTGGCCCCCAGGTTAACAGGTGGGCGAGACAGTACCGGCATGGTTGTTTGGCTGCAAAAGACAGGGCTTGCCAACCAAGGGCGTTTTTGGTCATGAAAGCACGTCGGACTGAACGCCTGCTTTCCGGATAGAGCAGGCAGTCCAGGTTGAGAATGGCCTAGTCCATAACTTGCAGCTCGCGTGCTTTGGTATAGATATAGCGGATTTTTTCATATTCGAAGGGTGAATTGAGCTGGCCGTATTTCAATTCGGTGGTGTGGCGCAGATCGACCACTTCCAGAACGTACAGCCCGGGATACTGCTGGCTGGTTCGTGGGTAGTTTAGCCAGTTGATGTCACGCTCAAGCAAAAAATCGGCGGTCAGGCCGCCGCTGTCACGCAGGTTCGACGGGCCAAGGAACGGCAGCATCAAGTAGGGCCCGGCAGGTACGCCGTAGTGCCCAAGGGTTTGGCCAAAATCCTCATGTATGGGTTCCAGCCCCATTTTGCTGGCTACGTCCCAGATCCCGGCAACGCCAAAAATGCTGTTGAACAGCAAACGGGCGGTGCTGTGCATGGCCCGCTTGCCCTTGAGTTGCAACAGACTGTTGGCAATGGTCGGGATTTCTTTCAGGTTGGTGTAGGCATTGCTGATACCGCTGCGCAGCGGGCGCGGGGTAACCTTGCGATACGTGCGTACTGTCGGCAGAAACACATGCTGGTCAAACTTGTAGTTGAAGTGGTAAATCCGCCGGTTCAGTGGCTCCAGCGGGTCACTGACCTGCAGTGCGCGCAGCGTGGCACGTTCGAACTGGTATTGCTCAAGTTCGTGGCTGAATGTTAGCCGTTCCAGAGGCCGGGTAAAGGCGGACTCTTCAGCGCTGGCCAGGCTGCTGCCCAGTAGCAGGAGACCGGCCAGCAGTCTAACTGTCAGTGTCTGCATGAAAGAACTCCAGAATGTCAGCGGCATTGTTGTGGAAGGCCATGTTGCCCAGGTGCCCGCCCCGTGGATACAGCTTGAAGCGAGGGCCAAATACTGCTTTTAGATACTCCAGATCGCCTTCGCCGAGAATGATGTCATCAGCGTTATGCATGACGCCGATATTATTGTTGTCTCGCAGGTGATCTTCCAGTGCATACAGGCTGGTTTCCCGGATTAGCTGGCGCAAGCTGCCCTTGCTTCGGTACCGCTGTTGCCAGAAAGGCAATAGCTGGTCATTCAGATAGCAGTTGAAGTCGCAAAGCAGGGCCAGTTCGAAATAGGGAGTGAGGCTGGTACCGTCACTGATGTGCTGGCCGGGAGGGGTGATCAGGCCGCGACGGTTGATCAGGTCAGAGACATAGTTGATGTCGGCCGAGGTCAGGCGAAACACACTGGCGATCAACAGGGCCAGCTGCTCGTCGTTGAGCTTTTCGGCAGATTGCTGGAATTCGAACAGCATGGCTTCGTTAAGGTCGAAGCGGCCTTTGTGCTGGAAAAACAGGGCCAGCCGGTCAAACAGTGACTGGTAAAATGTAGTGCCGGCCGGAACGTCATCCAGCTTGACTTTGGCCATGCGGTCCAGGTTGCTGACCGAGGTGTAAAGGTTGACGGGAGGGTTGATCAGCAATGTGCGTTGTAAACCCATGGCCTTCTGGTGCTGGTCCAGCACGCTGATAAAGGCTGCGTGCAAGGCACCGAGGCTGTAGCCGGTCAGGTGCCAGCTGCTGACCAGCACATCATCATGGCGTTGGCGAATGCGCTGCATGATGGCATAAAGCTCGGCGGCATCCAGTGGTGAATAGCCGGGGGTGGCATGCTGGGAGGCCGAAATCATAAAGTCATAACTGGTCGGGGAGGACAGCTGCACGACATGAAAACCGGCGCCATAGAACAGCTTTTTCAGATACTCCATGCTCGAGGCATCATAGCGGGCACCGGTGCCTGCAATGATGAAGATCAGTGGCGCCCTGTGCTTTTGTCGGGCAAGTCGATACTTGAAACGCTTCACTGCCCAAAAGTTGTCCGGCAGCTTGTGCTCGCGCTCGGGGCGCAGGTTGAAGCTGTAGTCTTTTTGTTTGATGTCGCGGTTGTCCGGCAGCTTCGGCATCAGGGGATTTGGAGTGCCGGCAATGGTTGCTTCAAAGGGGTTGTCCAGCGGATAGCCGTAGGGTTCGGCAGCCAGCAGACCGGGCAGTGGCAAAATACATAGTAAAGCGGTCAGCAGGTGTCGGAGGTGAGACATATTGGGAGCTCCTGTAAGCAAACCAGGATTTATACGCGAGGGCGGAGCAGCTGTCATTACTTTAAGATTACGAAGGTTTGCCAAGGGTTGACCAAGCGGCCACAGCCAGGATTCCAAGATTCTGCGACTAGGCTTCGCTCCGCGCAGAATGACAGAATGCTCGTTGTTCAGGACGCTGACTGCGCATGGCGCTTGTCATTGCGCATTCCACACAAGCCCCGCAGTCGCAGAGTCCGGCACCCAGAGCCCGGTGATCGGACCCAGCGGTCATTGTGTGTGTTGTATCAGCTAATCCGCTGGCCAGGTACAGCGCCGCTGTCCGGGCTGAGAAGGAAAATATCCTTGCCGCCAGGCCCTGCGGCCAGCACCATGCCCTCTGACACGCCAAACTTCATTTTGCGCGGGGCCAGGTTGGCCACATAGGCAGTCAGGCGGCCTTCGAGTTTTTCCGGCTCGGGATAGGCGCTCTTGATGCCGGAAAACACATTGCGCGTCACGCCACTGCCCAGATTCAGCGTCAGGCGCAGCAGCTTGTCGGCGCCTTCCACAAATTCGGCCTTTTCGATCAGGGCGATACGCAGGTCGACTGCCATAAAGGCGTCAAAATTGATTTCATCGCTGATTGGGTCTTTATCCAGCTCGCCAGGCTCGGCGTTGCTGGTGTTTTGTGCTGCGTTGTCCATTTCTTGCAGATCCTCTTTGGCGGCTTCGGTCATGGCGTCTACCTGTTTGGCGTCGATACGGGTCATCAGCGGCTGGAACGGGTTAAGCTGATGATTGATCAGGCGGGTCTGGAGCTGATCCCAGTCCAGGCTGTCCACATTGAGGAACTGGCGAGCGTTTTCCGCCAGCACCGGCAGCACCGGCTTGAGGTAGATTATCAGTTGTTTAAACAGGTTGATGCCCAGTGAGCAGATGGCCTGTACTTCGTCCTGCTTGCCTTCGATCTTGTTCATCGCCCAGGGCGCTTTGTCGGCGATCCAGGCATTGGCCTCGTCGGCCAGATGCATGATTTCGCGCATGGCACGGGCAAAATCGCGGTTTTCGTAGGCTTCGGCAATGCTGGTTTCGGCAGCGAGAAAGCTGTCCCACAGCGCGGGCGCGGCATTGGCTTCGGCCAGCACACCGGCGTTGCCCTTGTGCACAAAACCGGCGCAGCGGCTGGCAATGTTGACCAGCTTGCCGACCAGATCCGAGTTGACCTTGTGGATGAAGTCATCCAGGTTCAGGTCCAGATCTTCCACACCGCGCCCCAGCTTGGTGGCGTAGTAGTAACGCAGGTATTCGGGCTGCAAATGTTCCAGATAGGTACGGGCCCTGATGAAGGTGCCGCGTGACTTGGACATTTTGGCACCGTTGACGGTCAGGTAGCCGTGTACGTTGACCGCGGTGGGTTTGCGAAAGCCGGCACCCTGCAACATGGCCGGCCAGAATAGGGCGTGGAAGTTGATAATGTCTTTGCCGATGAAATGGTACAGTTCGGACTCTGCACCCTTGGCCCAGAAGTCGTCAAAGTTCAGATCATCGCGCTGCTGACACAGGTTCTTGAAGCTGGCCATATAGCCAATGGGCGCATCCAGCCAGACATAAAAATACTTGCCCGGTGCGCCGGGGATTTCAAAACCGAAATAGGGCGCATCGCGGGAGATGTCCCATTCCTGCAGGCCGGCATCCAGCCATTCGGCCAGCTTGTTGGCCACCGAGCTTTGTAGTGCACCGCCACGGGTCCAGCGCTTGAGCATGTCGCTAAAGTCCGGCAGCTTGAAGAAGAAGTGCTCGGAGTCTTTCAGCACCGGCGTGGCGCCGGAAATCGCCGAACGTGGGTTTTTCAGCTCGGTCGGGTGGTAGGTGGCGCCGCATTTTTCGCAGTTGTCGCCGTACTGGTCTTCCGCCTTGCACTTGGGGCAAGTGCCTTTAATAAAACGGTCGGCTAGGAACATGCCTTTTTCGGGGTCGTAATACTGGGTGACGTTGCGGGTGGCGATGTGGCCGGCTTTTTTCAGGCGCTTGTAGATCAGCTCCGACAGCTCGCGGTTTTCTTCACTGTGGGTGCTGTAATAGTTGTCGAATTCCACCAGGAAATCGGCAAAATCCTCGCTGTGTTCCTTGTGCACTGCTTCGATCAGCTGTTCCGGTGTGATCCCTTCCTGTTCGGCGCGCAGCATGATGGCCGAACCATGGGCGTCGTCAGCACAGACATAAATGCACTGGTGTCCGCGCATCTTCTGGAAACGCACCCAGATATCGGTCTGGATATACTCAAGCATGTGGCCCAGGTGAATGGAACCGTTGGCATAGGGAAGGGCGCTGGTAACAAGAATTTTGCGGGATGAAGTCATGGTGCTCACAAAGTATCGGAGTGAATGAACAAAGCGTGGCATTGTAGCGAATAAAAAGACTGGCTGCACGAAGACCACCGTCTGGATCGTCTGCGCCAGGGGCTTGTGGCAAGCACGATAGCCGGTCAGTGCAGGCATGCAATCCTTGCCTAGCCAAGCAAAAAAAAACCTGATGCCCTAAACTGTGACAGTTTCTACTTTCATTCCTTGCAGGAGTCAGCTATGTCCCAGACCAGCCGTGAACAGGTCGAAAATGTATTGCGCGGATTGATCGATCCGCATTTGAACCAGGATCCGCTTAGCGCTGGCTGCGTGCAGGATATCCGCATTGACCAGAACAGTGTCGAGGTTGATGTGCGCTTAGGCTATGCTGCTGACCAGTTCAAGACCGGCTGGGCGCAGATGCTGCAAATGCAGCTGGAACAGCTTGATGGCGTAAGTGACGCGAAAGTTACTGTGGACTGGGCAGTGCCTGCACAGGCGGGCATGGCCGGACCTGATGTGCTGTCGCAGGTAAAGAATGTGATTGCCGTCGCTTCGGGCAAGGGAGGGGTCGGCAAGTCGACTACTGCTGCCAACCTGGCGCTGGCACTGGCCCGCGAGGGTGCCAAAGTGGGGGTGCTGGATGCCGATATCTATGGCCCAAGCCAGGGCATCATGTTTGGTGTTGCGCCGGGTACCAGGCCTGGTGTGAAGGATGAAAAATTCTTTGTGCCGGTAGAGGCCATGGGCGTGAAAGTGATGTCGATGGCGTTTCTGACCGATGACGAGACGCCTATGGTGTGGCGCGGGCCTATGGCCTCAGGTGCCTTGTTGCAAATGTTGACACAGACCGCATGGGGTGAGCTGGATTATCTGGTGGTGGACATGCCGCCGGGCACCGGTGACATCCAGCTGACGCTGTCACAAAAAGCAGCGGTGGCGGGTGCGCTGATTGTTACCACGCCGCAGGATATTGCCCTGCTGGATGCAAAGAAAGGAATCGAGATGTTTCGCAAGGTCAACATTCCGGTACTGGGTGTGGTGGAGAACATGGCAATGCATGTGTGCTCCAGCTGCGGCCATATCGAGCATATTTTTGGCGAGGGTGGTGGCGGACGCCTGGCTGATAATTATGAGGTTGACTTGTTGGCGTCACTGCCCCTGTCCATGGATATTCGCAAGCAGTGTGATGGCGGCAAGCCCACCGCAAATGCTGATCCGGAAAGCCAGATTGCAATGATTTACCAACAGTTGGCACGTACCGTAGGCGCACGCTTGAGCATTGCTGCCCATGCCGGTACGGTCATGCCCGAGATTCAAATCGGTTGAGTGCGTGGCCGCCTGCTCTGCACGCCTGCAGTCTAGGTCCTTAGATAACAAAGATGAGTATAAAGGTTGAGTGCGTGGCCGCCTGCTCTGCACGCCTGCAGGGCAGGGGCCGGGCTACCCTTTTTGTGGGGTATGCCGAATCACGCTGGCGCAGCAGCCAGGGTCAGACGAAAAGCAACGAAAAAGCGCAGTTTGCCTGTAGCAAATGGGCTTTCGGGCTGGCTTTCAGCCTTGCCCCGGCAACGCAGTTAGTAGTTCAGCACTTCTATACCCTGTAGCGGCTGACTTCCTGGGTGAGCTGGGCGGCCAGTTCGCTCAGGCGTGCGGTGGCAGCACTGGCCTGGCGTGTACCGTCACTGGTTTGCTGGTTGATAGCGACAATCTGGTGAATGTTCTGGTTGATGTGACCCGATACCGCCGTCTGCTCTTCGGCCGCACTGGCAATTTGCTGGTTCATGTTGTTGATGATGTCGACAGCCTCGGTAATGCTTTGTAAAGCTGCATCAACGGCATGGGTCTGGCTGACCGTTTCTTCACTGCATTTGTTAATGGCAGTGATGGTGTCTACAGCGCGGCCTGCGTCTTGTTGCAGGGCTTCGATGGTTTGCTGGATTTCCTGAATGCTATCCTGGGTGCGGCTGGCCAAAGTACGGACTTCGTCAGCCACTACGGCAAAGCCGCGACCAGACTCGCCCGCACGAGCTGCTTCGATTGCTGCGTTGAGGGCCAGCAGATTGGTTTGTTCGGCAATATTGCGGATCACTTCCAGCACACTATCGATGCGCTGGGCGTCATTGCCAAGGGTTTCGATGATTTGTACGCCTTCGTTGACCTGTTCGGACAGCCCGGTAATGACAGCCTGGGTTTGTGCAACCAGTGCCTGTGCGTCTGCAACCTGTCCGGCGGCATTGTTGGCTGCCTGTGAAGCCTCGCTGGCACTGCTGGCGACTTCCTGGGCGGTTGCGGTCATTTCGTCCATTGCCGTGGCAACCTGGTCGCTTTCGCCTTTTTGCTGTTCCACACCCTGTTCGGCCTGAGCCATGAGCTCAGCCAGTTCAATAGAAGAGTCGCTTAGCGTGGCTGAAGTGCTGTTGATGTTTTTCACCATTCCTTGCACCTGATCGGCAAAACTGTTGAAGGCCCGGCCCAGCTGAGCAATTTCATCCTGGCCGCTGGCTGACAGGCGCCGGGTCAGATCGCCGTCACCCAGGGCAACATCATTCATTGCTGCAACGGTTGAGACCAGGGGGCGACTGATGGTGCGCACAACCAGCAGTGCCAGCCCTACAATGATGATCAGTGCAACCAGGGCTGTAACCAGTGAGCCGACAAGGGTATCGCGAATGTTTTCAGCGACCTGTTGCTCCAGCTGGGCAATTTGCTGCTCAAGTCCGCTGATCCAGAAGCCGGTGCCCAGCATGATGTTCCATTCGGGCAGCATGATGGAATAGCCAAGCTTTGGCTCAATGGCATTTGTTTCGGTATTTTCCCAGCTATAGGAGGTGTAGTCGCCGCCCTGCTGTGCAGCGGCAATCAGTTGCTGGATCATCAGCACGCCATTGGGGTCTTTGAAGTCGTGCAGGTTGCGACCAACCAGGGCCGGGTTAACACCATGCATGACGTTGACACCCTTGGTGTCGTAAGCAAAGAAGTAACCGATGCTGCCGGAGTCGTCAAAACGCAGCTGGGCGAGGATTTCCCATGCCTGTTGCTGAACAGCCGGATCATTGGCAGAGCCCGGCTGCTCGTACAGGTGGCTGATCGAGGTTCGGGCAAGTTCAACATAGTTGCGCAACTCTTGGCGCTTGCTGGCTTCCATGTCACGGGAGAAGTCCCGGACAGAAGTGTTGCCAAAACTTCGTGCCTGCTCATAGTTGTAATAGGTGAGAAACGTTGCCAATGCAACGACTGGCAGCAAGGCAAGTATCAGAATGCGGGTACGGATGCTGAGATTCTTCATAAAGCTCACTTCATTATGTAAAGTGTGATGATCTAACCAGCACTTGCCCGGTCAGGACAAATGACTGGAGTCCGGCGCAGCTTATGACCTTATATCGCCTGGTGTCTGACAGGCTTGAGCGTTGAAGGCACAGGGAAAAGTCTGGACACGGTTTGTGCAGGCCTGTTCAGGCGCGATGCCAGTCGAAGCTGAGCACCTGGCTGATGCTGTCCAGGTTGCAGATATGCAGGAGCAGGCGGTCCAGCCCCAGCGCAACACCGCTGCAGTCGGGCAGTCCATGCTCCAGGGCGGCGAGCAGGCGTTCGTCGCAAGGGCGGCCAGTGCCGGCCAGTTCCCGGGCAAAGCGTTTGCGCTGGATGTCTGCATCCAGCAGTTCGTCGTAACCGTTGGCCAGCTCCATTCCGTTAAAAAACACTTCGAAGCGTTGAGCCCAGGGAACACCCTTGTCATCCGGCAGAATCTTTGCCAGCGCGGCCTGTGAGTCGGGAAAGCGGTCGATGAATACCAGGCAGTTACGTGGCAGAGCGGGCTCAACCTTGTGGCTCATGATGATGTCCAGCCAGCCGTCACGGTCCAGCTGCAGATCGGCATTGGCCAGCTGGCTACCCAGTGTCCTGATGTCCAGGTCATCGCAGCTGAGCAGGTCCAGGTTGGCGTATTTCTGCAGAGCTGCACGGTAGCTGTAATAACGCACGGAAAGTTTCGGGTAGCGTTCGGCCAGCACCAGTTGCAGGAGTTCAGCCACTTCCTGCATCAGTTGTGGCAGTTTCCAGCCGACACGGTACCACTCCAGCATGCTGAATTCGGGGTTATGCCGGCGGCCGGCTTCTCCATGGCGAAAGACTTTACAGATCTGATAAATATCACCGCTGCCGGCACAGAGCATGCGCTTCATGGCGTATTCGGGAGAGGTGTGTAGCCAGCGGCTGTTGACGGTACCGATCGGTGTGATGTTGGGGTCAGCGACCGGGGCCTGGGCTAGCAGGGGCGTTTCAACCTCCAGCACGCCGCGGCTGTAGAAAAACTCGCGAATGCTGCGGTACAGGCGTTGCCGTGCCTGTAGCTGTTTCAGGTTGGCAGAGGGTTGCCAGCTTTGCATGGAATGTGACTCCAAAAGAAAAAGGAGCCGGATGGCTCCCTTTTCGAGCAACTGAATGGTCAGGCCCGGCTGACGTACTCGCCGCTGCGGGTATCGATTTTCAGTTTTTCGCCTTCAACAATAAACAGTGGTACGCGAACTACTGCACCGGTGCTCAGGGTGGCTGGCTTGGAACCGCCCTGGGCGGTATCGCCTTTCAGCCCCGGGTCGGTTTCGGTTACCTCCAGCTCGATAAAGTTGGGCGCAGTAACGCTGACCACCGCTTCGTTGAACAGCATAACCGTATAGACTTCTTGCTCTTTCAACCACTTAATGGTGTCGCCCAGGGCATCCTCGCTGGCAGCCAGCTGCTCGAACGAGCCGTCAGTCGCCATGAAGTGCCAAAACTCGCCATCGGTATACAGGTATTCCATGTCGCGTTCCTGGATGTCGGCGCTTTCCAGGGTTTCGCCGGACTTGAAGGTGCGCTCCCAAACGCGGTCAGTGCGGATGTTGCGCATTTTGACGCGAGTAAAAGCCTGGCCTTTGCCTGGCTTGACGAACTCTACATCAATCATGATGCAGGGTTCGCCTTCTACCATTACGCGCAGGCCGGGACGGAATTCGTTGGTTGCATGAGTAGCCATGAAAATGCTGTCCTGTCAAAAAGGTTGTTTTATAAAGGTGGCATTATACGCTGCATTCCAGAGAAAAGCAGCGGAGGTGTTGCCGGGCCGAAGGTAACTCCGCTCGGCAAAGGCTGTTAGAATGCGAGCCCTGATCTGAATCATATTAATTCAAGGAGCATGCAGTGTTGGTAAAAGCTTTGCGTAACGGGTTGGGAATGCTGATTGTGTTTGCCAACTGGCTGACTTTGCCAAAAAAAATTGGCCGCCCCGCAGAGGCTCAGCAAAAAGTTGATGAGCAGGCCCGGCGTTTACAGTTATATCAGTTTCGTGCCTGTCCCTTTTGTGTCAAGGTACGCCGGCACTTGCACCGGTTGAATGTTCCGGTGGCGGCTGTTGAGGCGTCAGCAGGAACCGCAGCTCGTGAAGTGCTGGTCGCACAGGGAGGCAAGAAACAGGTGCCCTGCCTGCGCATCGAGCAGGAAGACGGTGGCGTGCAGTGGCTGTATGAGTCTTCGGCCATTATTGCTTACCTTGACGAGCAGTTTGCCGTGCCAGCGCAGCAGGCGGGAGACTGATCATGATGCGTATCGGGCATGGTTATGATGTGCACCGTTTCCAGGATGGCGACCATATTGTCCTGGGGGGGGTCCGGATAGCGCACAACCGCTCTTTTGCCGCACACTCCGATGGCGATGTGCTGTTGCACGCCATCTGTGATGCGTTACTGGGTGCCCTTGCGCTAGGCGATATTGGACGGCACTTCCCGGACAACGACCCGCGCTTTAAGGGTGCTGACAGCCGGTTGCTGTTGCAAGTGGTGGTGGATATGGCCGAAGCCGATGGCTGGCGGGTTTCCAATCTGGACTGCACAATCCAGGCCCAGGCGCCGAAAATGGCGCCACACATAGATGCCATGCGCAGCGCCATTGCGCAGACTTTGCGGGTGAGCGAAGGGCAGGTCAACGTAAAAGCGACCACTACCGAAAAGCTGGGTTTTGTCGGGCGCGAAGAAGGCATTGCCGCTGATGCAGTGGTTTTACTGGTGCGCTAATGACTGATACCACCCTGTTGGGACCGCTTGCCTGGGGAAAGCCCGCCGCCCGTGCAGTACTCAAAGCCAGCACCAGCGACTTTCAGGTCAATGAGGTGCTGGACATCGAGTTGTCTGGCAGCGGCGAGCACCTGTGGCTGCAGGTGGAAAAGCGTGGCCTGAATACCGAAGAGGCAGTACGCATACTGTCGAAAACCTTTGGCTTGCCGCAAAAGCTGATCAGCTACGCCGGACTCAAAGACCGCCAGGCCCTGACTACGCAGTGGTTTAGCCTGCACCTGCCAGGGGTTGGGCTGGATATAAGCGCCTTGCAACACCCGCAGCTGAGGGTTTTACAGGCGCAGCGTCATGTGCGCAAACTGCAGCGCGGTGCGCACAGCGCCAACGGCTTTGTGATTCGCCTGACGAGCCTGCAGGGCGGGCAGGGTGACCTGGAGACACGCCTGCTGCAGATTGCCGACAAGGGCGTGCCCAACTATTATGGCCCGCAGCGTTTTGGCCTGGACGGGCACAATTTGCATCATGCGTTGCATTATGCTGGCCTTGGCGAGCTGCCTGAGCGCCGCAACCTGCGCTCAAGATTGTTGACGGTAGCACGCAGTGCCCTGTTTAACCGCATGTTGGCACAGAGAGTGAAGGACGGCAGCTGGAACCGGGCGCTGCCCGGTGACGCGCTATCGTTCACGCAAAGCCGCAGCTTCTTTATTGCTGGCCAGGCTGAATGTGATGACCCAAGGCTTGGACAAATGGACCTGCACCCGACAGCGGCCCTGTGGGGGGCCGGTGATTTACCGGTTAGCGGACAGGCGCGTGCGATTGAGCAGGCGGTTGCTGATGCCGAGCCTGCGCTGTGCCGCTGGCTGGAGCGGGCCGGCCTGAAACAGCAGCGGCGCATTTTGCGCTTGCCGGTGCAGAGTTTGCGCTGGAGCTGGCCGGCGGCAGATTGTCTGCAACTTGAGTTTGTTTTGCCGGCCGGATGCTTTGCCACGGCAGTGGTACGTGAGCTGGTTGAGTTGATACCTGTGGAAGGGGAAAATCCGCAATGCGAATCCTGATTGCCAATGATGATGGTGTAAATGCGCCGGGGCTGGCTGCCCTGCATGAGGTGCTGTTTGATATTGCCGACTGTACCGTAATGGCGCCTGAGCAGGACCGTAGTGGTGCCAGCAGCTCGCTGACATTGAACCGGCCGCTGCATCCGCAACAGTTGCCTAACGGGTTTATCAGTGTGGATGGCACACCAACCGACTGCGTGCACCTGGGTTTGAATGGCTATTTGGAACAGCAGATGGACATGGTGGTGGCCGGTATCAATCTTGGGGCCAACCTGGGTGATGATGTGCTGTATTCGGGTACGGTAGCGGCGGCACTGGAAGGACGGTTTCTGAAGCGCCCAGCCTTTGCCTTTTCGCTCGTCTCGCGCCAGACCACTCACTTGCCGACTGCCAGCTGGTTTGCCCGGCAGTTTATTCAGGGTCAGCACAGGCTGTCACTGCCCCCGCACAGTGTGCTCAATGTCAATATTCCCGATCTGCCGTTAAATGAAGTGCGTGGTATCAAGCTGACTCGCCTTGGGCACCGCGCCCGTGCTGCCGAGCCGGTCAAGAGCATCAATCCCCGTGGTAAAACCGGCTACTGGCTGGCAGCAGTAGGAACTGAAGTGGACGGTGAAGAGGGGACCGACTTTCATGCGCTCCGGCAGGGCTATGTAACAGTTACACCACTGCAGCTGGATCGCACTTTCCATGCGCACCTGGATGACGTCCGTGACTGGGTGGAGGGTTTGCTGTGAGCAGCCTGCTGCAACGTGGCATCGGTATGACTTCACAGCGCACCCGAAAGCGTCTGGTACAGCGCCTGTATGAGGAAGGCCTGGCTGATACCCAGGTGCTGGATGTTATCTTGCGAACCCCGCGGCACCTGTTTGTTGATGAGGCGCTGGCGCACCGGGCCTATGAAGATACAGCCCTGCCGATTGGCCATAATCAGACTATCTCCCAGCCGTATATGGTTGGCCGCATGACCGAGCTGCTGCTGGCTGCCGGCCCGCTCGACAAGGTATTGGAAATTGGCACAGGTTGTGGTTATCAGACTGCCGTTCTGGCCCAGCTGGTGGAGCGGGTATTTACCGTTGAGCGCATTCAGGCTTTGCAGGAGCGGGCCAAGGAGCGCTTGCAACAACTCAACATCCGCAATGTGGTTTACCGCTGGGCTGATGGCTGGACCGGCTGGAACGCCTTGGCTCCCTATAACGGTATTTTGGTCACGGCGGCTGCCAGCGAGGTGCCCCAGGCCCTGCTGGAACAGCTGGCGCCGGGAGGGCGCATGGTTATCCCGGTTGGTGGTGAGCAGGACGAGCAGCGCTTGTACCTGATTGAAAATACCGGACAGGGCTTCATTCGCAATGAGCTTGATCCGGTACGCTTTGTTCCCCTGCTCAGTGGAGCCCTGCAGTGAATAAATATCTTCTGTTGTATTTCAAGGGCATGGCAATGGGTGCTGCTGATGTGGTACCCGGGGTGTCGGGCGGCACCATTGCCTTTATTTCCGGCATTTACGGACAGCTGCTCGATGCGCTGGCAAAAATGCCCGCCGGGCTGCTTCTTGTGTTGAAGGGGCGGGTGCGTGAAGCCTGGAGCCTGGTGCATGCGAATTTTTTGCTGGTGTTGCTGGCAGGTATTGCCACCAGCATTCTGACGCTGGCGCGACTGATTACCTGGCTGCTTGAGCATCAGGCGATTCCGCTCTGGTCATTCTTTTTTGGCCTGATTCTGGTTTCATGCTGGCTGGTCGGGCGCACCATCCGGCACTGGGGGCCGGGCAGTCTGGTTTTTTTTGCTCTGGGAGTCTTTTGTGCCTGGTATATCACCGTTGCGGCCCCCTTAAGCTGGGGACAAGACTACCTCAGTTTGTTTTTTGCTGGAGCCATTGCCATTTGCGCAATGATCCTGCCAGGGGTTTCGGGGAGCTTCCTGTTGCTGCTGATGGGGCTGTACCAGTTTGTGCTGGATGCGGTGAAAGGTTTTGAGCTGGATGTTGTGGCGGTGTTTGCGCTGGGTTGCCTGTTTGGCTTGCTGGGGTTTGCCCGTTTGCTGAAGACGGTACTGGAGCGTTTTCATGATCTGACGCTGGCCTTGCTCACCGGTTTTATGCTCGGCTCTTTGAACAAGGTCTGGCCCTGGAAGCAGACCATCAGCTTTTATGAAGCCAGCGGAGGTCAGCAGGTGCCTTTGCAGCAGGACAACCTCTGGCCCTGGCAGTTTGCCCGGCTTGGCGAGCAGGATGCACAGCTGGCCCTGGCTCTGTTGCTGGCTGCTGCGGGTGTTGCGCTGGTCCTGTTGCTGGAGCGGCTGGCACACGGAAAGTCCCGCTCAGGGAGCAAAACTCCGGGGAAGCGGGCATAAAACAGACTTGCCTGAATATAAAATTGACGCATAATGCAACCTGTTTGCAGGGCTGAACATTAGGAAAACTCATGCTCAAAGGTACAGCGTCTGGCGTAGCCAGGCGTACTCTGTCGATTTTGCTGCTGACCGGGCTGCTGGGCACCTTGCTGGGCGGTTGTGCCAGCAACACCAATGCCCCGGTGGTTGATCGCAAGCACCGGGGCCAGCCGGCAGCCCGGCAGCAGGCCGTACGGCCTGTAACCAGTGGCTCCTATGTGGTTCGTCCCAAAGATACCCTGTATTCAATAGCATTCCGCTTTGGCCGGGACTGGAAAGAGCTGGCCGCCAGTAACGGTATTGCCGCGCCTTATACGATCAGGCCGGGACAGGTGATTCATTTCTCAAAACGGCCTGCTGCTGCAAGCAGGCCAGCAACTGCTGCACGTCAGGCTACGAGTGCAAGCAAGCCGGCAGCCAGGCCGGCAAGCAAACCTGCTGCCAGCAAAAAACCGGCGCCCGCCAAGCCGGCAGCTGTCAGCGGAAAATGGTTGTGGCCGGCGAGCGGAACGGTTATCAGTCGCTTTTCAAGTGCCACGACCCTGAACAAGGGGATCGATATTGCTGGCCAGATTGGCCAGCCGGTCAGGGCGACCGCCAAGGGTACTGTGGTCTATGCAGGTAGTGATTTGCGCGGTTATGGTGAGCTGATTATCATCAAGCACGACGATACTTACATCAGTGCTTATGGGCACAACCGGCGCCTGTTGGTGAATGAGGGGCAGCAGGTGAGTGCCGGGCAGCAGATTGCTGAAATGGGCTCAACCGGAACTGACCGGGTCAAGCTGCACTTTGAAATTCGCCGACAGGGCAGTCCTGTCGATCCGCTGCAATATCTGCCTGCACGTTAAAGCAGCAGGCTAGCGGCAGGTCAGAAGGAGAACTTGCCAGTGAAAACATGTCATGGAGGACAGACAGATGCATGTCGCGTACAGAAACTGCTTAATTGCTACTCGGGTTCATGTTGCCGCCATTCACAGATGCACAGTCAGGGCTGGTGAAGATGTTGGCCAATATCTGGTTGCACTCAGGGGGCTGCCACCTTTAACAGCTGAGCAGGAACTTGGCTATGCACGCCTGGTGCACAGTGGTTATCAATGTGCGCGCAGCCTGATGATTCAGCACAATTTGCGCCTGGTTGTTTATATTGCACGCAAATATCGCCGCAACGGCATTTCCTTTGCAGACCTGATCAGTGAGGGCAATCTGGGGCTGATCAGGGCTGTCGAAAAATTCGACCCGCAGCTTGGCTATCGTTTCTCGACTTATGCGACCTGGTGGATACAGGAAGCGGTCGAACGTTACGCGGAGCAGCAGGTCTCAATCGTGCGTCGCCCCCGTCGCCTGCTGTTGCAGCAGCGCCGGGAGCAGCGACAGGCTCGGCGACTGATGCAGTCTGTTGACAGTGTAGCCAGGGCAGGCCAATCAGCGCCGGGAGAAGATATTGAACTGAATGAGTCAACTGCCCTGACACCGTCTGTCCATTATGCCAGGGTAGCGGACGTTAAGCGGCGGTACGCCTCGCCATGCCAATTGCTGGAGCAGGCGCAACTGGCAACCTGCCTGCAAGAAATGATTTCCTGCATGCCGGTGCAGCAGGCCCAGGTACTGGAGTTTTATTATGGTTTGGGTGACGGGCCAAAGCTGACGTTACAGCAGATTGCCGAACAGTTACAGCTCAGCCGCCAGCATGTAATCAGCCTGCGTGCCAGGGCACTGGACAGTTTGCGCCGTGCACTGGAGCTGCAGCGGCTGGATGCTGCAACACTGCTTGAGCAGGCTGATTGGTAGCCCGGCGTGCCAAGGGTTTGTCCACGCGCAACCAGGCGTATAGACTATGCTCTTTCAATCCAGTCTGTAAGGAAAGAAGCCATGCAGTATGTAACACCAGATCTCTGTGACGCTTACCCTGATGTTGCGGTTGTTGAACCGATGTTTGCCAATTTTGGCGGGCGGGACTCATTTGGCGGCCAGATTGTCACCGTCAAGTGCTTCGAGGACAACTCGGTGGTCAAAGCCCAGGTTGAACAGCCCGGCAAGGGCAAGGTGATGGTGGTGGATGGTGGAGGTTCGTTGCGCCGCGCCATGCTGGGTGACATGCTGGCAGCCAGGGCCGCGGACAACGGCTGGGAAGGCATCATTATTTATGGCTGCGTACGTGATGTTGATGTGCTGGCCGATATCAACCTTGGTGTGCAGGCGCTGGGCAGTCATCCGATGAAGACCGAGAAACGCAATATTGGCGACTTGAACGTTGAAGTGACCTTCGGTGGGGTTACATTTCGTCCGGGCGAGTACGTTTATGCCGACAATAACGGCATCATTGTCGCTACGCATGAATTGAAGATGCCAGGCTAGCGGCTGGCATGGCCGGCTCAAGCCCGGATCGTCGAGGGTCCAAAACAGGGGCGGCGAGTCAGGCCAGAAGCGGTCCTTGTCGGGGTGCCGAAACCCCAGAAGCCGGGACAGACAGTTGAAACTAATCGGCTGACTGCCAGGCAAGTTGTTGCAGTATCCCGACTCAGTGCTGCAGCTCACATTTGTGGCGGGTTGTGCTGATGCACACCTGCCTATTGATCAGGACTGGGCGGGGCGGACAAATGGATAGAGATCCTTTCGAAGAGTCCTTGCGCGAACTCTTGCAAGAACCCAGTGTCGGACAACCGTCTGAGCAGGCACTGGAGCGCGTACTGAGAACAGCCAACCGGCAAACGGGGGCTGGTGCGTTGCTGTTGCTGTCGGGACGGGCCCTGGAGTCGATCATGATGGCACTGGAAGGTGCATCGGCGCACTGGCGGCCAGTATCCAGACTGACAGGCAAAACTACTGATGAACACAAGGAATAACAACCATGCAGCTTGATACCTGGACCCAGAGTCTGGTGGGTGCCATGAGCGCCCTGTGGCAGAAGATTGCTGCCTTTATTCCCAACCTGATCGGTGCGCTGGTTGTCGTAGTGGTTGGCTTTGTTGTTGCGCGCCTGCTTGATGCATTGCTTTCCAAGCTTTTGGCAAAGCTGGGGCTGGACCGCTTGATGCAGGGCACGGGGCTGAACAAAATGATGGCGCGCGTGGGCATCAAGGTGCCTGCCTCCACCCTGATAGGCCGCATCATCTACTGGTTTGTTTTGCTGGTTTTTTTAGTATCAGCGCTGGAGTCGCTGGGCCTTGAACGGATTTCAGCCACCCTGGATACATTGGCGCTTTATGTACCTAAAGTGTTTGCTGCCGCGTTGGTACTGGTGGCCGGGATTTTGCTGGCGCAGCTGCTCAATTCGGTGGTGTCCGGAGCTGCCGAAGGGGTCGGCATTGACTATGCCGGTGCGCTTGGCAGGCTGTCCCAGGGTCTGGTCATTATTATCAGCGTATCGGTTGCCATCGGGCAGCTGGAAATCAAGGCGGAGCTGCTCAATTATGTTATTGCCATCATTTTGCTCAGCATTGGTATTGCGGTTGCCCTGGCAATAGGTTTTGGCTGTCGCGGCATAGCGGCGCAAATAATTGCCGGCATCTATGTCCGCGAACTGTACGAGCTGGGCCAGACTGTTGCGATTGACGGTGTTGAGGGAACAATTGAGGAAATCGGCACCGTAAAAACCATCCTGCAAACGCCTGGTGGCGAGCTGGTGTATCTTGCCAACAGAGTGCTGCTTGAGCAGCATGTAACCAGCCCCCGGCAGTGAGGTTTGTGCGTGCTCGCCGTGTGTGGTGTGTGGCCTGATACATTTTGAACAGCTCAAAGAGAATTTTTCCGGCCTATGATCCTGCACAGTTGAGTGATGAGGAGCTGGTGGAGCGTGCCCAGGCGGAGCTTTTTACCGTGACCCGGGCCTACGAGGAGCTCATGCGCAGATATCAGGCAACTCTGTACAATGTCTGCGCCCGGTACCTGGGTAATGAGCGTGATGCCGATGATGTGAGCCAGGAAGTCATGCTGAAAGTCCTTTATGGGCTAAAGAAGTTCGAGGGCAAGTCGAAATTCAAAACATGGCTTTACAGCATTACCTACAACGAGTGCATCACCCAATACCGCAAGGAGAAGCGTAAAAAACGTCTGCTGGATGCGCTGAGCCTGAATCCGGTAGAGGAGGCCAGTGACAGCGAAACTCCCGAGGTCAGGGAGGGCACCAGTCTGGATCGCTGGTTGCTGCATGTAAATCAAATAGATCGCGAGATAATCATTTTGCGGTTTGTTGCCGAACTTGAGTTTCAGGAAATTGCAAGCATTATGCATTTGGGGCTAAGCGCAACGAAAATGCGCTATAAAAGGGCTATAGACAAATTAAAAAAGCACTACGCAGGTGAAAACCTGTTATAATTTCCATGCTATTAATCCCCTTCCTTACTGATGAGGAAAATTATATGAAGTTGAAGAATACCCTGGGTATCGCCGTAGCTGCAGTTCTGGCTGCAGGTTCCGTTAACGCATTTGCACAGGGCAAGGGCGCCATTGAAGTTGAAGCTACTGCCAAGCGCTACTTTACTGATAGCGCGCGCAAAATGGAGAACGGCAACCTGTACGGTGGTTCTGTCAGCTACTTCCTGACTGAAGCTGTATCTCTGGGCCTGTCCTACGGGGAGTACCACCGTATTGAGTCCAAGGACAAGCTGCAAAGTGAAGGCAACAAGCGCAAGAAAATCAACGGCAGTCTGGCTAGCCTGGATGCCACTTACCACTTCCGTAGCGCCGAAAATGCTCTGCGTCCATACCTGTCCGCCGGTATCGGCCACCAGAGCCTGAGCAACATTCAGGGTGCCTACAGCCAGTCTGGTAATGGTCGCGATCGCACCACCATGGCTATGATTGGTGCCG
Organism: Gammaproteobacteria bacterium; assembly: GCA_012728415.1. GTDB lineage: Bacteria > Pseudomonadota > Gammaproteobacteria > Pseudomonadales > Pseudomonadaceae > Thiopseudomonas. Next base: position 20,364 of record JAAYFD010000013.1, read on the forward strand.
GTGCCAAGTACTACTTCGGCGACAATTTCTTTGTTCGCGCTGGCGTTGACGGCCTGCACGGTTTTGATAACCACCAGTCCGAGTGGATGGCCGGCCTGGGCATTGGCCTGAACTTCGGTGGAGCTGCCAAGCCGGCCCCTGTTGTGGCCGAAGAGCCGGCACCGGTTGTTTATGAAGAACCGGTTGAGCCAGAAACTGTTCGCGTTGAGCTGGAAGTCCTGTTTGATTTTGACAAAGCCAATGTCAAGGATGGCAGCTATGCCGACATCCAGAACCTGGCCGAGTTCATGAAGCAGTACCCGCAGCTGAGCACCACTGTTGAAGGGCATACAGACTCTACCGGTCCTGAAGCCTATAACCAGCAGCTGTCTGAGCGCCGTGCCAACGCTGTGCGTCAGGTACTGGTTGAGCAGTACGGTGTTGAGTCAGAGCGCGTAAACTCTGTTGGTTACGGTGAGAGCCGTCCAATTGCTGATAACAGCACCAAAGAAGGCCGTGCCCTGAACCGTCGCGTAGAAGCAGCGGTTGAAGCACAGATTCAGTAAAACCTGAGTCAAGCGACAAGAAACCCGGCGTTTGCCGGGTTTCTTGTATTCAGGACTGTTTAACCTTTCTTCGCGGAATTCCACTTCCAAGCGGCCATTGCGTAGCTTTGGACGTTTGGGGGTGGATGGATAGCGAGCCGTCCGCTAGGACGGCCTTGTCTGATTCTGGATGTACTGCTTAATTACTTCGGTGTTCG
>JAAYFD010000014.1 GCA_012728415.1 Gammaproteobacteria bacterium
CTGATTAGTCAGCTCGAAGCCGGTAAGGGCGTTATGGACACGCCCGTAGCAGTCAAGCACATCGACCTGCTACTAGAAGCGGGGCTGCGGCCCCGCGAAACCATGTCTAACCGCGAAGCGGCTTAGGCGTGGTAGTTCATAGGCTTGAAAGCATCGGGCTGCAGGTAACAGCCCGCAAAGTGTCATATATGAGACCCTGTAGAGCTTGTGTGAGCGATAACCCTGTATGAGCGGCTTTAGCCGTAACCTGTGGCTGTCTCGTTCGGGTACTATTCGTCAATAAACAAGACGGGAGGTCACACATGAATAATCAGGGCCTTTCACCGGAAACTCTGTACAGCTCCATTGCCGAGGTTATCCGTCAGGCCCGCCAGCAGGTTCGCCTGGTGGTTAACCGGCAGATGGTGCAGGCTTGCTGGCACACCGGGCGCCTGATTGTTGAGCAGGAGCAGCAAGGGCAGCAGCGGGCCGGGTACGGCAAGCAGCAGCTCAAACAGTTGTCAGAGCGCCTACAGGCTGAGTTTGGCAAGGGGTTTGATGTGGGTAGCCTGCGTAATATGCGGCAGTTCTATCTGGCTTTCCCAAAACACTACACACTGCGTAGTGTTTTTAGCTGGAGCCACTATCGAACCCTGATGCGTATTGAAAACCCTGCTGCCAGACAGTGGTATGCGGATGAGGCGGCGGACGAGAACTGGAGCATTAGAGCACTGGAGCGCCGAATCAGCACCCTGTATTACGAGCGCCTGCTTGCCAGCAAGGACAAGTCCATCGTCGAGCAGGAAGCACAGGAAAAAACCGGACCCTTGCAGGATGATCCCAAGCAATACCTGCGCGACCCCTACATTCTGGATTTTCTCAACCTGCAGGATAAAACCTGGCAGGAAAGCGATCTGGAACAGGGCATCATCTCCAACCTGCAGCAGTTTCTTTTGGAGCAGGGCAAGGGCTTTGCTTTTTGCTTTAAAACAGAAAATGAAATCAACCCTACCGCATACAAAGAGCCTAGCCATGATCAAACTGCATCACCTTGAATATTCACGCTCGTTCCGCATTCTGTGGGCGCTGGAGGAGCTGGGGGCCGATTACCAGCTTGTCAATTACCAGCGCCGCAAAAATCTGGCCGCGCCTGCGGAGCTGAAAACCGTTCACCCGCTGGGCAAGGCCCCGATTCTGGAGGACGATGGCGAAGTGATCGCCGAGTCGGCGGTGATCCTGGACTATCTGCAAAGCCGTTTCGACCCGGACCAGCGCTTCAAGCCCGCGGACAGCAAACTGCTGACCCGGTACAACTTCTGGATGCACTTTGCCGAAGGCTCGTTAATGCCGCACCTGGTGTTTACCCTGGTGATGCAACAGCTGGGTAAAAAGCCGGTGCCGCCGGTGATCCGCTCGTTCACAGGGGCGATAGGCAGACAGGTATTCAGGCAGTTCATGCAGCCGCGCCTGACTGAGCAGGTTGTCTATATTGAGCAATATCTGGCGGACAATACCTGCTTTGCCGGCGAGTTCGGCTTTGCCGATGTACAGATGACTTTTGCCCTGCTTGGCCTGCAAGAAATCCCCGGTCTGCCGGATATGCCCAATATCCGGCGTTTTTTGCAGCAGATGATGGCGCGTGATGCCTATGTCAGCGCCTGCCGGAAAAGCCCGGACGGCGGCAGGGTGACCCGATAGATATGGGCGGTTTCAGGAGCAGGCAGTATGGGATGTGTCAAAATGCCTGCCTGCTTTAAGGCAGTGCTGAACAAAGCGGTTCTCCATAATATGTTTCAACAGGCCGGGTTCCAATGAACAACCCGCTCATCGAGCTTTACCGCGACACATGGCTGCTGGCTGTACACAAACCGGCAGGATTGCTGGTGCACCGCAGCCCGGTGGACCGTCATGCCACCGAGTTTGCCCTGCAGTATGCGCGCGAGCTGAACAACGGTGAGCATGTGTTTCCCTGCCACCGGCTGGACCGGCCGACTTCGGGGTTGCTGCTGTTTGCCCGCGACCCGGATACGGCCAGCAAGGTAGGGCTGGCGTTCATGGCGGGGCAGGTAGCCAGGACTTATCTGGCACTGGTGCGCGGTTGGCCACTGGCGCAGGGGGTGATAGATCATGCGTTGCGTGAGCACGCGGCTGACCGCCGGCTCAGGGATGAAGAACAGCCGGTGCGTGCCGCGCAAAGCACCTTCCGTCGGCTGGCCACTGTTGAAATTCCGGTGCAGGTCGAAGGCTACCCGCAGAGCCGCTACAGCCTGCTTGAGCTGCGCCCGCTGACCGGCCGCAAACACCAGTTGCGCCGGCACATGCAGCACATTGCCCACCCGATCATTGGCGACACCAGCTACGGGCGTACCCGGCACAACAGGTATTTTGCCGGGCGCTTCGGTTTTTCACGACTGATGCTGGCGGCCACGGAGCTGGAGCTTCAGCATCCGGTAACAGGAGAGCCGCTGTTGCTGCAGTGCCCGCCCGCTGATGACTTTATGCAGGTTTTATCCATTTTTGCTGCGTTGCCGCCACTGTTTTCACAAGCAGGACACTGACAGACAGGCTATACTGGCCGCTTATTTTTACCCCGCCGGGAGGTGACATGAGTACTACAATCGATGAGCAACAAACCGCAGAAGAAAACACCCCGCCTGCAGGCGAAAAGCTGCAAAAAGTGCTGGCCCGCCTGGGTGTAGCTTCGCGTCGCGATTCTGAACAATGGATCAAGGATGGCCGCATCAAGGTAAACGGTCTGGTGGCGCACCTGGGCATGCGCGTTACACGGCGTGACACGATCAGCGTGGACGGCGAAACAGTCAAGCAGGATAAGGAAACCGCCACCTTGCGCCGGGTCATCCTGTATAACAAACCTGAAGGCGAAGTCTGTACCCGCCGTGATCCGGAAGGCCGCCCAACTGTGTTTGAGCGCCTGCCACGCTTGAAAAGCGGCCGCTGGATCAACATTGGCCGACTGGACATCAACACCACCGGGCTGTTGATTTTTACGACCGATGGCGAGCTGGCCAACCGCATGATGCACCCGTCCAACAACATGGACCGGGAGTACGCCGTGCGTGTGCGTGGTGAAGTCACGGAAGAAATGATCGAGAATCTGCTCAAGGGTGTGATTCTTGAAGACGGGCCAGCCAAATTTACCGACATCCAGGCCGCACCGGAAGGTGACGGCTTCAACCGCTGGTTTCATTGCGTCGTGATGGAAGGCCGCAACCGCGAAGTGCGCCGCCTGTGGGAATCCCAGGGGCTGGTGGTCAGCCGCCTGAAGCGGGTTCGCTTTGGGCCGGTATTTCTGACTTCTGCGCTCAGCGTCGGACGCTGGCGCGAGCTGAATCAGGCCGAGGTGGATATTCTCAGTAAAGAATGTGGCCTGGAGCCCGTTCAGCTGCCCGATCTGAAGCCCAAGTTGCAGAAAAAGGTTGAGCGCCAGGAGCGGCGTTTGAGCAAGCCGGCCTCGCCACGCAGGCCGCAACGCAAGCAGGGTCCCGGACGGCCGCGTGATAAGCGCTAGATGAAGCTTTACGTACGCCAAGGCCTGTCAGTGGACAGGCCTTGTGTGTTGAAGCGGGTGCTGTACTGCCCAGAAGGGTTTAGCCGGCTACGCCAATCCGGTTGCGGCCTTGTTTTTTGGCCTGATACAGGGCGTCATCAGCACGCTGTAGCAGGTCGTGCTGGCTTTCGTTCGGTCTCATTACAGCAGCCCCGAAACTGACGCTTAGCTTAATACGCTTGCCATCATGCACTACCGCCAGATTTTCGACAGACTTGCGTAGCCGCTCGGCAACCTGTTGCAGGTAAGGCATATCGGTGTTGGGCAGCACCAGCAGGAACTCTTCACCACCGTAGCGGAATACGGCATCCATATTGCGTAGTTGGTCTTTTAGCAGCTGGGCTACTGCGATCAGGGCGGCATCACCACCAGCATGACCGAAACGGTCGTTGATCATTTTGAAGTGGTCGATGTCGACCATCAGTACTGAAAGGGAAGAGCCAGCGCGACGCGAAAGTTGCAGGTCACGCTCCAGCAGTTCTGTCATGCCCGAGCGATTGCGTACGCCCGTCAAAGGATCGTGCAGGGAAGCATGCAACACTTCGTGATATTTCAAGGCGTTGCGCAGTGGAAAAATCAGGGCCGGAGTGAGGCTTTCGAAGCTGGACAGGGCATGCTCATCCAGGCCAGTGCTGTTATGAAGGCTTAGTACGCCGAGAAACTGGTTTTCCAGCTCCAGGTGATAATCGATACGAAAGTTGCCATCGACGTGGCCGTGGCTGATGTCCAGATGCTGACCAGCGTGACGGAAAGATAGCCCCTGATAATGCAGTAATCGGTGGCTGGTAGAAAAAAATATTTCCAGCAGGTCGGCCACATCAAGTGTTGTTTGCAGCTGGTTGCGCAGCAGCTGGCCTACCTCCGCATGAGAAGGGCGAGTCCGCTCAAGTGCTTTCTGGGTAGAATACGCACGCTTCTTGGGCAGCACGCCTGGGAAGGCGAGGAGGTTGGAAGCTTGGCTGGAGTTCATGGCTGTGTACCTGACTATGTTTTGCTTGCCAGTACATAAGCCAGAATCGTGCCAGCGCTCTAATAGACCTGTTATAACAGAGGGTTATGTATTGTTCGGGTGTGGGCTGCGCCGATATGGCTGCCTTCCGACAAAATACTGTCAGAAGGCGCTGTATGTATGTAGTCAGTTGATTTTACAGGATGTATCTTTGAGGTGCCGAAGGGTGGCAGGCGTGATGGCAGAGGGTAAACCCAGGACACAGGGACTGCTGGATTACTGCGCATCCAGAGCCTGGCCGTTGACCCCCTGGCTGTCCGGCCCAAGCAGGTACAGGTAAACCGGCATGATGTCTTCGGGGGCAGGATTGCTGTCGGGGTGCTCGCCGGGATAGGCCGCCGCGCGCATTGAGGTACGGGTGGCGCCCGGGTTGACGCTATTGGCACGCACGTGGGTATCGTCCAGCTCGTCGGCCAGCACCTGCATCAGCCCTTCGGTGGCAAACTTTGAAACCGCATAAGGCCCCCAATAAGCCCGGCCCTTGCGGCCCACACCGCTGGATGTAAAGACAATCGAAGCATCTGGCGCAAGATGGAGCAAGGGCAGCAGGGCACGGGTCAGGCCAAAGGTGGCTTGCACATTAATTTGCATTACTTCGGCAAATTTGTCGTCGTCAATTTGCTGCAAGGGCATGCGTGGGCCCAGAATCGAAGCGTTGTTGAGCAGCCCGTCCAGGCGGCCAAACTCGGTTTCGATCATCGCTCCCAGCTCGTCAAACTGGGCGGCAGTGGCCTTGCCCAGATCCAGCGGGATCACCACCGGCTCAGGGTGCCCGGCAGCAACAATTTCGTCATAAACCAGATTCAGGTTTTTCTCGGTCTTGCCCAGCAGCAGCACGGTCGCGCCATGGGCGGCGCAGCTTTTTGCCGCAGCGGCGCCAATGCCGCGTCCGGCACCACTGATCAGAATGACACGGTCTTTAAGCAGGCCGGGAGAAGCAGTGTAATCAAACATGAATGGCTCTCTAAAACAGAAACGGATAACAGGTTATAACAGTGCCAGTAATGTACTGGCTAGTTGTGTCGTGTTTTTAACGTAATGCTCGGCACCCCAGTTTTGCGGGCTTTCGTCCGGGCCGTGGTAGCCGTAGCCGACCGCCAGTGAAGGCATACCGGCTGCTTTGGCAGCAACAATGTCGCGTTCGTCATCGCCCAGATAGATGGCCTCGTGCGGGAAAATACCCAGCTGCTTGCACGCCAGCAACAGCATGTCCGGGGCTGGCTTGGGTTGCTCGACCTGTTCGGGACAAAGCACCACGGCAGCACGTTGATCCAGTTGCAACGCCTGAATGATCGGGTGGACAAAACGCTCGGGCTTGTTAGTGGCAATGCCCCAGCTGATTTTCCGTTGCTCCAGGGCTTCCAGCAGCTCCGGAAGCCCGTCAAACAGGCGGCTATGCACACAGGGAGCAGCATGATAACGCTGCAGGAAATCTTCCTTCAGGGTGTCGAACTGTGCTGTGCCTGGCCTGGCTTCCAGGGCCAGCTCGACCATCGCATTGGCACCGGCAGAGACCTGCTGGCGGATCAGCTGCGGCTCCATATACGGCAAGCCGTGTTCACTGCGCATTTGCTGCAAGATGGCAATAAAGTCCAGCGCACTGTCGAGCAGGGTGCCATCCAGGTCAAACAAAACCGCCTTGATGCTCATGCTGACAGGGGCTTGCTGCAGTGCATCATGTAGTTCACATCGACATCGTTTTCCAACTTGTAGCGCTTCAGCAGCGGGTTGTAGGTCAGGCCGATGAGGTCGTGGATTTCCAGCCCGGCCTGACGGGCCCAGGCCCCCAGCTCTGACGGCTTGATGAATTTCTTATAATCATGGGTACCGCGCGGCAGCATTTTCAGCACATACTCGGCACCCACCACCGCCAGCATGTAAGCCTTGGGGTTGCGGTTGATGGTAGAAAAAAACACCTGCCCGCCGGGCTTTACCAGTTTCTGACAGGACGCAATGATGGAGGAAGGCTCGGGCACATGCTCAAGCATCTCCAGACAGGTCACCACATCAAACTGGCCGGGCATTTCTTCGGCCAGCTGTTCGGCGGTGACCTGGTGATAATCAATCTTCAGCCCGCTTTCCAGCTGGTGCAGCTTGGCCACCGACAGCGGCGCCTCGCCCATGTCGATGCCGGTTACTTCGGCACCGCGCTGGGCCATGGCCTCGGCCAGAATGCCGCCACCGCAACCAATATCCAGCACCTTCTTGCCGGCCAGCGGAGCACGCTCGTCAATCCAGTTGACCCGCAGCGGATTGATGTCGTGCAGGGGTTTGAACTCGCTTTCACGGTCCCACCAGCGGTGGGCCAGGGCTTCAAACTTGGCGATTTCCAGTGGATCAACGTTGCTCATGCCGGATTCCTGTCATGTTGGTCGGGTGCGGGGTAAAAGGTTGGCTCCCGCACATTAAAAATGCAGGACATGATGCCACTTTTTGCAGCCGATTGCTGTAATGCCGGTCAAGAAGACCCGGTTTGGGCAGGCATATGATTGGGCAGGGCAGGCCGGTTTGGCGATGCAAAGGGTTGTCGCCCGGCACATCAATTGCTTTGCCGGCCCGCCGGCTTGCTGGCGGCGGCAATCGCGCCGGGCCGCGGTTTTGTTCAGCGTCTCCCAAGGTTCCCTGAGCCTAGCGCAAGATGGCATCAAGGATCAGGCCGGTAGCCGTTTCCAGCAACAAATACTGGCCCGAATCATCATGCACCCAGCGCTGGCCACGGCCAGGCTGGCGCAACTGGGACTGATGCCAGTCACGCACCTGTGAATGGTGCCCGTTATAGCGCTGGCCACGTTCCCAGTGCCGATGCTGTCGGGCCCCGGTTTTGTGCTGCTGCCCGGCGCGGTGGCGCAGCTCGGCTTCTTGCTTGCGCTGCCATGCTTCATCACGCAGCCGCTGTTGTTCTGCCCGGCGCCGCAACTCTTCCTGCTGCTGGCGCTGCCACTCCTGATCACGTTCCCATTGCGCCGCGCTGGCGTTGCTCCTCACGTACTTGCCACTCCGGCTTGTGCTTTTGGTGTCCGTTATGCCAGCTGCCATGGTCCCTTGCAGACGCCGTGCCAGCCCCCAGTGCCATGCCAATGCTGGCAACAAGAACGATAACCGGCTTGATCATGTTTTAGTCCTCTTATGGTTAAGAGTTGCGCTATGAGCCCACAGGCTACAACGCAAGTGCACGCAGGGTGCCATGCAACCCCGGCAGCGACCAGAGCATTTACCGACTCTTTGCATGGCCATGCTTTGATATGGGCAACCGGCACGGGCGTACGGTTCTCGTCTGTCATGCTGTGAGTGGCGAAGCGTAGTCGCAGCATCCATGGGAATTGGCGGCATCCTGCAATGCATGGCTCGATGGGCCCTGCGACTACGCGCAGGATGACGGGGTACGCGAGGTGGTGGGGTGTGCGGAGCATGCAGGATGAAGTGCGCGCGCAGGGCAACGATCATACCTTTATATTGCAGACAGTTTCAGCTCGCAGTAAGGCAGGGGTTCAGCGGGCGGGCGTTGTTGTCTTCTGGGGTTTGGCTGCGGTTGCGCACGTCCCATAGCTCGACCGCATGCTGGATGTTGAGCCAGAACTCGGGCGTGGTGCCCAGCGCAATCGCCAGTTTGATGGCCATGGGCGCGGTGAGCTGGCCCTTGTCGTGTACCAGCCGGCTGACGCTGTTGCGATGAACACCCATGGCATCGGCCAATTCGCTGATTTCCAGCTTGAGCGGCTGTAAAAACTCAGTGGTCAGCATTTCGCCAACGCTGACCGGGCGGCGTTTGGTAATTCTCATAAGCTGATTCCTCTGTAGGTGTGTGGGTCAAGGCAGGCGTGTAGCACATGGCCGTCATGCCATCGAAAAATAATACGGTACTGCTTGTTCACCCGGATTGAGTACCAGCCTGTGAGATTACCTGCTAATGCTTCGAGCTGGTTACCTGGCGGGCTGCGCAGATCCATGACGTCTTTTGCCATGTCGAGCATTTGTAGCTTTCGATACAAAGTCGTGTGCAGGTTTGCCGGAATTTTTCGGTGCCTGCAATCCTCGAAATAAAAATCTTCAAGCCATTTGTCCTTGAAATGGATAGCCATTAAAAATCCTTTCTTGCATTTTATGCACAGCGTTGTTGTGCGTCAATGGTTAGGCTATGTAGCTGATACCAGTTCCAGTGACTGCTATCAGTTGGAGCAATTTTGCATTTTTGCTTGCGCTTCTGCGCGTAGTTCGTCGGCGCTGATGTGGGTGATTTTTCCGTCACGGCTGATAACGATGCCGGTGTTGGTCTGGATTGCGGTTTCACGGGCCAGCTCGGCGGCGCGGAGTAGGGCATTGTAAGAATCCAATACCATCGGGTCTTTGATTTTGGAAATATCTACTGGGTCATTCATGGTTTTCACACATCAAAATAATCCATATCAATCGCGGGCAGTTTCAGGATGCGGGAGCTGACTCCGACTTCAGTATCCATCATCAACTCGACCAGTTTTGCGCCGTCAACCAGGACGATGCCTTCGACTGAGCGGGCAAATTCTGTGGCTTGGCTGGTAAAGCCGGAGGTGGTGATAAATACGCCGCGTTTGGCTTTTTGCCCGGCCAGTGCGCCGTAAAAAGCTTGCAATTCGGGACGGCCAACGGTGCCTTGCCAGCGTTTGGCCTGTACATACACTTTTTCCAGCCCCAGCTTGTCGAGCGAGATCACGCCGTCAATTCCGCCATCGCCACTGCCGCCAACCCGTTGTAAATCATGGCGGCTGATGCCGTAACCCAGTCCGTGCAGCACGTCGAGAACGATGACTTCAAAACGGTTGGGGGAAACCCGTAGCAGGTTTTCCAGCAGTTCGTCGGCGGTGGCTTTGCGCAGTTCGGCCAGCGCTTGTTCTAGGCGGTCATCCGGGCTTTGGGTTGAGTCCTGTATGTTTTCTGACGGGGCTGGCTGTGGCCCGTTGTTCGCATTGCGGCTGGACAGCACCACATTGATATTGCTGGTTACGATCCGTGTGATTTCGTCCGTTGGGAGTTGCTGCGGATAGCGTTTGATCAGATCAAGCCCTGCCGGCGTCAACTGCCAGTGGCCACGTTGCGGACTGTCTGATAGTCCGGCGCGCTTGAGCCGATCATGTGCCCAGCCAGCACGGTTTTTGTAGGTTGCCTGCCGCCCGCTGTTCAAAGTTTCTTGTCGTTGTTCAGCGGTCAGTTGCAGGTAATCGGCTGCGGCATCATGCGCGTCTGCCGCCCGCATGCCGTCAGGCTTTTGCGCCAAAATCCGTAGCAGCGGTTCAACAAAGAGATCATAGGTGGGGATCGGGCGGGTCATTGTCAATTACCTCCTGCCAGGCTGTAGAGGCTGTCATCTTTTTGGGTGACGATGCCCAGCTCTTGCAGGGCGTCGAGGACGGACTGGACGGCATCCTGGCGTTTGCCGCGGAATTGGCTGGCGAGCTGTTCGGCGGTTTGCGGGCCGGTTTGCAGGGTGTTGCGTACGGCGCTGATTTGTTCGCGCATGGTTTTGGGCCAGGTGGATTTGCCGCTGGTGGCGGTTGCGGCAGGCGCGGTTTGGCTGCTGGTGTCGAGTTCGGCTTGTGTGCTGGTGGTTTGCTCCTGGTTCTGGCCGTAATTGGGGTCTTGGTATTCGGGGCGTAGCCAGCGGATGTTGCCCTGGGCTTCTTCGGCGGCGCGCTGGGCGTTGAGTTCGACCAGACGCTTGAGCAGTTCTTCTTCGGCGGCGGCCTGGGCTTCGGGTTTGTCGGGCAGCGGGGTGGTGGCTCCGGGCAGGCCGACCAGTTGTTCGGCCAGATCGTTCCAGCCGTAGGCGTCGAACACGGCGCGGTCGAGGTCGTCGTGCAACTCGCGCAGGACGGAAACCAGTCCCTGTTCGTGGATGGTTTTTTCTTTGGCGGTTAGCGGTTCTTCGGCGCGCAATTTTTCCAGCACGTTGTACATGCCGGTTAATGTCAGGTCGGGGTGTTGTTCCTGCTGGCGTTTGCGGTGGGCGTCGAGACGTTCGGCCAGCTCGCGGATGGTTGTCTTTTGGGTTTCGCTGGCTTCGGGGAAGGGGAAGGTTTCGAAGCAATCGGTGTGGTTATAAGTGGGGTCATTGCCTATGCCTAAAGAAGCTCCTGAAGAAATCGCCCAGTAGCAATGAATTCTAGAGCCGAGGCAACCGAGCTTTAAAGCACTATCTAATGCGACTACAACGATTTTGCTTTCTGAAATATAAGAGGAGTCCAAAAACTGGAACACTCTATGTTTTGCTGTTCTGGTTGTTGCGATGTAACGATCTATGTTACTCACTGCATCTCTTAAGGCTTGTCCTGACCTTCTGAATAGCCACCACTTGCTAGCTGTCCGACTCTCCCTATTAAGGGCTCTTGAATCTTTTACTCGATCCAAAATAATTTGATACAAATTCGGATATTTTGCTCTGGCATCTGTATCACTAAAGCCATGCAGATCTATAACGTAGAACTTAACAGTGCCATTTACTAGCTGGCTTCCGTTTAGGTATGGCTTCAGTACTTTTGTGTTTTCTTGGTCGTTAGTAATTATTGCTATTGCTTGCTCTTTTTCAATCAGAAAGCCTTGGTTTCCGAGTTCAAATCCTTTTATTGCTATTCCTTGATTTGATTGTAGTTGTTTGGCAGCAGTAACATTGGCGCCTGTTTTCAAGTCAGCAAACAGAATGCCGCGTTGCTCGCCCAACCGCACATCAATCTCATCCTGCACATTCTTGGATGCAGTTTCTTCCCGTACTTGCAGCAGGCGGCCTGTATCCACCGAGGTGCTGCCAACGGTCATGGCAATACGCACCGCTGCACCGTCCGCTGCATCAACCCAGGGGTGATCAGGGATGGCAAAGGCCAGCGACAGCGGGTTTTTCTTGGCTTCCAGCTGTGCCTGCACCACTCGGCGGTTGAAGGTTTGCTTGATGGAGTTGGTGGTAATAAAACCAAACTGTTGGGCGCTGCCAGCACGCACGGCTTCGGCGGCGATATGCCACCAGTACATGACAAAATCGGCAGACTCGGGGATTTCTTTCCAGGTGGAGCGCACGGCATCGACATAACCGTCGCCGAGGGCGCGGCGCATGGTGGAGGCACCAATAAACGGCGGGTTGCCGACAATATAATCCGCCTGCGGCCATTCGGCTTTGCGCGGATTAATGTAGCGGTATTGCTCGATTTGTGCGGATTCGTCGGGCACGGGCTCGCCGGTGACGGGGCTGGTTTTGTAGGTGATGCCGTCCCAGCGGGTCAGCGGGCGGCCTTCATCGTCACAGAGCAGCTCTTGTGCATCGTAGTCGAGCAGGGCGTCGCGGTTTTCGATGTTTTTAAAGTCGCGCAGCACGGGTTCGGGCGGGTTGATTTTGCCGTGGGTGCGGTAGTGCCATTGCAGGTAGCCGATCCAGAGCACCATTTCGGCAATGCGGGCGGCGCGGGGGTTGATTTCCAGCCCGAGGAACTGGTGCGGGTCAACGGTTATGCCTTGTAGTTCTAATAAGCCCTGGGTTTCGCCCAAGTCGCCCAGCAAATTAAGCACTTCGCCTTCCAGACGTTTCATGTGCTCCAGGGTGACGTAGAGGAAGTTGCCGCTGCCGCAGGCGGGGTCGAGGATGCGCAGTTCGCACAGGTGCTGGTGGAAGTTGCGCACTTCGGCGACGGCCTGTTTGGGTTTGTTCTGGTTTTGGTAGGCCAGCGCGGCGGTTTGTACGTCTTGCCATTCTTTGCGCAGCGGTTCGATGACGGTGGGCAGCACCAGCCGTTCGACATAGGCGCGGGGTGTGTAGTGGGCACCCAGTTTGTGGCGTTCACGCGGGTCGAGCGCGCGTTCCAGCAAGGTACCGAAAATGGCCGGTTCTACATAGGTCCAGTCGGCAGCAGCGGCTTTAAGCAATAATTCGATCTGGTCGCGGTTAAGCGGCAGCGCCTGCGGGCTGGCGAACAGGCCGCCGTTAAAGCGCAGGACGCTGCTTTCCAGAATGGGTGAAAAGCCGCCCTGGTTCATGCTGTGCCACAGGTTTTCCAGCATGGGGGCGAAGTTGTCGGGGTTGCTTTGCAGACGCTTGAGCAGGTCGGCAAAGCTGTGGGCGGGCAGCAGGCCGACGTCTTCGGCAAACATGGTGAACAGGGCGCGCATCATGAAGTCGGCGACGTGCTGGGCGGGGTGGCCGTCGGCTTCGAGGGATTTGGCCAGTTTGGCCAGCTGGTCGGCAATTTCGCGGGTGACGCGGGCGGACTCGCGGCTGGGGTCGAGCGCCAGCGGGTTGAGCCAGACCTGGCGCAGGCGCTGCTGGATCTCGGGCCGGGTCAGCTGTTGCAGGCTGATGCGGTGGCTGCGCGCATCGGGAAACGGCGTGTAGGTTGCGCCAGAGCGGGAAAATTCGGCGTATAACTCGATGCTGCGGCCTACGTCGGTGACGACGATAAAGGGCGGTCGGCCTTCGTCGCTGGGCAGGGCGCGGACGTATTGGTCGGCCTGATTGTGGGCGCGGAGCATGGCGCGGTCCCAGCCGCCGGTTTCCATGTTGAGGCCGCTTTGTTTGGCTTCGAGCACAAAACAGCCGCGTTTGTAGAGGTCGATAAAGCCGTTGCTGGTGCTGCCGTCGGGCTTGTTGATGATGACGCGGCGCTCAAACACATAGGCGTTGTCGCGGGTGTCGTCGCTAGCGGGGTCGGCCTTGGGCAACTCCAGCAGTTCGCACAGCTCCATCAAAAATAGCTGGTAGTTGGCGCGTTCGCTGCCGCCGCCTTCTTGCCAGCGGGTGATGAAATTGTCGGTGGCTTCCGGGTTTGGCTTCCAAGTTTCCATGGGTTGTGTCCTGGACCTGCGTGTAAGTAAAGATGGCGAGTATGCCATGTTTGCCACATAGGGTTAAGGAAGAGGTAAATGGTTGAACAGAGTGGCTTTTATTTAACTTGATTGGGCCGTTCGATGTTTTTTCGGATTTTCATGTGGCTGTTAGTGAGGAACTGCATTGTGGTTAATTGAGCAGCTTCCTCACAAAAGGATGATGGCAGCCACGCATCCGGCTATTGCACAATGCTTGCTCCCATGTTGCAGAACTCGGAGAAAGTCATGTCAAACAAAAAACTGCTCCTGCTCGCAGGAGACTTTACAGAAGACTACGAAACCATGGTGCCGTTTCAGGCCCTGACGATGTTGGGCTATGAGGTGCATACGGTTTGTCCTGATAAAAAAGCCGGCGATACGGTAAAAACAGCCATCCATGATTTTGAAGGTGATCAGACCTACACTGAAAAACCGGGCCATAACTTTGCCCTTAATTATGATTTTGACCGGGTCAATGTGGACGATTATGTAGGGCTGGTCATTCCGGGTGGTCGCGCGCCGGAGTATTTGCGGTTGAATCCCAGGGTTGTTGAAATTGTGCAGCAGTTTAATACGGCGAATAAGCCGATTGCTTCCGTGTGTCACGGTGCACAGTTACTGGCTGCAGCAGGTGTGCTGCAAGGGCGCGAATGCAGTGCATATCCTGCTTGTGGACCTGATGTAAAGCTGGCGGGTGGAACCTATATGGATATTCCGGTGGATCAGGCGCATACACAAGGCAATCTGGTCACAGCACCAGCCTGGCCTGCGCATCCGGCGTGGCTGGCGGCTTTTGTTAAACTGCTGGGTGCGAAAATTACACTTTGATGGTGAGTCGACTGGCCGCTGCTTTTGCGGGCATCGGTCAGTTGGCCGCTTGCCAGGGTTGAGCAGACCAAGTGTAAATACTCATCGTCTCAACAACGATGTTGTTATCGGATGTATCAAGAACTTGCTTGCTAGCGTTAAACTCGGCAAAACCCACCTCATCCAGGCGCTGGCCTAAACTCCCGAGCAGCAAGGCAATCAGTCACCAACAGGCTTGCACTCGCAGGAAAGCACCGCGACAGCATCCAGTCATCAACAATGGCGGGACAAACCCTCCCCCTGCACAAGGTTTATTAGGTCCGGACAGGACCAGAGTCAGGCATTAGCGGTTCGTGGCAGCTTGCTGACACGGACAAGCGTCAGTCTGGCGCAGTGTCCTGCCCTGACCAGACACCGTAATGCAAAATCGCAGCTACGTCCGCTTTGGTTGGCTGCGTGTCATTAACCAGCACTGACTACCCAAGATGCTGACTGTTTTGATGATGCCAAACCCCAGTGACTGGTAAAAAGTGACATTTTCCGGCTTGTCGGTTTCCAGATAGAGCAAGTCATTGCCGCCATGTTGACAGGCAAGTTCCATGAGCTGACGACCAGCGCCTTTGCCTTGATGCTCGGGAACAACCGCCAAAGGCCCGAGATGCCAGTGCGGCGTGACTGGATCAAGTCTGGCCCAGCGGGACAACCAATAAAGAGTGCGGGCAGTGCCAAATAAACTGTTGGATTTCAGCAGGCCGGGCAATAAGCGGATGATTTCAGGTAAGGAGGGCTGACAGTGTCCGGGCGGCAGGATGCCGAGTACGCCTATCAGCAGGTCGCGTTCAAACGCACCATACAATTCACCTTTGTTGGCAAGGTAATTGATCAGGGTGGGGAAGAAACGCTGCAGCCTGCGTTGGCGCAGTTTGCTGTTATGGCCAAATACCCGTATATGAATCGGGTTGTCGCGCATAGCACGAGCGCAAATCTTGACAGCAGCTGGGTATTCGCTGGTGTGCAGGAGGCGAAGTGTGAATCTGTGTTTTTCCATATTCGCCTCCCGCGGGCGGCTTTAAATCGCTTTGACCTTGATGATGTGCTGATCGCGTTTGCGTCGTGGCACCTGACTGGAAGGTACTGCGCTGCGACAAATGGTAATGCCTTTTTTACGCATGCGCTTGCGGTCGCCAGCCAGCAGAGGATGCCAGGCGGGCAGTTTTTCGCCACGGTGGATGCGGCGATAGCTGCAGGACTCGGGCAGCCAGTTGTAACGGGGTACATTCTCAGGGGTCAGTTTGTGGCAGGAGGGCACGGTTTTCAGGCGGTTTTCATAGTCCGAGCAGCGGCTGTTTTCGATGTCGAGCAGTTCACAGGCGATGCTGTATACGGTGACCTGATTGCCTTCGGTTTCACGGACCAGGCAGCACTGGCCGCAGCCGTCGCAGAGTGCTTCCCATTCTTTGGCGTTAAGCTCGCCGAGGGAGTAGTGCTCCCAGAATCTTTCGCGCATGGTGTTGCAGGTTTCCTGTAGTCATAACGCCTGCCGCAGCAGGGTGTTGAAACGGTAATCTGCGCCATCTTACTTCATTTGCTGTGAAAAATAATAAACAGGCAGCTAACGGTGGTAAATGTCAGGTTTTTTGCGGGAGATTGTTTTGCCGTTTTGTGTCCGCCGGCAGGCCGGATACCCGCTGCCGCGGCTGGATTAGCCCTCTGTTGCAGGCTGCTGTAGCGACTGGATAAAAGCCTGTGCGGCATTGGACAGGGTGCGCTCGGGATGCAGGATGTAGCCCAGTTCGCGGCCAAGCTGTACGCCAGGCAGGTGCAGCTCGCGCACTTCGTCATCCAGCATGGTGCGCGGCAGTACGCTCCAGGCCAGGCCGATGGAGACCAGCATTTTGATGGTTTCCAGATAGTTGGTGTGCATGTGGATGTTCGGTGTGAGGCTGTTGGCGCTGAACAGGTTGAGCACGATTTTGCTGGTGAAGGTCTGGCTGCCGGGAAAAACAGCGGGCCAGTTGCACAGGTCGTGCAGGCTGACGCTGGCTTGCTGGCTGAGCGGATGGCCGGGAGCCACGACAAATACCAGCTCGTCCTGCCAGACATGCACGCTGCGGATCGGCTCCATTTGCTGCGGCGACAGGGTAATCAGGGCCAGCTCGCAGCGTCCGTGCAGCACGTCCTGATAGGCCACTTCGGAGTCCAGAAAGCGGATGTCGAGCACTACATCGGGGTAGTCGCGGGTGTAGCGGCGCAATATCGGTGGTAGCCGGCGCAGGCCGATATGGTGACTGGTGGCCAGACTGAGGCGGCCGCTGACGTTTTCATTGAGGTTGTGCAGCGCCCGCCGGGTGTCTTCCAGTTCGTTGATGATGCGGTAGGCGCGTGGCAGCAGGGCTTCGCCGGCCTGGGTCAGGCGCACGTCGCGGCCCAGGCGGTCAAACAGGCGGGCGCCGAGCTGTTCTTCCAGTGCCAGCAGGCGCTTGCTGACGGCTGGCTGGGTGATGTGCAGCTTGTCACCGGCAAGCGAAAAACTGCCCAGTTCGGCAATGGCTATAAAGGTATTGAGGCTGGCCAGATCCATGCTGGTATTCCTTTGTGGAATGCAGTGGATAAAATTTTACCATTGGAGTTATAGGTGTGTCATGAATATCATCTTACCCATAGAGTTGCCTGTGCTTTGTCTGAAGCATTTGATAGCGCATTTTTACTCTGTGCATGACTACAACTTGAAGTGGCGTTGTGCACATGGTTGATGGCGGGGTAACAGGGTGGAGCAAAGCTTTGCGGCCATGGACGGCGGTCAGATGTACTTGCGGCGACTTTACGGAATCCTGTTACCACGCTTACATAAAAAATCATAAAGCAAGTTGAGGATTCCTGATGGCTGGTAAAACACTCTACGACAAGCTGTGGGAAATGCATGAGGTCAAGCGCCGTGATGACGGCTCATCCTTGATCTACATTGACCGCCACATTCTCCACGAAGTGACTTCACCCCAGGCGTTTGAAGGCCTGCGTCTGGCCGGTCGCCAGCCATGGCGGATTGATGCCAACATTGCCACGCCAGATCACAACGTGCCGACCACAACGGCAGAGCGTGCCGGCGGCATTGAGGCCATCAAGGATGAAGTCTCCCGTATTCAGGTGAAAACCCTGGACGACAACTGTAACGATTTCGGTATTTTGCAGTTCCCGATGAACGACATCCGTCAGGGCATCGTGCACGTGATCGGGCCGGAGCAGGGCGCAACCCTGCCGGGCATGACCATTGTCTGCGGCGACTCGCATACCTCTACCCATGGTGCTTTTGGTGCGCTGGCGCACGGTATCGGCACCTCCGAGGTCGAACACGTACTGGCGACCCAGTGTCTGGTGGCCAAAAAGATGAAAAACATGCAGGTGCGTGTCGAAGGTAAACTCGGCGCGGGCGTGACTGCGAAAGACATCGTGCTGGCCATTATCGGCAAGATCGGCACCGCGGGCGGCAACGGCCACGCGCTGGAGTTTGCCGGTAGCGCCATCCGTGATTTGTCCATGGAAGGCCGCATGACCATTTGCAACATGTCCATCGAAGCCGGTGCCCGCGTCGGCATGGTGGCGGTGGACGAAAAAACCATCGAGTACGTCAAGGGCCGTCCGTTTGCTCCGAAAGGCGCTGACTGGGATGCCGCAGTTGCGCTGTGGGAAACCCTGGTGTCCGATGATGACGCCCAGTTTGACACCGTGGTCGAGCTGCGCGCCGAAGACATCAAGCCGCAGGTCAGCTGGGGTACTTCACCCGAAATGGTGTTGCCGGTCGATGCCAATGTGCCGGACCCGGCCAAAGAGAGCGACCCGGTGAAGAAGGACTCCATCGAACGTGCGCTGAAATACATGGGCCTGAGCGCCAACCAGGCGATTACCGATATCAAGCTGGACCGCGTGTTTATTGGTTCTTGCACCAACTCGCGCATTGAAGACCTGCGCGAGGCCGCCGCAGTGGCCAAGGGCCGCAAAGTCGCGGACAACGTGATTCAGGCCATGGTGGTGCCGGGTTCCGGGCTGGTGAAAAAGCAGGCCGAAGAAGAAGGGCTGGACAAAATCTTTATCGAGGCCGGTTTTGAATGGCGCGAGCCGGGTTGCTCCATGTGTCTGGCGATGAACCCGGACAAGCTGGGCAGCGGCGAGCACTGTGCTTCGACCTCCAACCGCAACTTTGAAGGCCGTCAGGGCAATGGCGGGCGCACCCACCTGGTCAGCCCGGCGATGGCCGCCGCCGCCGCGGTTACCGGTCATTTCATCGACGTGCGTGAACTCATGCAAGGAGCCAACTAATGAAAGCCTTTACACAACATCAGGGTTTGGTGGCACCGCTCGATCGCGCCAACGTGGACACCGACCAGATCATCCCCAAGCAGTTTTTGAAGTCGATCAAGCGCACCGGTTTTGGTGAAAACCTGTTTGACGAGTGGCGCTATCTGGACGAAGGCCAGCCCGGCCAAGACAACAGCAAGCGCCCGATAAACACCGAGTTTGTACTCAACCAGCCGCGTTATCAGGGTGCCAGCATTTTGCTGGCGCAGGAAAACTTTGGTTGTGGCTCCAGCCGTGAGCACGCGCCATGGGCGCTGGATGAGTACGGCTTTCGTGCCATCATCGCGCCGAGCTTTGCCGATATTTTCTACAACAACAGCTTCAAGAACGGCCTGTTGCCGATCATCCTGCCGCAGGCTGCGGTGGACGAGCTGATGCAGCTGACGGTGGACAACGAAGGCTATCAGCTGACGGTTGATCTGGCCGAGCAAAAAGTTATTCGCGGCGATGGCGTGAGCTACCAGTTTGAGGTCGATGCCTTCCGCAAGCACTGCCTGCTTAACGGTCTGGATGACATTGGCCTGACACTGCAGGACGAAGACGAGATCCGGGCTTTTGAAAGCGGCTACAAGCAGAAATACCCGTGGTTGTTTGGGGCATTGGCTGGGTGATTTTTGTTTGCACTGTGTGGGTGGGTTAGGTTTTCAGGTGTAGTTCCGTAAAGACGCCGCAAGGACGTCCCTGTAGGCTCCATGCGGCCATCCATGGCCGCATAGGCTTTACTCCACTACACCTGAAACCCCACCAACTCCGTGCAAACGGGTGAGAGAGGAGGGGCGGGCGTTGCCCGCCTGCTATCGCGTGACAGGTGATAGGTTGATGTGGCTCTGCTGCATTCGTGGGTAGTTGAAGATTTGGTATTTTTTCACGCAAAATGACTAACTAAACGCGCGACAGCAGTGCGGCGTAGCCGCACCACCCCCCTCCCAACCAGCAGGTGTGTATTTTGGCGGGTGCAGGTCTGTGCAAGGCATCAGCACCTGTGACGAAACTTGTTTCGGCGCGGGTGCGTCAGCCGCCGCACAGAGCTGTACCCGCCATCACACACCGCACTGAAAAACACCGCCACACACCGCCCTGAAAAAACACCGCCACACAAAAAACATTTGCAATTAAAAAAGAGAAAACCATGAACAAAAAAATCCTAATACTCCCAGGTGACGGCATTGGCCCGGAAATCATCGCCGAAGCAGTCAAGGTCCTAAACCTGGCCAACGAAAAATTCAACCTGGGCCTGGAAACCGTTGAGGGAGAGCTGGGCGGCGCAGCGATTGACAAGCATGGCGTGCCGCTGGCCGACTCAACACTTGAGCTGGCGCGCGAAGTTGATGCGGTGCTGCTAGGTGCCGTGGGTGGCCCCAAGTGGGATACCATCGAAAAAAGCATCCGTCCTGAGCGTGGCCTGCTGAAAATCCGCTCCGAGCTGGGTCTGTTTGCCAACCTGCGTCCAGCCATTTTGTATCCACAACTGGCCGATGCTTCCAGCCTCAAGCCCGAAGTGGTATCCGGGCTGGATATCCTGATTGTGCGCGAGCTGACCGGCGGTATTTATTTTGGTGCGCCGCGTGATCAGATCGTTGAAAACGGCGAGCGCAAGGCGTTTGATACCCTGCCATACAGCGAAAGCGAGATCCGCCGCATTGCCCGTGTCGGTTTCGACATGGCCATGGTGCGCAACAAAAAACTCTGCTCGGTGGACAAAGCCAACGTGCTGGCGTCCAGCCAGCTGTGGCGTGAGGTTGTAGAAGAAGTCGCCAAGGATTATCCTGATGTGGAACTGAGTCACATGTATGTGGATAATGCTGCCATGCAACTGGTGCGTGCGCCCAAACAGTTTGACGTAGTTGTCACCGACAACATGTTTGGTGATATTCTGTCGGACCAGGCATCCATGCTGACCGGCTCGATTGGCATGCTGCCTTCTGCCTCTCTGGACTCCAACAACAAGGGCATGTACGAACCTTGCCATGGTTCCGCGCCGGATATTGCTGGCAAGGGGCTGGCGAACCCGCTGGCAACCATTCTGTCCGTATCCATGATGTTACGCTACAGCTTCAGCCGGGCAGATGCTGCCGATGCTGTCGAGCAAGCAGTGAGCAACGTGCTGGACCAGGGCTTGCGTACCGGAGACATCATGTCTGAGGGTATGCGTCAGGTCGGCACCGCTGAAATGGGCGATGCTGTTGTTGCTGCTTTGCAGCAACTGTAAGGGAAAATTACCTGGCTGGTATGGCTTGCTGTGGTACCGGCCGCCATTGATAAAGGTGTAGTTAGATGAAACGAGTTGGATTTGTAGGCTGGCGTGGCATGGTTGGTTCCGTGCTGATGCAGCGTATGCTGGAAGAGCGGGATTTTGACCTGATCGAACCAGTCTTTTTTACCACCTCCAACGTGGGTGGTCAGGGCCCTGCCATTGGCAAGGACACACCTGCACTGAAAGACGCCTACGACATCAACACCCTGAAAGGCCTGGATGTAATCCTGACCTGCCAGGGCAGTGACTACACCAACGAGGTTTTCCCCAAGTTGCGTGAAGCCGGCTGGGGTGGTTACTGGATTGACGCAGCCTCTGGTCTGCGCATGCAGGATGATTCCATTATCGTGCTGGATCCGGTTAACCGGAAGATGATCGATAAAGGGCTTGATGCCGGGGTAAAAACCTTTGTTGGCGGCAACTGCACTGTCAGCCTGATGCTGATGGGGCTGGGCGGACTGTTTGAGGCTGGCCTGGTCGAATGGATGAGTGCCATGACTTATCAGGCAGCCAGTGGTTCGGGCGCGCAGAACATGCGCGAGCTGCTGAACCAGATGGGCCACCTGCGTGATGTAGTGGCAGACGAGCTGGCAGACCCGGCTACAGCCATTCTGGACATCGACCGTCAGGTTGCGGCAGCCCAGCGCGGCGATGATATTCCAGTCGAACATTTTGGAGTGCCGCTGGCCGGCAGCCTGATTCCCTGGATTGACAGTGCACTGCCCAACGGTCAGAGCCGTGAAGAGTGGAAAGCACAGGCCGAGACCAACAAAATTCTGGGCCGCTTTAAGAACCCGATTCACATTGACGGAATCTGTGTGCGGGTGGGCGCCATGCGCAGCCATAGCCAGGCGTTAACCATCAAGCTGAACAAAGATGTGCCCCTGTCCGACATTGAGAACCTGATCAGCCAGCACAACCCTTGGGTGAAACTGGTACCCAATAATCGCGAGCAAACCATGCAGGAGCTGACGCCTACAGCTGTAACCGGCACGTTGAACGTTCCGGTAGGGCGGTTGCGCAAGCTGAACATGGGTTCGCACTATTTGGGCGCTTTCACTGTAGGTGACCAGCTGCTTTGGGGTGCAGCAGAACCACTGCGGCGCATGTTGCGTATTTTGCTTGAGCACTAACGACCACAAGAGGCTGTCACTTTGTTGGCAGCCTTTTTATTATGTTGTGCCGCCTGTTGTACGCAATGAATTGTGCTCCAGGTCAAAAATGAGGCACGCGAAGCGTGCAATAGGTCGAATAATCGGGTTTGGCTGTTGCTAAAAGCCAAATGCTCAAAGATACTTACGTTACCAAGTGAAAGGCAATTCTAGCTGGTCATGTTGCTAGTGGCTCTAGATGGATGGTTAAGCAGTCTCCGGTACCCTGCTTGTTGGTTTCACGCCGTCTGAGAATTGCCAAAGAAAATAAGGGAAATGCTATATGCTTCAGGTGCGCAAACTGGTATTGGCAGTGGCGGCTGCTACCTCCATGGCTTCCGGGATGGCCCATGCACTGGGACTGGGTGAAATATCGGTCAAGTCAGCCTTAAATGAACCCCTGGTAGCAGAAATTGAACTGCTGGATACCAAAGGGCTGAGCCCTGATGAAATCAGGTCGAAGCTCGCTTCGGCCGAGGACTTCAGCCGTGCTGGTGTTGACCGGCAGTTTTTCCTGAATAACTTGAGGTTTACTCCGGTTATCCGGCAAAACGGTAAAAGCATTGTTCGTGTAACCAGTAGCCAGGCTGTGCGCGAGCCTTTCCTTAACTTCTTGTTGGAAGTGTACTGGCCAGCCGGCCGGCTGTTGAAAGAATATACATTGCTGCTTGACCCGCCCATGTATACACCACAAGAGCTGGTGTATCGTGACGCACCCACCACAACGCCAGCCGCTGCGCCTGCAGCAGGGCGCGCACCGGAGCAGTCAACAAGTGTTCGCATACCGCCCCGTGGCACGGCCCCGGCTGCGGCTGCCCAGCAAACACTGCAGGGTGACCAGTATCGTGTACAGACAAACGATACCCTGTGGGAAATTGCCTTGAGGGCCAACCGCAGCGGCGGCTCTGTACATCAAACCATGCTGGCAATACAGGACTTGAACCCGGATGCTTTTATTGATGGAAACATCAACCGCTTGAAAAGCGGCCAGGTCCTGAAACTGCCAAATGCTGAGCAGATTCGCCAGCGTAGCCGTACCGATGCGGTAGCCGAATTCCAGAGCCAGGTTGACGCATGGCGTGGTGGTGTGGTCGAGCGCCAGCTGGATGCCCGCCGCCGGGATACTGCTGCAGCAGCACCAGCCAGGGTAGAACAGGGTGACAGCCTGCGCCTGGTGGCCGGTGAGACCGGTAAAACTGAAGCCGGCAGTGATAGTGGCAGCACAGACAGCGCACTGGCTGATCAGCTGGCGTTGGCCAAGGAGCAGCTGGACTCCAGCCGCCTGCAGAACGAAGATCTGGCCAGCCGTGTTGAGGAGCTGAACAGCCAGGTTGAAAAGCTGCAGCGCCTGCTGGAGCTCAAGAACACACAGCTGGCCAACTTGCAGAACTTGACGGATGAAGAGCAAGCAGCACTGGTGACTGCAGCAGAAGAACTGGAAACAACCGCGGCGGATGTTAAAGACGCTCCAGGCGAGGCTGTACCAGAGCAGGAAGTGGTTGTACCTGATCCTTCCAGGGAAGGCGCAGTTGCCGCAGACGGGTCCGCTGATGAAGAGGCAGAAGAAAAGAAGACAGAACCCGCTGAGCTCGCCGAAACTGCAGCCCCGGCGGCTGTCGAGAGCAAGCCCGCCGAGCAGCAAGCAGATTCGAAACCAAAACCAAAACCGGTAGTGCTCGACCCGCCTCCTGCGCCCAAGAGCTTTGTTGAAGAGCTGATGGAAAACCCCATGTTGCTGCCAGCGGCCGGGGGTGGTGTTGGCTTGTTGTTATTGCTTTTGCTCCTGCGCCGCCGTCAGCAGGCAAAGCAAGAAGTGCTGCCGCCGGAAGAAGAAGGCCTGTTTGCACAAGATCCGGTAATGGCCATGCCGGATGGGGACGAAAGCATGGAAGCGGATCTTGATGTGCTGGACGGAGTGCTGGACGACCCGAAAGCGGGTATGGAAGAACCGGCCGAATTTACCGATCAGCCGGCTGCACAAGCGGCGGAGACGCCAGACCCGATTGATGAGGCAGAAAGCTTTATTGCTTTTGGCCGCTTCAGCCAAGCAGCTGATGTTTTGCTGAAGGCGATTGATGCCGACCCGCAGCGCGAAAACCTGCGCTTTAAATTGCTGGAGGTCTATGCGGACCTTGAAGACCGCAATGCTTTCCTGCAGCAAGTTGAAGAGCTGGAAGCCATGGGGGCAGACCAGGCTGGCATGAATGCCATGCGCCAGCGCTTTCCACATATGCTGGGCGAGGATGATGGCGGCTTGAGCCTGGACGACATCATGCTGGACATGCCCGGGACCGGGGTGACTGGCACTGCGCAGGAAAGCGATGTGGATGTGCTTGCCGAAGATATTCCCGACCTGGACGGTTTGCTCAATGACCCGGAGCCAGGCAGCAAGACGCTGGAAACAGAGCCGTCTGCCGAGGATGAGTTTGCCAGCCTGCTGGAGTCGGTGGAAAACGAGCTGGAGGGGGAGTCTGGTCTGGACAGCTTTGAGCTGCCGGAAATCGAAGATTTGACACTGGAAGATTTCGAGTTGCCAGAAGCCGACAGCCTGGAAGAAACCCGGGAAGACAGCTTGAATCTGGATGAGGGGTTTGCGCTGGAGGACTTTCAGTTTGATGACCAGGCCCCGGCTGCTGCTGATACGGAAGCAGCCGGGTTTGGCCAGGATCTTGACCTGTCATTGCCGCTGGATGAAACCCAGACTTCGG
Organism: Gammaproteobacteria bacterium; assembly: GCA_012728415.1. Classification (GTDB taxonomy): domain Bacteria; phylum Pseudomonadota; class Gammaproteobacteria; order Pseudomonadales; family Pseudomonadaceae; genus Thiopseudomonas. The sequence goes on from JAAYFD010000014.1 coordinate 24,644, forward strand.
ACTTTATCGATGACCTGGATGTAGGCACGCTAGAGTCAGAGCTTGAATCGCTGGAAAACAGCTTTAATGCACTGCAGGGTGACATCCAGGAAACCTTGCAGGAGCCGGCTGAGCCGCCACCAGTGCAAACGGAGCAAGGTGATGAGCTGGATGAACTGTTTGGCCTGGATGCCGGGCTGGACCTGTCCACGCCGGAAGTCGAACAGGCACAAGAATCAGCAAGCGAAGTGGAAGACGATGTGCTGGCAGCTCTGGAGCAGGAGCTGGACGATGACTTTGCCTTCCTGCAAGGGGATGATGAAGACAAGACCAAACTGGATCTGGCCTCAGCCTGGATTGATATGGGCGACATTGAAGGTGCACGTGAAATTCTGGACGAAGTGCTGCGTGATGGTGCTCCCGAACATCAGGAGCTGGCCAAGGAGCTGATGACCAGGCTTGGGTAACCCATGAAAACCATGCAACGATCCGCTGCGGCAGTCGAAACGACTGCCGCAGCTGTTTTCAGGATAGCCCTCGGTGTTGAGTACAACGGTTCGGCTTACTACGGCTTTCAGCTGCAGAATAATGAGCTGCCGACGGTGCAGGGGGCGCTGGAAAAGGCCCTGAGCGAAGTGGCAGGCGGGGAGCCGGTGCGGCTGGTTTGTGCCGGACGCACCGATGCCGGTGTGCACGCCTGCGAACAGGTGCTGCATTTTGAAACCAGTGTGATGCGCAAACCGGCAGGCTGGCTTTTTGGCAGCAACCGGTACTTGCCCAAGGATATCAGCGTGCTTTGGGTGCATCAGGTGACCGAAGATTTTCATGCCCGGTTTAGTGCCTGCCGCCGTCGTTACCGTTATGTTATTTACTCGGACCCGGTGCGTCCGGCCTTGCTGGGTACAAGTATTACCTGGACGCACAAGTCACTGGATGTCGGCCGAATGAATCAGGCTGCAAAGTATTTGCTGGGAACCCATGATTTCAGCTCGTTTCGCGACAGCGACTGTCAGGCCAAGTCACCGGTAAAAACACTGGATGGCATTTGTCTTACCAAGTACGGGCGTTTTATTGTACTGGACGTGCGTGCTTCGGCATTTTTACACCATATGGTGCGCAATATCGCCGGCACCCTGATGAAGATAGGTGCGGGCGAAAAACCACCGGAGTGGATGCAGCAGGTACTGCAGGCTCGTCAGCGGGCTGCTGCCGGAGCCACAGCACCGGCATACGGCCTGTATCTGGTTCAGGTGGAATATCCCGAACAGTTTAATCTGCCCCGGCGACCCCTGGGGCCACACTTTCTTGGCGCAATGCCGGATGTTTTTGCCGGAACGAATGATGAAAACCAGAGTTAAGATTTGTGGCATCACCCGTCTTGAGGATGCGCAGGTGGCTGTGCAGGCCGGCGCCGATGCCCTCGGCTTCGTTTTTTACCCTCCCAGCCCCAGGGCTGTGACTCCGGCAGTAGCGGGCAGCATCGTGCGTCAACTGCCGGCGTTCGTCACGGCTACCGGTTTGTTCGTGAATGCGGCTGCAGATGAAGTCAACAGGGTGCTGGAGCAGGTGCCACTGGACTTGCTACAGTTCCATGGTGATGAGAGTCCGGAGTTTTGCGAGTCGTTCGGCCGGCCTTACATCAAGGCATTGCGCATGCAGCCGGGGGTCGATATTGCTGCCTTGGCAAACAGCTACACTGGGGCGCGCGGCATTTTGCTTGATGCTTACGTGGCAGGAGTGCCAGGCGGAACGGGGCAAACATTTGACTGGAATGCCATTCCGTCCAGTTTAGCCAAAGCGCTGATACTCGCCGGAGGGCTGGATGTGGATAATGTTGCCCATGCAATCGGGCAGGTGCAGCCCTGGGCGGTTGATGTAAGTGGTGGCGTAGAGGCGGACAAGGGTATCAAGGATGCGGCAAAGGTTCGGGCTTTCATTTGCGCTGCGCATTATGGCAATGCCCGGTAACAATCGAGGTGTGACGGTTTCATCTTTGCGGCCGTCACACAGTGGCTTTCAAACAAGAGAAAACCTGTCCGCTGTGTGGCAGGAATACACCGGCATGCAACCGGCATGCAGGGTGCTACGAGGAGTACTTTACGAATGAGTAACTGGCTGGTTGACAAATTTATCCCCTCAATCATGCGTTCCGAGGTCAAGAAAAGCACGATTCCCGAAGGCTTGTGGCACAAGTGCCCGGCCTGTGATGCCGTACTCTACAAGCCCGAGCTGGAAAAGGCGCTGGATGTCTGTACCAAATGTGAACACCACATGCGGATTGATGCCCGTACGCGGCTTGATATTTTTCTGGACGAGGATGGCCGTGAGGAAATAGCAGAAGATCTGGAGCCAGTTGACCGCCTGAAATTCAGGGACAGCAAGCGCTACAGTGATCGCCTGAAAGCTGCCCAGAAACATACGGGAGAAAATGATGCCCTGATTGCCATGAGCGGTACTCTTGAGGGTATGCCGGTGGTGGCTGCTGCGTTCGAGTTTTCTTTTATGGGTGGCTCCATGGGGGCAGTGGTTGGTGAGCGATTTGTTCAGGCAGCCAATGTAGCGCTGGAAAAGCGTTGCCCGTTGATCTGCTTTTCTGCCTCCGGTGGTGCGCGTATGCAAGAGGCGTTGCTGTCGCTGATGCAAATGGCAAAAACATCAGCGGTCATTGCGCGCCTGCGTGAAGAAGGTATTCCCTTCATTTCTGTGTTGACTGACCCGGTTTATGGGGGCGTATCTGCAAGCCTTGCAATGCTGGGTGACATTATCATTGGTGAGCCCAAGGCGCTGGTTGGTTTTGCCGGTCCGCGGGTGATTGAGCAAACCGTGCGTGAAAAGCTGCCCGAAGGTTTCCAGCGCAGCGAATTCTTGCTGGAACATGGAGCTATTGACATGATCGTGCCGCGGGCGGAGCTGCGTCTGCGAATTGCCGCGATCCTGCGCAAGCTGGTGAATGCCCCCATGCAGGTACGTCCGATATTGCGAGAGGTCTCTGAGCAACCAGAACAGGCTGCCGAATGAGCGCGCGCAGCCTTGAGCAGTGGCTAGGCTGGCTGGAGCAACTGCACCCCAGCGAGATTGAACTGGGCCTGCAGCGCATCCGTGATGTGGCTGACAGAATGAAACTGCCCAAACCTGCTCCCAAAGTGGTGACCGTTACCGGGACCAACGGCAAGGGCTCGACCTGTGCCTTTATTGCTGCTTTGTGCCGGGCACAAGGGTTGCGTGTTGGTGTTTACAGTTCGCCACATTTTTTGCGCTACAACGAACGAATCCAGATAGAAGGCGAAGCAGTCAGTGACGAGTTGCTCTGCGAAGCCTTTAGTGCCATAGAGGCGGTGCGTGGCAAGACCAGTCTGACCTACTTTGAAATGGGAACGCTGGCCGCTTTTTGGGTTTTTACCCGCTCAAACCTGGATGTGGCTGTTCTTGAGGCGGGCCTTGGTGGCCGGCTGGATGCAGTTAATATCGTCGATCCGGATGTGGCAGTGGTGACCGGGGTCGCACTGGATCATGCCGACTGGCTGGGTCAAACCCGCGAAGATGTGGCGCGCGAAAAAGCCGGGATTTTCCGTGCGGGCGTGCCCGCCGTCTGCGGTGATCCAGAACCACCACAAAGCCTGCTGGAGCATGCCGCCGGGCTGCCAAGTCCGCTGTATCTGCGTGGTGTGCAGTTTGATCTGGCACAGGCGGGTGGTAGCTGGAGCTGGCGGGGGCAGGGCAGCACGGGCGCTGCTCTGAACCTGGATGGCATGCCACTGCCCGGTTTGCCGGTGCAAAATGCTGCTGTTGCGTTGCAGGCCGTCAGTCTGCTGGGACTGCCGCTGAATGCAGCGGAGGCGGGCGCTGTCCTGCAGCAAGCAGCGCTGCCCGGCCGTTTGCAGCAAATACAGTTGCCATATGACAACGGGCTGCGCCATCTGGTGCTGGATGTTGCGCACAACCCGCAGGCAGCCGCCTATGTAGCTGACTGGCTACGGCAGCGCCCGCTGGCTGGCAAGCGTTATGCGGTATTTGGTGCGCTGGCAGACAAAGACGTAGACGGAGTGTTGTTGGCCATGCAGGGCGTTTTTGAATGCTGGCATATAGCGCCGTTACCCTCTCCGCGCAGCTTTCCTCTGGGTGAGTTGCAGCAGCATTTACAGCAGGCCGGAGAGCAGCATGTTGCCCACGCCAGTATTCACGAAGCGTTGCAGGCCTGCTTGTCGCAGAGCGCTGTTGAAGACGAGATCTTGATATTTGGTTCGTTTTTTACCGTGGCGCAGGTGCTTGAGTATCTGCAGGCATAGGCAGCGTGATATTCTTGAAGCTCATTGCTTCTGCACCTGATGCAGGGTAGTGGGCGTTAGTAGAAGTGTTCAGGTAAGTCCAAATGAGTGAAGCCGACAACAAATTCAAGCAACGCATTATCGGTGCGTTGGTGCTGATTGCATTGGCAGTCATCTTTTTGCCGATGCTGTTTCCCGGCAAAGAAGAGCATCCACTGCCCAGGGTCGAAGTGCCGGCGCCACCGGCGCCTGTGATTCCTCCGGTACCCGAGACTGAAGTGGAACCGGTTGTTGTACCGGAGCCGGTTGAGGACAACCGCTTTGAGCCCGTACCTGAGCCCGAGCTTGAGTTTGTTCTCATCGAAAATGATCCTGCTGAACAAGCTGAACAAGCTGAACAAGCTGAACAAGCTGAACAAGCTGAACAAGCTGAACAAGCTGAACGAGCTGAACGAGCTGAACGAGCTGACGTGCCGGCGGCTCCGGATCCTGTGGCCACCAGGCCCGCCGTCGAGTCTTCAGCTGCAGACAAGCCGGTTGCAGCAGAGCCGCCCGCCCCTGCGCAGACCAAAAAGCCGGCCAGAGAGCAGGTGGCAAGCAAGCCGGCTGGTGCCCAAGAGCGTGCCGAGCCTGGTATTGACCGCAGCAACTTGCCGGTATCCTGGTCTATTCAGCTGGCCAGCTTGAGCAGCCTGGCCAATGCTGAAAGGCTGCGTGATACATATCGCGCCAAGCACTATGCGGCTTACGTACGCAGTTCAGAAGGGGTGCACAAGGTGTTGATCGGCCCGCTGATTCGCGAAGCGGAGGCTGTGGCCATGTGCAAGCAGCTCAAGGCCCGCGACAAGCAAGATTGTTTTGTGGTGCGCTACCAGCCTTGATGCTCTGGCAAGCAACTCCATCCGTTGCCATCGGTGGCTGATGCCGCGGTGTGGCCTTGCTGTCTCTGGCTGCGGTTCTGTCATGTGCAGCTGCAGCGCCTTGTCCGCGAGCCTGGTTGTGGGGCCGGGATTAACAAGCAAGCTGTACAGGCCACAGCAAGCATCCTGCAGCCGCTGTGTGCAGGGCAGCTGCCAGGGCTCGCTACTGCACCCCGTAGCTCAGGGCGGTTCGTGCATATCCAAAGGCTTCGGTCGTAGCCTGCTGCAAGGCGAAAAAAGAAAAGGGTTATCAGGAGTGGGCAGCTCTGCTAGAATCCCCCTTTTGAGAATGCTGGACACTGACAGTGACATTCAACTGGCTCGATGCAGTCATTTTTGCGGTAATCGCCATTTCGGCCCTCATTAGCCTGACTCGCGGTTTTATCAAAGAAGCTCTTTCCCTGGTCACTTGGTTGGTGGCTGGTGTGGTGGCCTGGATGTTTGGCGGGGACCTGTCCGGCTACCTGACTCCCTATATAGATACGCCATCGTTGCGCGTAATCAGCGCTTGTGCGTTGCTTTTTGTTGCCACCCTGGTGGCTGGCGGCATTGTCAATTTTTTACTGTCACAGCTGGTTCGGGCCACAGGGCTGACTGGTACAGATCGATTTTTAGGTATGTTTTTTGGCGCGGCACGCGGCATTTTGCTGGTGGTGGTGGCGGTGGGCATCCTGAGCCTGTCTCCAGCAGTACATGATGCCTGGTGGCGGGATTCCGTTTTGGTTCCACACTTTTTGCTGGTTGCAGACTGGTCGAAAAACCTGGTTTTGGAGCTGGGGCAGGGTGTGGGTAGCCAGTAGCCTGCTCTCATAACGGACTGCTGGAAAGTGCGCAAGACGTAAACATCAATCTGCAAGGCAGGGGTTGTCATTCATGTGCGGTATCGTCGCAATTGTAGGTAAATCAGAGGTCAATCAGTCGCTCTATGATGCGATGACCGTGTTACAACATCGTGGGCAGGATGCTGCCGGGATAGTTACCAGCAAGCAGGGGCGGCTGTTTTTACGCAAGGCGGACGGCCTGGTGCGCGATGTGTTTCGCACTCGCCACATGAAAGAGCTGGTTGGCAGCATTGGCATAGGCCATGTGCGCTACCCGGTTGAAGGCAGTGCCAGCACGGCAGAGGCACAGCCCTTTTATGTCAACTCGCCCTATGGCATCACTCTGGCGCAAAACGGCAATCTGACCAATGTGCGTCAGCTGGCCAAGGAAATCTTCGAATCCGATCTGCGTCATATCAATACCAACTCCGACGCAGAGGTGCTGCTTAACGTATTTGCTCACGAGTTGAGCCAGGGTGGTTGCTTGCGACCGCAGCCGGACGATATTTTTTCGGCTGTCAGCCGGGTGCATGAACGCTGTCGTGGTGCCTATGCAGTGGTGTCCATGATCACCGGGCACGGTGTGGTTGGCTTTCGCGATCCATGCGGTATCCGGCCGATCGTTTTTGGCCAGCGCGAAACCGGGCAAGGTACCGAATATATGATTGCCTCGGAAAGTGTCGCGCTGGATGCACTCGGCTTTACCCTGATTCGTGACCTTGCGCCTGGCGAAGCAATCTACATTACCGAGGATGGCGAACTGCATACCCGTCAATGTGCGCGTAACCCGCAGTTGAACCCCTGCATTTTTGAGCATGTTTACCTGGCGCGCCCTGACTCGATTATTGATGGCATTTCGGTCTACAGGGCCCGGATGAAAATGGGCGAAAAGCTTGCTGACAAAATCCTGCGCGAACGTCCCGATCACGATATTGATGTAATTATCCCGATTCCTGACACCAGTCGCACCTCGGCGCTGGAGCTGGCTCACCGGCTGGGTGTCAAGTACCGCGAAGGGTTTATCAAGAACCGCTATATCGGTCGTACCTTCATCATGCCGGGGCAGGCACAGAGAAAAAAGTCTGTGCGCCAGAAGCTCAATGCCATTGAGCTGGAGTTTCGCGGCAAGAACGTGATGCTGGTGGATGATTCGATTGTCCGGGGTACCACATGTCAGGAAATCATCCAGATGGCACGCAGTGCCGGTGCAAAAAAAGTTTATTTTTCTTCCGCTGCTCCGGAAGTGCGGTACCGCAATGTTTATGGCATTGACATGCCCAGCGTGCAGGACCTGATTGCCCATAACCGCACAGCGGACGAAATTTGCGAGCTGATCGGGGCTGACTGGCTGGTGTTTCAGGATTTGGATGATCTGGTGGCCTCAACCGATGGCGGCAAGGTTCGTATTGAGCGTTTTGACTGTTCGGTGTTTGATGGTCAGTATGTCACCGGCGACATTGACGAGAACTACCTGAACCAGATGGAGACGTTGCAGGCTGAGCTGGAGTTTGAGGACAAGCCGCAGGCCAATGCCATCATTGAGCTGTACAACAGTGAAAACTAATCAGACACAAGGTAAAAGACATGAGCATAGACTGGCTGCCAGGACAACTGGACAGTGATCTGAGTGATAGTGAGTTTGCTACCCTGGCAGTAAGAGCTGGTCAGCGGCGCGGGCCCGAGGGCGAACACGGCGAAGCCATATTCACCACATCCAGTTATGTATTCCGCGATGCCGCGCATGCGGCAGCCTGCTTTGCCGGTGACGAGCCGGGCAATGTCTATTCACGCTATACCAACCCGACTGTACGTACTTTTGAAGAGCGTCTGGCTGCGCTGGAAGCGGGCGAGAAAGCTGTCGCAACCGCTTCCGGTATGTCAGCGATCATGGCCACAGTGATGAGCTTTTGCAGTGCGGGGGATCATGTACTGGTTTCGCGCAGCATTTTTGGTGCAACGGTCAGCCTGTTTGACAAGTACTTGGCCCGGTTTGGCATTGAAACCACCTATGTGGATATCGACAACCCGCAAGCCTGGCGTGATGCCCGCCAGCCCAACACCAGGATGCTGTATCTGGAGTCACCCTCCAACCCGCTGGCGGAGCTGGCCGATATTGCCGCGTTGGCAGAGGTGGCGCGCGAAACTGGCGCGCTGCTGGTGGTGGACAACTGTTTTTGTACGCCGGCGCTGCAGCAGCCGCTGAAGCTGGGTGCCGATATCGTCATCCACTCGGCAACCAAGTATATTGACGGCCAGGGCCGCTGCCTCGGTGGTGCGGTAGTCGGCAGCAAGGAGCTGATGACTGAGGTGGTTGGTTTTTTGCGCACTGCCGGCCCGAGCATGAGTCCATTCAATGCCTGGGTGTTCCTCAAAGGGCTGGAAACCCTGCGTCTGCGCATGCGTGCCCACTGTGACAGCTCCATGCAACTGGCCCGCTGGCTTGAGCAGCAACCGCAGGTCGAGAAAGTCTACTACGCCGGCCTGACCACCCACCCGCAACATGAACTGGCCTGCAGACAGCAGCCGGGAGGTTTCGGGGCTGTAGTCAGTTTTGATATCAAGGGCGGCAAGGAGGCAGCCTGGCGCTTCATTGACGCCACACGAATGATCTCCATTACTGCCAACCTGGGTGATGCCAAAACAACCATTACCCATCCGGCCAGCACTACTCATGGTCGTCTCAAGCCTGAAGAGCGCGCCGCCATGGGGATTGGTGACGGCCTGCTGCGTATTGCAGTGGGGCTGGAGGAGCTGGATGACCTGCGTACTGATTTGCAGCGGGGGCTGGATGCGGTTTAGTCTTGAGCTGCCAGCCTGATGCTGCATCGTCCGGCCGGTCAGAATATGCGGCGGTGAGCCGGGCAGCCGTTACTGGCTGGTCCGGCTTTTCGTTTTTGGCCGCACTGGCCGGGCAGTTTTCGTCAATCGGCAAGACCGGAGCCTTGTTCGGGCTGGCTGATCTCAGCCCGAAAGTAAAGCGCTGGTCTGCAGGTGGCCCGTGTTCAGCCTGTCCGCTCAGGCTGTAGTCCGGCCTGCAATTTCTTGAACCCTTGACGGTATAGCTGCCAGCTGAACAGGCCGGCCAGGCAGTTTCCGGCCAGCACGCCCAGATAGAGTCCCGTCATGTCACCCAGCCAGGCCCCCACAGCAACACAGGGCAAGTAGCAGAGAAACAGCCTGACGGCCGATGTTACCAGTGCCCGCATCGGCATGCCCAGCGCATTACAGCTCGAGACCAGCAAAATGCAGACCCCGAGCATGCTGTAACTGACCGGCACAATCAGCATGTAGCTGGCCAGATACTCGGCGGTCGCTGGCTCTTGTGCCACGATACCGATGACCAGCGGCCGCAACAGCAGCCAAAAAATGGCAATTGCCAGCTGCAACACCAGAATGAAGCGTATTGCCAGCCAGATCAGCTTGTGAACCTGAGTGAGATCACGCGCGCCGAGCATGCGTCCGAGCATGGGTGGCATCGACATGGTGAGTGCCAGAATGATGACAATGGAAAAAGTTTCCAGTCGGGTACCCAGTGCCCAGGCGGCAATTGCTGTCGCGCCGTAGCCGGCGACAATGCGGGTGGCCATCAGTGCAGCCATGCCGGGCATCAGCTGACTGAGCATCGCCGGCAGACTGATTTTGGCAATGCTTCCCAGTGCCGGCAGTACCTTGATCTGTTGCAGGTCAAAGGCCAGCCAGTGATGCCTGATGACCCGGGAATAGATTACGGCACTGCCAATGGTGCAGGAAACAATGGTGGCAAAGGCAGCACCAGGCAGGCCCCAGCCAAACAAAAAAATAAAAATCGGGTCCAGGGCCATGTTGAGCAGGCTGGTGACGACCATCATCAAGCCGGGCAGACGGGTATTGCCATTGGCGCGACACAGGCTGTTACCGAAATACAGGAAGGCATGGCTCCATGAGCTGACCAGCCAGGGCAGCCAGTAGCTATCGGTATGGATGAACAGCTCTTCACCAGCGCCCAGTGCATGTAGTATCGGTTGCTTGAGCAGGTAGACACTCAACGCCAGCAGCGCCATCAGGCCGCTGCCGGTAATCAGCACCAGAGCTGACAAACGTTTGGCGTAGTCAGCCTTGCCGGCACCCAGGGCGCGGGAGATCAGTGCGGTGGCGGCAATGCCGGTACCGACCTGGATGCCGATCATCAGCTGGTTGATCGGCATGGTAAACCCCATTGCAGCCAGTGGCTCGGTCCCCAGCATGCCGACAAAGACGCTATCCACCAGCTGGAAGCTCATCAAGGCTACCACCCCGGCCAACATGGGCCAGGTCATGGAGAACAGGCGGCGGCCAAGGCTGTCCCGGGCAGACTGTGAGGAAGATTGGCTGGGCATATGAATAGAACAAAAAGCCAAGGGGCGCGTATGGTAACACAGGAGTTTATGATTTGAGTTTGCAGGGTTGGCAGCTGTAGTCAGGTACAATTGATACCGGCCCGACATGCAGTCCTGTTGGCGCAGGGCTGTCAAACTGGCAAGCCAGCTGCCCGAATGCGGCAACATGCTTTGGTCTGGCAGTGGTTTTAAAATTCAGGAGAGCACATTTATGAGTCAGCTAGACAGCGTCGCCTTGTCCATGCTGGAACTGGCATCGATGAAAGATATCGACTTGGGTCCGGCTGCTGCGCTGGAGCGCGCATTGAAAACCGCGCAGCATGTGGAAGCTCTGGGCTTCACCCGTTTCTGGGTGGCCGAGCACCACAATATGGACGCCATTGCCAGTTCGGCGACTACCGTGCTGATGGGCTACCTGGCGGCGGGCACATCAAGCATCCGTGTTGGATCAGGCGGCATCATGCTGCCAAACCACCCGCCACTGGTAGTGGCCGAGCAAATTGGTACCCTGGCCAGCCTGTATCCCGGACGGATTGACCTGGGCCTGGGCCGTGCGCCCGGCACCGACCCGATGACCATGCGTGCTTTGCGGCGCACCCCAGCCATGAGTGCCGACAACTTTCCGGATGAAGTGCTTGAGCTGCAGCAACTGTTGGGACCGCGCACTCCAGGGCAGCGCATTATTGCCATGCCCGGTACCGGCAGCAATGTACCCATCTGGTTGCTCGGTTCCAGCCTGTTCAGCGCGCAGCTGGCAGCAGAGCTTGGCCTGCCGTATTCCTTTGCTTCGCATTTCGCGCCCCGCATGCTGATGCCTGCCATCGAGCTGTATCGCAGCAAGTTCAAGCCTTCGGCCCAGCTGGAACGACCGTATGTGATGCTGGGTATTCCGCTGGTGCTGGCGCCGACTGATGATGAGGCACAGTTTCTTGCCACTACAACCTATCAGCGCATCCTGGCACTGTTTCGCGGTCACAGCATGCTGATGAAACCGCCAGTCGAATCAATGGACAGCCTGTGGAGTGCCAGTGAAGAGCAGGGCGTTAAAGATTTCCTGTCGATGGCAGTGATCGGCAGCCCGGCAACGGCACGTCAGCAGTTGCAGACCCTGCTGGAGCATACACAGGCTGACGAGCTGATCTTCACCTGTGATCTGTATGAGTTTGAGCACCGTCTGCGTTCGTTGAGCATGGTGGCTGAGCTGAAAAGCTGATTGAGAACGGTACAGCGGCTGCTGGCTTGTGTCTGTTGCGCACCAATGAAGGCTGCTTTGTTTTTACGGGTGAAGAGCCAATGACAGCAGAAAAAAACATGAAACGTCTGCTGTTATGCCGCTGCTGGGGTATCCTGTGCCGCTTTGGCCGGTTTCTGGTTCGCAGGCAGTACAGATGACAGAATTAAACAAACGCCCGGTAACGACCGGCACCCTGGCTGGCAGCATGATTATCGCCGGTACCGCAATAGGTGCCGGCATGCTGGCCAACCCCACGGCAACCTCCGGCCTCTGGTTTTTTGGCTCTGTGTTGCTGCTTGCCTATGTCTGGTTTTGCATGTGCATGTCCGGGCTGATGTTGCTTGAAGTCAATCTCGGCTTTGCGCCGGGGGCCAGCTTTCACAGTATGGTCAGCCAGCTGCTGGGCCGCACCTGGAACCTGGTCAGCGGGGTGTCGATTGTTTTTGTGCTCTATTCGTTGACTTATGCATACATCTATGTGGGTGGCGGGCTGACACAAGAAGCGTTCCATGCAGTGGCAGAGTGGGCAGCATGGGACTGGCTGATGCTGGAGCGCAAACAGGCAGCCTGCCTGTTTCTGTTGGCGCTGGCTGCCTGCGTAACGAGCTCGACACGCTGGGTCGGCTATCTGTCTACGCTGCTGATTGCCGGTATGCTGGGCAGTTTTTTTCTTGCTACCGGCAGTCTGCTGGGGCAGGCCAAGTGGGCTGTGCTGCTTAACCGCGAAGCCGGGCAGTCGAGCATATACTGGCAGTTTGCACTGTTTGCCCTGCCGGTCTGTCTGGCTTCATTCGGTTTCCATGGCAACGTGCCCAGTTTGGTACTTTATTATCGGCAAGACCGCCGGCGTGTGGCGCGCAGCATCATTCAGGGCTCGTTGCTGGCACTGATACTCTATGTTGTTTGGCAGGTGGCCGTGCAAGGCAATCTACCACGCAGCGAATTTGCCTCAGTCATCGCTGCGGATGGTGATGTTGCGGTTTTGCTGCAAAGCCTGTCGGCCCATGTGGACACCAGCGGTTCAGGTATAGTGCTGACAGCATTTGCCTATATGGCTATTGCCAGCTCTTTCCTTGGCGTCACACTCGGGCTGTTTGACTACCTGCGCGACCTGTGTGGCTGGCCGCACAGCCTTTGCGGACGCACGAAAACAGCACTGCTGACATTCGCTCCACCTTTGCTGGCGTATCTTGTCATGCCGACCGGGTTTGTTCGTGTCATGGGCTATGTCGGGCTGATGGCGGCAATCTGGGCGGTGCTGGTGCCGGCGCTGCTGCTGCGGGCCAGCCGGAAAAAGTTTCCACGGCAGCAGCCAATAGTGCCAGGTGGACACTGGATGATTGGTTTTGTCATCCTGTTTGCGGTACTGGTGCTTGTCGCACAGATTTTGCTGCTGGCCGGATGGCTGCCGGTTTATCAGGGTTAAGTTGCCAGTTGCCACGGTATATACTGGCACAGGGTATGGAATAAAGGATCAGGAGTAACCGAAGTCATGAATTCACAACAGCGGGCTATCGAGCGCCAGCGTGCGATGCGCAACACCAGTATTGTTGGGGCGATTGTTAACCTGGTGTTAACTGTGGGCAAGGTTATCTTTGGTGTCGTTGGCCAGTCTCATGCATTGATTGCTGATGGTATCCACTCGCTGGCAGACCTGAGCACCGACCTGATGGTCTGGGTCGCAGCCAAGTACAGCACCCAGCCGGCCGACGAGCAGCACCCCTACGGCCATGCGCGGATTGAAACCATGTTCACTGTGGGGCTGGGTACCATTTTGATTTTGACTGCAGGCGGTATAGCCTGGGATGCAGCTGACCGTCTGCTGAACCCGGAAACCCTGATGCACCCGACTGCTATTGTTCTGCTGGTGGCTTTTGTTTCCATTGTTGCCAATGAAGGGCTGTACCAGTACACCATGGTGGCTGCGCGCAGACATCGTTCGGGCTTGCTCAAGGCCAATGCCTGGCATCACCGCTCAGATGCCATTTCCTCGGTCGTGGTGTTGTTGGGTGTAGCTGGCAGCCTGATGGGCATTGCCTACCTGGATGCCTTTGCTTCTGTGGTGGTGGCCTTTATGATTGCCAAAATTGGCTGGGACCAGGCCTGGATGTCCATTCGTGAGCTGATTGATACCGGGCTCGAACCCAAGCAGCTGAAAGCCATCAAACAGCTCATCAACAACATTGAGGGCGTCAACGGTGTGCATATGCTGCGCACCCGCCGCATGGGCGGCAGCTCCATTGTTGATGTGCACATCCAGGTTGAAGAATATCTCAGTGTGTCGGAAGGGCACCGTATTTCCGAACATGTGCGCCATATCTTGCTGGAGTCAAATAAAGACATTATTGATGTGGCGATTCATATCGACCCTGAAGATGATGAAATGGAAGATCCGAGCAATCGTCTGCCAATGCGCAACCAGGTAATGCAGGATCTGCGCCGGGTTTGGCACGATGAGCTGGAGTATGTTGATATGGAAAAAGTAGTGCTGCACTACCTTGATGGCCGTGTGCACATAGAAGTATTTTGTTCCCGTGATCAGCCGCATGACTTGAGCGAACGGCTGATTGAAAAAGCCGGGCAGCTTGGCTACACGGGCAATGTCGACTTGTATAGTCCTGTCTGATGGCTACCCTTGAACATGCGCTGGTAATCGCGGCGCTGGCCCATGCCGGCCAGCGCGACAAGGCAGGCCAGCCTTACATTTTGCATCCGTTGCGTATGATGTTGAAGCTGGAGACCGAGCAGGAGCGCATGGTGGCGTTACTGCACGATGTGCTGGAAGATACCGCAGTCACTCTGGCAGAGCTTGAAGAAGCCGGCTTTTCTGTAGAGGTGTTGCAGGCAGTACAGACGCTTACCCGTAGGCCAGGCGAAAGCCGTATGGAAGCAGCCCAAAGGGCAGCGCAGGACCCGCTGGCGCTGAGCGTCAAGCTGGCCGATAACGCAGACAACCTGAACCCGCAGCGCATTGCCGAGCCGCAGGAGGAAGATCTGCAGCGCATGAGGGAGTACCGCAAGGTGCGCCGTTTTCTGTTGCAGGCACGAAAGCAGAAGGCAGAATAAGAAGTGATCAGACATTGTGTTGGTGTCCTGCTGGTGACACTGGCCATGAACGGTTGCACCACTTACCCTCTGGGCATTCCTGAGGACCAGTGGTTGCGGATGACGTCTGCGCAACAGCATGAAGCTCGCCTGGAGCAGGCTCGTCAGGATGAGGCAGCCCGCCAGCGTTACGAGCTGCGTCAGCAGCAGCTGCTTGCGGCGCAGCAGCGCGAACGTGATCAGCGCGAACAGCGGTTGCGTCAAGCAGTGCCGGGGGATGTGGTGCAGTGCACACTGGATCAGGTGATGATTAATCTTGGCAAGAAAAAATGGCGTACAGCCAATCCGCTGGCTGTCGAGTTGTTGCAAGGCGAAAGTTTGGAGCTGGTATTTGAGCGTAGCGATAAAACCCACCAGCGCCGCTCTGCCACGATCAGCTTCGACCGCATTAGTGTCCGTTTGTGCAACGAACACCGTGCTGATTGTGCGCATCTGGTGGCTACTGGTCGTGAATTGCAGCATGGCCGGGAAGTGGCGGTTAACACCAAGTCGCTACGGGCTCGCTTGAAATGTCAGTATCCACCACAGTTTTGGCATCCGGGTTAGGCGGTCGTTAGCGTCCAATGCCTGCGTCTTTGGCAATCTGGGTCATACCACGTGCTTTGGCGATATCGCCGAGGGCTTCGGCCAGTAGCGAATCGTCGTTTTCTGCAAGAATCGCATTCAGAGTTTCAGTGAATTGAAACACTACCAAAGCATCCTGAAAATTCTCGCCCGTACGGCAGAGATCATGCAGGGTATTGAGCTATCAGGGCTGGAATAACCCGTCAGCCAAAGCTGACAAGGATTTGAACAATGTTTAGAAAATACCTGGCCGCAGCGATATTTGTACTAGCTGTACTTCCTGGCACCAGCTGGGCACAGATGTATAAGTGCACTGGCCCCAACGGTGAAATCACCTTTACCAAGCACGGCTGTGCCACGGATAACGACACTGCAAAAATTGAAGTGGGCCGCGTCAACTCGCAGGACAGCCGCGCGGCTCGGCAGAATATCGAGGAATACGAGTACCGGCGCAGTGCAAGGCCACAAGGTACGCGGGTGACGGTTGTTGCTGATCCGCGAATAGCAGAACGTCAAGCCAAGGCGCGTAATGATCTGTGCCGTGAAGCCAATACAGCGTACAAAGGGGCGCAGAACCGCCAGCTTACCGCCCGTCAGCGAGCCATGTCGGCAGGCTGTGCTTCGGGAGCCAGTGCACAAGAAATAGAACGCATTTCGCTGGATCACAAGCAAAAAGCTGCGGCTTCAAATCCAGCACCCAGTGTGATTACCAATTGCGATCAGACCGGCTGCTGGGACAACCAAGGCGGGCGGTATAACCAGGGTGCAGGGTCAACATACATCCGCAACGATGGCAGGGCATGCCAAAGTGTGGGCGGGCAGATGGTCTGTCATTGATGAACTGGATTGGATCAAGGCGGACAGTCGTCTAGCGCGCGAAGTGGCTTAATAAGGGGTGTGAGAATCAAGTGCAGGCTTACCCGCATTCGTGCGAGTTGGCCTGTTTTGCTTTCAAAATGCCGACAAATGGCCCAGTGAGTGGCCTGATGAATATGATAGGCAAAAAAAATCCCTGAATAATCAGGGACTTAAAATAAAATATGGCGGTGAAGGAGAGATTCGAACTCTCGATACGGTCTCCCGTATACCCGCTTTCCAGGCGAGCTCCTTCAGCCACTCGGACACTTCACCGCAACTCTGAAACAGGCTTGGTGCCTTATTCAGGTGGCGAACTATACTGGAGATGTTTTTGGAATGCAAGCCTGGGTACAGGTTTTCTGCGGTAGGTATTGCTATCTCTATTATCGGGAGGCTGTTGTACGGGGCAGTGGTTTGTGGCAGGCCTGCTGGTTTGCATGCAGACTCTGTCCTGGTACAGGGGTACACTGCAATTATTCGGTCACAGCTGTGTCAAAGGGATTGTCCCGCGCAGCCCGGATTGGTAAGGAAAGACAGTTGCATTTTTTTTGGTCACGTAAAAAGAAGAAAATCGCCGAAGCAGAAGACAGCTTCGGGTTGATCCGTGTTGAGGGCAAGGGGTCAAAACGCTATCTGGTATTTGCTGAGGATTCGGAGCAAAGTGCTGTGTGCATGCGTTCGCCGCTTCGGCTGGAATATGAATACTCCAGGGCGATGCTGCTTGGCGCACTCTGCCATGCGCAACCTGAAACTGCGCTCTTTCTTGGACTGGGAGCTGGCGCTCTGGTGCGTAGCTGCCTGGATGCCATGCCCAGCCTGTTTGACATCGAAATTATCGAGTTGCGGCCCGAGGTGCTACGGCTGGCCCGGCAGCATATGGGGTTTGTCGAGGATGAGCGCATGACCATTCGGCTGGGCGATGCACTGGAGCTGCTGGAGAGTGCCGAGCAAGCCGACCTGATTTTTCTGGACCTGTATACCGAAGAGGGACCATCAAAAGGTCATATGACCTGGGAATTTCTGGCCAAATGCCAAGAGCGTCTGAGTGAGAACGGCTGGCTGATCATTAATCAGTGGGCTTTGCTGGACAGCAAGCCGGTGGCGTCAATGCTGTTACAAGGCTTGTTCGACGGGCATTACTGGGAGTTGCCGGTGCCCGAAGGCAATGTGGTCGTTATGGTGCCGGCCAGCAACAGACAAAACCTGCCGGTTGAGCAGTTGCGTTTGCGGGCAGCTGAGGTGGGCAGCCGACAGGGTTATGACATGCTTTCGTTGCTGCACGACATACGCTTGGGCAGCCGCTGAGCGGGCTGGAACGCTTCAGTGGCTGGAAGATGTCCATCATGCGCTGCGTGCATTGGCCAGGCATGTGCAGGGTGAAGGTGTGACCAGTCCGGCTCTGCCGCGGCTGGCGACTGGGGTGGGCGCACTGGACTGGGCCGATGTTAAACCGCTGATTGAGCAGCACCTGGGTGGTTTGGGTATTCCGGTGCTAATCTACGAGACCTACCGGAAAGGCGAAAAGGCCGACGAACAGCTGGTTTAAAGCTGGTGGTTGAAAACCGCATGCAGCGATGGAAGCATGCGGTTTTTTTATGCCTGTAAACAGGTGGCTAGACTCAATTTAAACCGTATTTGCGATCGTTATCAATGGCGGCATCCAGTGCGGCAAGCGTATCGGCGCGGACCTTCAGTTTGGTTCTGGCGTGAGCTGCCATGTTCAGCTGTGTGAGCTGTGTGGCGACAGCCAGTACAGTTTCCTGCAAGGTTTCTGGTGTTGTTACCAGGTCGACAAAGCCAGCTTCGCGCGCCTGTTGCGGTGTAAACATTTCTGCATTGATCACGGCACGCTGGAAGGCTGCCGGTGTCAGGCGGCCGCGGGCCAGCACAATGCCGGCGTCATGCATGGTCATGCCGATCTGTACTTCGTTGAGGCCGATCTTGAAGTCGCCATCCACGGCAATGCGGTAGTCGGCAGCCAGCAGCAGAAAGGCCCCTTTGGCGATGGCATGGCCAGTGCAGGCGACAATCACCGGGTAAGGATGTGCTAACATACGGCGCGTAAAAGACGACCCCATGGCAACCAGGTCCAGTGCGTTTTGCGGGCCGGACATCATCACTTTGAGGTCATAGCCGCCAGACAGAATGCCCGGCTGGCCGGTAATGATTAGCACCGCCTTGTCCGCTTCGGCACGGTCCAGTGCGGCTTCCAGCTGCTGCCATACATCAGGTGACAAGGCGTTGACCTTGCCATTGTTGATTTGCACAGTGGCGATGCCATTGTCGAGGTGGTAGCTGACCAGTGTATTCATGCGTGAGCGTTCCTTGTTTTTATTGAATAAGGACAAATACAGTAGCGATCCGGGCGGAGAGGGTAAAGCAAAATTGCTGACTGGCGGGTCGGCTTTTCGGTAGATGTGGATAGCGACAACAATACCCTCCCAGCCTTCGTTGCTTCTGTACGACAGACGCAATGTATTAAATGAAACCAGAAGAAACAGAAACAGTATGGACTTGATGGTAGACGAAACTCTGGATGCACGCGGGCTGTTTTGTCCCGAGCCGGTGATGATGCTGCACCAGGCAGTACGCCAGCTGCAGGCCGGCCAGGTGTTACACGTGCTGGCCAGCGACCCCTCAACCCGGCGCGATATTCCCAGGTTTTGCACCTTCCTGGGGCATAGCCTGCTGCAGACCGACGAGCAGCAGGGGCAATACAGTTATTGGATTCGCAAGAAGGACTGACCCAGTGGCCAACTTTTATAACATCGGCATCATAGGCCGTTTGGGCAGCGCCAAGGTGCTGGACACCATCCGCCGGCTGAAAGCCTGGCTTCAGCAGCAAGAGCTGAACGTGATTCTGGACGAGGCAATTGCCGAAATGCTGCCGGGCCATGATGCCCAAGTCAGCAACCGTCACGTGTTGGGCGAGGTGTGCGACATGGTCATAGTGGTTGGTGGTGACGGCAGCATGCTGGGCGCCGCCCGTGCACTGGTCAATCACAATATCCCAGTACTGGGCATCAACCGTGGCAGTCTGGGATTTCTGACCGACATTACTCCCGAACTCATGGAGCAGCAGGTGGGGGCGGTGCTGGCTGGCGAGTTCGAGGTGGAAGAGCGCTTTTTGCTGGAGACCGAAGTCTGGCGCGATGACACCCGCACCGGTGAGGGCGACGCGCTCAATGATGTGGTGCTGCACCCGGGCAAATCGACACGCATGATTGCCTTTGAGCTCTATATTGATGGCCAGTTTGTCTACAGCCTGAAGGCGGACGGCCTGATCATTGCCACACCAACCGGCTCAACGGCCTATGCGCTGTCGGCGGGTGGCCCCATCATGCACCCGAAAATCGATGCCATGGTGATCGTGCCCATGTATCCGCATACGCTGTCGAGCCGGCCGATTGTGGTGGATGCTGACAGCGAGCTGAAAATCGTTATTTCCCAGGATATGAGCATCTACCCGCTGCTGTCCTGTGACGGCCAGAATCACGCCAACTGTGCGCCGGGTGATGTGGTATATATCCGCCGCAAGGCGCAACGCCTGCACTTGCTGCATCCACTCGAGCACAATTTTTATGAGGTGTGCCGCAACAAGCTGGGCTGGGAAAGCCGGCTTGACCAGCGGGGTTCATAGGGGGTTGCGCCATGCAGATTGATCCGCAACGGGGCTACGACATTATCGGCGACATCCATGGTTGTGCCGATGCCCTGGAGCGCCTGCTGGCCGGGCTTGGTTACCGCAAGCTGGGTGGCGTCTGGCAGCATGGCCGGCGGATGGCGATTTTTCTTGGTGACATCATTGACCGTGGCCCGCAAATCCGCGAAAGCCTGGAAATAGTCCGCTTGATGGTTGAGGGCGGCCATGCGCACTGCATTATGGGCAATCACGAATATTACGCACTGGCCTGGCATACTGCCGCACCAGCCGGCAGCAAGCAGACCTTTGTCCGTGAACATAGCCGCCGCCATGCCGGCATCTGGCAAGCGACCGCGCAGGCGTTTGCCAATCACCCCTATGAGTGGCAAGACTACCTGGACTGGTTCGCCGGGCTGCCCCTGTTTATCGACGGCAGCAGCTTCCGGGTGGTGCATGCTTGCTGGGACAAGCAGCTGATCGAAGGTGTGGTGGCACGTTTTGGTGGCGGTCAAATCGATCGTGCATTCATTCAGGCGTCGGCAGAGCAGGGCAGCTTTGCCCATCAGGTTTTCAACCGCTTGTTGCGCGGAATCAATTTGCCGCTGCCGGGCGGACAAAAAATGTTCGGGCAGGACGGGCTGGCCCGGCGAACCTATCGTGCCCGGTTTTGGCAAGAAGACCAGGCACCACGCACCTATGCCGAGCTCGCTTTTCAGCCCGACCCGATGCCCGACAACATCGCCGGCCAGCGTCTGCCGAAGGGTTTTTATCAGCAGCTGGTGCAGCACCAGGTGGCTGATCCGTTACTGTTTGTGGGTCATTACTGGCGCGATGGCGAGCCGGCGATGATCCGTCCCAACCTGGCCTGCCTGGACTACAGTGCAGTCAATGGTGGCCGGCTGGTAGCCTATCGACTGGATGATGAGCTCAGTCTGCAAGCCGAAAAATTTGTCTGGGTGGAGAACCGCGCATGAGTTGGCAGCTGGCCTTGACAGCCCCGCTTGAACAGGACCTTTCCAGCTTCTGCCGGCTGCTTGCCGAGCAGCAGATTGGGCACCGGGTGAGCGAAGTGCAGGGTGAGCAGCACCTGTGGGTCGCCGACCGTGCAACTGCCGGGCATGTGGCTGAACTCTATTCAGCCTGGCAGCAACTGCCACCTGAGCAGCTGCAATTTTCACCGGCCCCGGTAGCAGCACGGGCAGGGCTGGGCGCAGACTGGAAGCAGCAATTGCTTCGTTATCCGCTGACAGCCCTGGTACTGTTGCTGACACTGCTGGTTGCAGCCTGGACCGGGGTTGGCGGCAACCTGTTCAAGGTCGCCGGCCTGACATTCAACGCAGTGCAGATCAGCGGCGACCAGGCCTGGTTTTTGCCGCTGGATGAAACGCTGGCCAGTGGGCAGTGGTGGCGGTTATGGTCGCCGATGCTGATCCACTTTGGCTGGTTGCACCTGGCCATGAACAGCATGTGGTTCTGGGAGCTGGGCCGGCGCATCGAGCAGCATCAGGGCAGTCTGTTTTTGGCCGGTTTTGTATTGCTGGCCGGGCTGGTGTCCAATGCCAGCCAATTTGTAATGTCGGGTCCGTCGTTTTTTGGCGGCCTGTCGGGCGTGCTCTATGCCTTGCTCGGTTTTTGCTGGATTCATCAAAGGCTGTGCCCGGTACCTGCCTATGTTCTGCCCAAAGGCGTGGTAGGCATGATGCTGGTGTGGCTGGTGGTGTGTCTGCTGGGTATTGTCAGCGCCCTGGGCTTTGGCCAGATTGCCAATGCCGCGCACGTTAGCGGTCTGATCACAGGATGCCTTGGCGGGCTGCTAACCGGTTTGTGGGCACGCGGGCGATAGCCTTCTTGACTATTTAAAAACCTCGGAAACGGGAAGGAAACATGACTGATTTTATTAAAATGATCGACAACATCAATTCTGAAGCCTATGGCAGCCTGAAGCAGGCGCTGGAGCTGGGCAAGTGGCCGGATGGCACCCGCCTGAGCCAGGAGCAAAAAGAGCTGACCATGATGGCTATTATTGCCTGGGAACAGAAAAACCTGCCCGAAGAACAGCGTACCGGTTATCTGGGGGGGGACCAGTGTGCTTCGCAGAAAAACAAGGATCTGAACGTCGACCCCAGCCTGTTTGCACCTGCTGCCGGGACGCTGCACTGATGAGCGAACTGGCCCGTGGCGCGGCGGTCAAGATGCGCATTGACCTGCAGGACCCTGCGCAGTACCAGATGCGACTGGGTGAAGAAGAGCTACCACTCAATGAGCTGCTTGGACAGTCTTTGCAGCTGGAGTTTTTGGGCGAAATCAATTGCGTGCACTGCCAGCGCAAAACCAGCAAGAGTTTTGCCCAGGGCTACTGCTGGCCTTGCTTCAAGGGGCTGGCGCAGTGTGACAGCTGCATCATGAGCCCGGAAAAATGCCATTACGATGCCGGTACCTGCCGTGAGCCCGAGTGGGGCGAAGTCAACTGCATGATTGACCACTTTGTGTATCTGGCCAACTCCAGCTCGGTCAAGGTGGGCATTACCCGGGGGACTCAGCTGCCGACCCGCTGGCTGGATCAGGGAGCCGTACAGGCATTGCCGATCTTTCGGGTAAAAACCCGCCAGCAGTCCGGATTTGTGGAAGATGCCTTGCGGGCCCATGTCTCCGACCGCACCAGCTGGCAAGCCATGCTCAAGGGTGACCCCGAGCCGATTGACCTGGCTGCCCAGCGTGATCAGTTGATGGAGTTGTGCAGCCACGAACTGGACGAACTGCAGCAACGTTTTGGCCTGCAGGCGATTCAGCCACTGGACGATGCCGAGGTAACCAGCATCAGCTACCCGGTGCTTGAGTATCCGAAGAAGGTAAAAAGCTTCAACCTGGACAAGCTGCCGCAAGCGGAGGGAACTTTGCTGGGCATCAAGGGCCAGTATCTGATTTTTGATACCGGGGTAATCAATGTGCGCAAATACACCGGATACCAGCTGGCCTTGCGTAAAATTTGATCAGGCCCGGGGCTGAAGGCGGTTTTTGCCTCTTACAGCTTAAACCCCGGTCGCCTCAATTCGCACGTGGCGCAGCCAAAACGCAGAGCCACAGGGTGCAGGCCACAAAGAGCAGCAGGTGCAGCCAGTAAAAGGAACAGGATATGCAGTTTTACATCTCTGAACAAAAAGTGCGCAAAGACCGGCGCTGGACCATTGTTTTGCTAGCGGTTTTGCTGTTGTCCAGCCTGGCCATGCTGGTTAAAGCCGTGCAGGCAGAAGCAGCGTCCGACTTGCTGTTGCCGATTGCAGCACTGTTTATTTTCGCCCTGGGGATTTTTGCCAGTTACCGCCATATCCAGCAGGGCAAAGCCGCCTATCCGGTTGTGACACTGGATGAGCAAAACCATCAGGCCGTTTTGAATTACAACAATGCAGTGGTCCATGTGAACCTGCTCCAGGTTAAAGCCTTGCGTTTTCAAACAAGGTTTGGGCGCGTCAAATCCATTATTCTCAAGGCAGACACAGGCCAGATTTTCAAACTGGTTGGCTTTGAAAACATGGATGCACTGATTGCGACCCTTAAGCGGCTGGTGCCGGCAGAAAAGGTGAGCAGAAGCGCTTTTCTGCATCAGTAGGCAATAAGTTGCCCGCCGGCCTGATTACAGCAGCCAGTCTTTGAATATTCGCCTGATCCGTCTTTGTCGAGTGTAAATATCATGAGCAATACGCCCAAAACCATCCGTCTGGCCGACTACCGTCAGCCGGATTACCTGATCAATGAAACCCATCTGCATTTCGAGCTGTATGACGATCATGCGCTGGTGCATGCCCATCTGGTGCTGGAACGCAACCCGCAGCTGGGCGTTGACTTGCCGCCGCTGGTGCTGGATGGCGTCAAGCTGGAGCTGAAGCATATTGCGCTGGATGACCGGGTGCTGGAGCAGGGCGAGTATCAGGTGAGTGCCGAGAGCTTGCAGTTACAGCCAGAAAAGGCCGAATTTACCCTGGATACGACGGTGCGGATTGAGCCGCAAAACAATACCGAGCTGGAAGGTCTGTATCGCTCTGGCGGGATGTTCTGCACCCAGTGCGAGGCCGAGGGTTTCCGCAAGATCACCTATTATCAGGATCGTCCAGACGTGATGAGCAGCTTCACCACCACGGTCAGTGCCGACAAGCAGCAGTATCCGGTATTGCTGTCCAACGGCAACAAGGTTGATGAAGGTGAAGAGGGTGAGCGCCACTGGGCTACCTGGCAAGATCCGCACAAAAAACCTGCCTACCTGTTTGCGCTGGTGGCGGGCGACCTTTGGTGTGTCGAGGACAGCTTCACCACCAAGAGCGGCCGTGAAGTGACCTTGCGCATGTTTGTCGAGCCGAACAATATTGACAAGTGTCAGCACGGCATGGACAGCCTGAAGCGCTCCATGCGCTGGGATGAGGAGGTCTATGGTCGCGAGTATGACCTGGATATTTTCATGATTGTCGCCGTGGACGACTTCAACATGGGCGCCATGGAGAACAAGGGCCTGAACATCTTCAACTCCAGTTGTGTGCTGGCCAAGCCGGAAACCTCGACGGATGCGGCTTTTCAGCGGATTGAAAGCATTGTTGCCCACGAGTATTTCCACAACTGGTCCGGCAACCGCGTCACTTGCCGTGACTGGTTTCAGCTGTCGCTAAAGGAAGGTTTTACCGTATTTCGCGATGCCGAGTTTTCTGCCGACATGAACTCGCGTACGGTCAAGCGTATCGAAGATGTGACGTTCTTGCGCACCCATCAGTTTGCCGAGGATGCCGGCCCGCTGGCGCATCCGGTGCGCCCGTCCGAGTACATGGAAATTTCCAACTTCTATACCTGGACCATCTATGAGAAGGGCGCGGAAGTCGTGCGCATGCTGCACACTTTGTTGGGGCCTGAGCTGTTCCGCAAGGGATCGGACCTTTACTTTGAGCGTCATGATGGCCAGGCGGTGACCTGTGACGACTTTGTTGCCGCGATGGAAACAGTCAGTGGCCGTGATCTGACCCAGTTCAAGCGCTGGTATAGCCAGGCCGGCACTCCGGTGCTGCAGGTCAGCGATGCCTACGATGCCGAAAAACAGGAGTATCGCTTGCAGGTGCGCCAGAGCTGTCCGCCCACGCCAGGCCAACCGACCAAAGAACCCTTTGTGATTCCTTTGGCCGTCGGCTTGCTGGATGCGCTCACCGGCGAGGAGCTGGCTGTGCAAGCGGACTTGCCTGCAGGCAACGGTGGCAACGCGGCGGGTCAATCCCATGGTGCGGGAGCAGGCACTGTTCTGGAAGTCAGTCAGCCTGAGCAGGAGTTTGTCTTCAGCAATATTGCCAGCCAGCCACTGCCATCGCTGCTGCGCGGGTTCTCTGCACCGGTCAAGCTGGAGTATGACTACAGCCGCGAGCAATTGGCGTTTTTGCTGGCCCATGACACGGATGGCTTTAACCGCTGGGAGGCGGGGCAGCAGCTGGCTATCCAGGTGTTCAGCGAGGCACTGCAGCAACAGCAAAACGGCCAGGCACCCGAGTTCGACCCACAGCTGGCACAGGCTTTGAGCAGGGTGCTGGCTGATGAGCAGCTGGATGAAGCCTTGAAAGCTGAAATCATCAGTCTGCCCAGCCTGGCGTATTTGCTGGAGCTGCAGGATACAGCCAATGTGGCTGCTAGCCATGCCGTGCGCGAAGCCTTGCGTCTGAGCCTTGCGCAGCAGCTGGAGCAGCCCTTGCGTGAGGTCTACCTGCAGCTGAGCCAGCGGGCCCGTACAACTGAATACCGCCCCGAGGCCGGGCAAATCGGGCGTCGCCGGTTGCAAAACATGGCGCTCAGTTATCTGATGTTGCTGGAGCAGTCTGCGCCAGGGCCGGGTTTGCAGCAGCCCGGGCAGAGTGACGTACGGGCTATCCGGCCAGCGGCTGATGACCTCCCTTCTTCGGTGCTGGCTGCCTGTATTGCGCAGTTCGAACAGGCTGACAACATGACTGAACGTCTGGCGGCCCTGTCGTGCCTGGTCAACAGTAGTGCGCGTGAGCCGGCAGAGCAGGCACTGTCGGCCTTTGCCAGGGAGTTTGCCAATGAGCCGCTGGTAATGGACCAGTGGTTTAGTGTGCAGGCGTCCAGTCCGCTGTTTAGCGATGCCGCGCAAATTCGCAGACTGATGGAGCACAAGGCCTTCAGCATCAAAAATCCGAACAGGGTACGTGCCGTGCTGGGTGCTTTTTGCCAGCATAACCTGCCGCAGTTTCATGCCGCCGACGGCAGTGGTTATGCTTTGCTGGCAGAGCAGGTGGCGACACTGGATGCCCTCAACCCGCAGATGTCGGCGCGCATGGTTAATCCGCTAACCCGCTGGCGCCGTTACACAACCGCGCAGGGACAGCTGATGCGTGCCCAGCTGGAAAAACTGCAGCAGATGCCAAAGCTCTCGGCAGACCTGTTTGAAGTACTACAAAAAGCACTGGATTAACGTCTGCAGACCAATAATGCCTGCCGGGCCTGGAGCCGGCGTCACAAGCCGGCTCCAGGCTATTGGCCCGCGTTACGATAATGCGTCGCTTGGGCACAGGCTATGGGGCGCCTAAAGTCCGGCGGGTCGCGAAGCATTCAGCTTGTGCACCGCACGCCGGACCTGCCGTAACGCTGGCTCAATGCAACTGCCGCTGGCCATGCATGCAGGAGTCTGCATGCATGGCCGTTTCGGGCTGTCAAGCCGGGCTGATGGGTGCTGCAGAGGCAATGTGATGAGCTTTTTCAAGCGCAACCATACAAAGGTCGCAGATTTTGTATTTTCATTGAATATGGCTGGAAAACTCCATGAGGGGTGCTCTGAACCCCTTTGTTTGCACGCCTTTCGGGCATTCGCTCCAGTCAGGGGGGGTAGGCCGGACCAGGTGGTCTTTTTATGACTGATTGGGCGGTGAAAATCACGTATCAAACACTTGTTTAAGGCCGTTTTTCCCACTATGGTGGTTCGGCATTTTGAGATTATCCTCATAAAAAATTACAAGAGGGAGCCTTCCCCATGCATGAGTTTTTGCCCTTCGCCCATTTTGTTTGTACCAGAGGCATGCGCATACTGTTTGCAGCAGCCTTGTCCCTGGGCCTGCTACTGCCGGCAGCTGCCAGTACGGAGCAGCAGACCACCAGTTATGCCATTGAAAGTCAGCGGGCCAGTGAAAGTCTGCTGCTGGGCATTACCCGGGCCGGCAAACGGCTGGTGACTGTGGGTGAGCGTGGTCACGTGCTGTATTCGGACAATGAAGGCGAAAGCTGGCAACAAGGCAAAGTACCCACCAGACAGCTGTTGACTGCAGTATTTTTTGTTGATGACAAATACGGCTGGGCTGTTGGGCACGATGCCCAGATTTTGCACAGCAGTGACGGTGGTGAGAACTGGATCAGGCAGTATGGCAACAGTGAATTTGAGGCTCCCTTGCTGGATATCTGGTTTGCCGACCGGCAACGGGGCTTTGCCGTTGGTGCCTATGGCAGCATGCTGCGCACTGATGATGGCGGAGCCAGCTGGATAGAGATTGGTGATGAGCTGGACAACGAAGATGGCTTTCACCTGAATGCCATTACCCACATCAAAGATGCCGGCCTGTTTGTGGTCGGCGAGATGGGCATCATGTTGCGCTCCGCTGATGGCGGTGACAGCTGGGAGAGTATCGTAAGCCCCTATGAGGGCTCCCTGTTTGGTGTACTGCCGACCCGTCAGGCGCAAAGCCTGGTGGTTTACGGTTTGCGTGGACATCTGTACCGCTCCGAAGACTTTGGCGACAGCTGGCAGGAGATCAAACTGAGCACCCCGCAGGGTGGACAGCTGCGGCAGGGGCTGGCTGGTGGTGCCTTGCTGGACGATGGACGTCTGCTGGTGGTGGGCCATGGCGGTGCGATCCTCAGCAGCAAGGATAATGGCCAGAGCTTTACCACCAGGCTCCGCGAGGATCGCCTGTCCTACGCCGGCGTGGCCATGCGGCCTGATGGCGGCCTCCTTTTGGTCGGGCAGGGTGGTATTCATCTGGTACCGGCAACGGTCAACCCATAACAACTATAAGAAGGACAGCTACGCATGATTTCCAAGTCCAGAAATAACCCTGCTGCCGTCATGGAGCGGCTGGTTTTTAATAACCGCCCAGCCGTGATTTTGCTGACCCTGCTGGTCAGCTTGTTCCTGTTCTGGCAGGCGGCGCAAGTGCGCCCGGCCACCAGTTTCGAGAAAATGATCCCGCTGAAGCATCCTTATATTGAGAAGATGCTGGAATACCGTGATGACCTGGCCAACCTTGGCAACAGTGTACGAATCTCGGTAGAGGCAGTCGATGGTGACATTTTTGACGCCGAATACATGGAGACGCTGCGCCAGATCAGTGATGAAGCCTTTTATATTCCAGGCGTTGAACGCTCGGGTGTGCGTTCACTCTGGAGTCCTAACGTGCGCTGGACCGAAGTCACCGAAGAGGGCTTCGATGGTGGTGAGGTGATTCCACAAACCTATGACGGTTCTGCCGAAAGCATGGAAGAGCTGCGCAGCAACATTCTCAAATCTGGGCAGGTCGGGCGTCTGGTGGCCAACAACTTCAAATCCAGCATTGTTGAGATTCCCTTGCTTGAGGTTTTCCCCGACCCGGAAGACCAGAGCCGTTTGCTGCAACTGGATTATCGCGAGTTTTCCCACCAGCTTGAAGAGCATATTCGCGAGAAATATGAACAGCAAAATCCGGCGGTCAAGATTCACATCATTGGCTTTGCCAAAAAGGTTGGCGACCTGATTGATGGCTTGATCGGCGTGGCAATGTTCTTTGCTGTGGCTCTGGGTATCACCTTTGTGCTGTTGCTGCGCTTTACTCGCTGCATTCGTAGCACCCTGGCGGTACTTTTCACCACGCTGATTGCTGTTGGCTGGCAGCTGGGCCTGCTGAACCTGCTGGGCTTCGGTATCGATCCCTACTCGATGCTGGTGCCGTTCCTGGTATTTGCCATTGGCATTTCTCACGGTGTGCAGGTGGTCAACGGTATCGCAATTTCTTCCAGTCATTCGGTCAATCCGCTGAGTGCGGCACGCATGGCGTTCCGCCAGCTGTTTGTGCCCGGCATGGTGGCGCTCTGCTCCGATGCTGTGGGTTTTATCACCCTGTTGCTGATCGATATCGGCGTAATCCGCGAGCTGGCTGTCGGTGCATCGGTTGGTGTTGCCGTCATTATCCTGACCAACCTGATTTTCCTGCCGGTGGTGGTGTCCTATCTTGGGCTGGGCAAAAAGGCGCTTGAGTACAGTCGCAACTTTGACCGGCGGGAAAGCAAGCTGGCGCGTATCATGTCTGCTTTTGCCAGCAGCAAAGTGGCTCCGGTTTCCGTGGTCCTGGCCATAGCGGCGGCCAGTTTCGGTCTCTGGTATGGCAGCAACCTGCAAATCGGCGACCTGGACCAGGGTGCGCCTGAGCTGCGTCCAGAGTCGCGCTACAATCAGGACAACGATTTTGTCATCCAGAATTACTCAACCAGCTCGGATGTGCTGGTGGTCATGGTGAAAACAGAGGCTGAATCCTGTTCGCGTTACCCGGTGATGGAAGCCATGGATGACCTGACCTGGAAGATGGAAAACACGCCGGGTGTGCAATCGGTAATATCCATGGTTACTGTGTCCAAGCAGGTCATCAAGGGCATGAACGAGGGTAACCTGAAGTGGGAGGCGCTATCACGTAACCCCCATGTGCTGAACAACTCCATTGCACGTGCTGACTCACTGTACAACTCTGACTGCTCGCTGGCGCCGGTGCTAGTCTTCCTTGAGGATCACAAGGCTGAAACCCTGACTGTTGCAGTCAAAGCCGTGGAGGAGTTTGCCGCCGAGCGCAACACCGATGACTACCAGTTCCTGCTGGCATCGGGCAACGCAGGCATTGAGGCTGCCACCAATGAAGTGATCGCTGCATCCGAAACCATGATGCTGATTGCAGTCTATGCAGCGGTAATATTTATGTGCCTGCTGACTTTCCGTTCACTGGCAGCCACTGCCTGCGTGATTTTGCCATTGGTACTTACATCGGTACTGGGCAATGCGCTGATGGCTTACCTGGGTATTGGCGTGAAGGTTGCCACCTTGCCGGTGATTGCGCTGGGTGTAGGTATTGGTGTTGACTACGGCATCTATATTTATAGCCGGCTGGAGACGTTTTTGCGCATGGGCATGCCGTTGCAGGAAGCCTATTATCAGACCCTGAAGTCCACTGGCAAGGCGGTATTCTTTACCGGTATCTGTCTGGCCATTGGTGTAGCGACCTGGATTTTCTCTGCAATCAAATTCCAGGCTGACATGGGACTGATGCTGACGTTCATGTTTTTGTGGAACATGTTTGGCGCGATCTGGCTGCTGC
The DNA here is from genome assembly GCA_012728415.1 of Gammaproteobacteria bacterium. Taxonomy (GTDB): domain Bacteria; phylum Pseudomonadota; class Gammaproteobacteria; order Pseudomonadales; family Pseudomonadaceae; genus Thiopseudomonas. Next base: position 54,749 of record JAAYFD010000014.1, read on the forward strand.
CAGCGCTGGCACATTTCCTGATCAAACCGGAGCAGATGCAGGCGAAAGGCGAAAAGGCCGCACAAGCCTGACACCATAAGAACTCTGGCACGCCATGAGCTGCTGTAGCGGGGCCTGCCAGATAGGCAATAAAAAAGCTCTGCCAAATTTGGCAGAGCTTTTTTGTGCAAGAGAAAGCCGCAGCCGGATTAATTGTGCCAGTTCTCCGGCTGATTGATGTAGTCAACCAGCTGGCGCAAACGGCCCAGGTCGCGGGCATTGAAGGCAAACTCAAGGCGGTGCAGGTTGCAAAACTCGGGTTCCTTGTGGGTTTCTGAGCAGTATGGCACCTGTTTGAAGTCACCACTGGCACAGATACTGGCAAAGTGTTCGTTAAGGTGCGACATTGCTGCATCGGTCAGGCGGTGGTTGGTGCGAATGACAAATTTGCTGCCATACCAGCGGGTTGAATGATAGTTGGCGTAAAAGCGGGCGATTTCCCGGCCTGCCTCCTGTGGAGTGCGCACCAGACGCATCAGCTCCATGTCTTCCGGCAGGATATAGCCTTTGTCGACCATTTCTTCCTGCATAAACTCCAGACACTTGTCCCAGTAAGTGCCGCCCTCTACATCCAGTAGCACGATGGGCACCAGAGGGCTCTTGCCGGTCTGCACCAGGGTGAGCACCTCCCAGGCTTCATCGAGGGTGCCGAAACCGCCAGGACAAAGCACCAGCGCATCAGCCTCCTTGACAAAAAACAGCTTACGCAAGAAGAAAAAATGGAACGTCAACAGGTGGCTGTTGCGTTCCTGCATGGTTGCGTTGGCGCCCTGTTCAAAAGGCAACAGGATATTCAGGCCCAGGCTGCTGTCTGGGCCGGCACCTTCGTGAGCAGCTGCCATGATGCCGCCACCGGCACCGGTGATCACCATCAGGTTGTGCCGCGCCAGAATCTCTCCCAGTTCCTTGGCTTGCTGGTACAGCGGATGCCCGGGCTCGGTGCGGGCCGAGCCGAACACTGTAACTTTGCGGCGACGCTTAAAGCGGTCAAGCATGTCAAAGGATGCTTCCAGCTCACGCAGGGTTTGCATCATGATTTTTGCGTCCCAGCGGTTGCGGTCGGCCTCGGCCATGCGTGCCACGGTCAGCATCATTTCACGGTACAGCTCGGCATTCGGGCTGGTGGGAGGGACGGCTGCTTCCAGCAGCGCATCAATGCGATCGGCAACATCGAAAGAGCTGACCAGGTACTGGCGCTCAAGGTATTCATCAGTATGATTTGCCATCTTTACTCCTTAAATCGCGATACGGTCGCCATGCTCGGGAATCTGTACCGGGCGACCCAGTTTTTTCTCCAGGATACCCTGAAGGATTTCCATTTTTTCCATTTCACCATGCACCAGGTAAATTTCTGGGTGCGTGTCGAATTCACTGGCCCACTGCACCAGCCGGGATTGCCCGGCGTGGGCAGAAAAACCACCCAGGGTATGTACTTTTGCGCGTACCACTATTTGCTCCCGCAGCACCTTCACCGATTCGGCACCATCAACGATGGCGCGGCCAGTGGTACCGCGGGCCTGGAAGCCAGTGAACACCAGGTGGCAGTCGGAGCGCCACAAATTATGCTTGAAATGATGCACAATGCGGCCACCGTTACACATTCCACTGCCGGCAATGATAATAGCACCACTCTTGATGCGGTTAATTGCCATGGACTCATCCGGACTGGGTGTTTGACGCACGATCGGCAGCCAGTCTTCCAGGGTGGAGATGTTGCGCTTACGTAGCATTGTCAAGTGCTCTTCGTCAAACTGCTCGTGATGGTTGAAGTAAATCTGGTTGGCACGGATCGCCATCGGGCTATCAAGAAACACCACTTGCTGCGGTAACCGGCCTTCCTGGTAGAAGCGGCCCAGGTGGAACAGGATGTCCTGGGTGCGACCAACGGAAAACGCCGGAATCATCACATTGCCGCCATCCTTGTAGGCCTGTTGCAAAATGTCTGCCAGCTCGTCCAGGGTATCTTCATTGCAGCGGTGATCACGGTCACCATAGGTGGACTCCATCAGCACTACATCGGCTTTTTTCAGAACTGTGGGTGTCCGCATCAGGGGCGAGCAGGTGCTTCCCAGGTCGCCGGAAAATACCAGCTTGCGGGTGCTGTTGTTGGGTTCCTTGAACGTCAGCTCGACAATTGCCGAGCCGATGATGTGACCGGCATCGTGAAACCTGAGCTCGACGCCTGGCACTATCTGAACACACTCGCCATAAGCCACAGGGCGGCGCTGTTTGAGTACACGGACGGCGTCACTGGTAACGTAAATGGGAGCAATGGCACGTTTGCCGCGACGCGCCCGCCAGCGGTTTTCCCACTCGGTATCCTTTTCCTGGATATGTGCCGCATCCATCAGCATTACCTCCAGCAGGTCGCTGGTGGCATCGGTAGCATAGACCGGGCCGCGGTAGCCTTCGGCAACCAGGCGCGGCAGCAGACCGCTATGGTCGATATGGGCATGGGAGATAACGACAGCCGACAGGTGCTCGGGATTGAAGGTGAAAGGACTGCGGTTGCCGTTTTCGTCACCATTATCGTTATGGTTTCCGCCTTGTTGCATACCGCATTCGAGCAGGATCAGTTTTTTGTCGTGAGTCTCTATCAGATAACAGGAACCGGTCACTTGCCGGGCTGCGCCCAGAAAACTCAATAAAGCCATTGTCGCCTCACGAAACAGGGCGGGCCCTGTGGTTTGGGTGAATTGATTGTATGCAGCCTATCATAGCGTAATGTGGAGGATTGTTGCTGGCTGTGTAATCTGTAGCCTGTGGAGCGGGCTTGAACAGGCGTGACGGGGCTGGTCAGGGGCTATTGCCCAGTGTGTCAGCCGGGTCTGGTCCCTGCTGATGATGCGCGGCTCAAGGGGCCGGCCGGTCATGGGTACATCGAAAACCGCATTGCCATGACTTGCTTTTGTTCCTGCAAGGACTTGGAAATCAGCTGCATTCTTAAATACGAAGAGCCGGTACGCCAGTCGTGATGGCCAGCTCCTATACTGAACTTATGGCGCCATATTGGCCGCAGTGCAGGCAATGCTGACGCCGGCGTTACATTCTTGCTGAAAATGCTGGCGAGCGGCTTTGCGGCAGTCGCGGTAGATAAAGGAGCCCGCGTTGTAGTTGTTGCAGATGCCAGCGGTGGGAATCTGTTGACCGTGAATATGGTAGTAAAACAGACCGCTGTGCTGATGGCGGGAGCTGGTCCCGTTGTTGCGTTTTTTACCGGTGCTCTGGCTGTTGCTAAAGCTGTGGCTGTTCCACTGCCAGCGGACTTCAATCGGCTTGCCGGGCTTGTTCTGGCGGGATTTGCTGGCCGGCGTGGTGGCAGTGGTGCGACGTGGCGGCGGCAGGCTGTTGTGCGCCCCCTTGGGTTGATAATTCTGAGCGTTAAAGACGTTGGCGGGTGCTTCGCTGGCCAGTGCCTGTGCGCTGCAGCCAAGGGCGATGCATAGAAAGCTGTAAGCAATAGCTGTTTGCATGGTGACTTCCTTGTACCAGTGGGTGAGCCAACAGATTAAAGCGCAAATGACTCCAGGGCAAGCTGGCCGTTTTCGAGTTGCAGATACCAACCATGACTGTCCCAGTCACCGAGTACGATACGCTGTCCCTCCGGCAGTTCATGCACGGCGGGGCGGTGGGTGTGTCCGTGAATCAGTGTGCGTACTGAATGGCTCCGCATCGCCTGCAGTACGGCACCGGGATTGACATCGGTAATTTCACTGGCTTTCATGCGGGTACGGCTGCGGCTTTGTGCGCGCAGACTACCGGCCAGTTTTTGCCGGGTTTTCAGCGGCAGGTGGCGCAGGATGAACAGGCTCAGGGGGTTGCGCAGAATGCGCTTCATGCGCTGGTAGTCACGGTCATCAGTACAGAGGCTGTCACCATGCATCAGCAGAATATTTTCGCCGTTGCAGGTCAACAGGGCAGGGTCGCGCAACAGCTCACAGCCGGCCAGCCGGCAAAATTCACGCCCAAGCAGAAAATCCCGATTGCCGTGCATCAGGTAAACTTTGCATCCGGTAGCGGTCAGCTGGCGCAGGGCAGAGGCCACCTCGTGATGAAAGCCGGTCATGGCATCATCGCCCACCCAGACTTCGAAAAAGTCGCCCAGGATATACAGGGCTTCGGCGCCGACCGCCGTTTCCTGCAGAAAACGGAAAAACGCCCGGGTGATGTCCGGGCGTTGTTCGTGCAGGTGCAGATCCGAGATCAGCAGGATCATCAGACTTAGCCTTCGACCACTTCCGCTTTTTCGATGATCACGTCGTCTTCGGGTACATCCTGGTGACCGGCGCGTGTGGTGGTTTTTACATTCTTGATGGCTTCAACCACATCCATGCCTTCAGTCACCTCACCGAATACGGCGTAGCCCCAGCCCTGAATGTTGGGGGCAGTGTGGTCAAGGAAGGTGTTGTCCTTGACGTTGATGAAAAACTGGGCGGTGGCCGAGTGCGGCTCCATGGTGCGTGCCATGGCGATGGTGCCGGTCTTGTTGGACAGGCCGTTGTTGGCTTCATTCTTGATTGGAGCCCTGGTGCCTTTTTGCTCCATACCGGGCTCGAAACCGCCACCCTGGATCATGAAGTTGCTGATCACACGGTGAAAAATGGTGTTGTTATAATGGCCGTCCTTGACGTACTGGATGAAGTTGGCAACGGTTTCCGGAGCCTTGTCAGCAAACAGCTTGAGGGTAATGACGCCGTGGTTGGTATGCAGTTTGATCATTGCAGGGTTCCATCAATCATAAAAACAAACGGGCTGTCGGAAGCGTGACAGATTTGCGTTATGATAAGCCCTTTGTACGATTAAGCCTACCCCTGCAGCCGGGTTGCGGGGGGTTACCATTTCAAGGACATCATGAGCAAGCCAGAATCTTCAGTTACCGTTGCCGCCAACTTTCTTCGTACCATCATTCAGGAGGATCTTGAGTCCGGCAAACACAGCGGTGTCATTACCCGTTTTCCGCCCGAACCCAACGGCTACCTGCACATTGGCCACGCCAAATCCATCTGCCTGAACTTTGGCATGGCCAAAGAATTTGACGGTGTTTGCCACTTGCGGTTTGACGATACCAACCCGGAGAAGGAAGAGCAGGAATACATCGACTCTATCAAAGAAGACATTCACTGGCTGGGGTTTGACTGGGACGGCCCGGTGCGCTATGCCTCGGACTACTTTGAGCAGCTGTATGAGTGGGCGATTCACCTGATCAAAACCGGCAAGGCTTTTGTCTGTGACCTGTCGCCAGAAGAAGGCCGGGAATACCGCGGCAGCCTGACCGAACCGGGCAAAAACAGCCCGTTCCGCGAGCGCAGTATCGAAGAAAACCTGGATCTGTTCCAGCGCATGCGTGCCGGCGAATTTCCCGATGGTGCCCGTTCGCTGCGCGCCAAAATCGACATGGCCTCGCCCAACATGAACCTGCGCGATCCGGTGCTGTACCGTATCCGGCATGCCGAACACCACCAGACCGGTGACAAATGGTGCATCTACCCAAGCTATGACTTTACCCATGGTCAGTCCGACGCCATCGAGCTGATCACCCACTCCATGTGTACGCTGGAGTTTGAAGATCACCGCCCGCTGTACGAGTGGTTTCTGGACAACTTGCCGGTACCGGCCAAACCGCGCCAGTACGAATTTGCCCGCCTCAACCTGAACTACACCATCACCAGCAAGCGCAAGCTCAAGCAGCTGGTGGACGAAAACCATGTGTCCGGCTGGGACGACCCGCGCATGTCCACCATCAGCGGTTTCCGTCGCCGTGGCTATACGCCGGCTTCGATCCGCAATTTTTGCGAGATGATTGGCGTCAACCGCGCCGGCGGCATCGTTGACATGGGCATGCTGGAGTTCTGTATCCGTGAGGATCTGGACGCCAACGCCAGCCGCGCCATGTGTGTGCTCAACCCGGTGAAGGTGGTGATTACCAACTACCCCGAGGGCCAGAGTGAACAGCTGGAGCTGCCACGCCACCCGAAAACCGACATGGGCACCCGCATGCTGCCGTTCTCGCGTGAAATCTACATCGACGCCAGTGACTATGAAGAGGAGCCGCCCAAGGGTTACAAGCGCCTGTCACCAGGCGTCGAGGTACGCCTGCGCGGCAGCTATGTGATCCGCGCCGACGAAGCCATCCGTGACGCCGAGGGCAAACTGGTAGAGCTGCGTTGCAGCTACGACCCGGACACCCTGGGCAAGAACCCGGAAGGGCGCAAGGTGCGCGGAGTCATCCACTGGGTGCCGGCGGCAGAAAGCATCGAGTGCGAAGTGCGCCTGTACGATCGCCTGTTCAAGGAAGCCAACCCGGACAAGAACGCTGCTGGCGAAGACGTACATTTTCTGGAAAACGTCAACCCTGATTCTCTGGTGGTACTCAGGGGCTGCCGTGCCGAGCCGTCCCTGGCCGCCGCCAAAGTGGGCGAAGGTTTCCAGTTTGAGCGCGAAGGCTACTTCTGCCTGGACAGCAAAGACAGCCAGCCGGATGCGCTGGTATTCAACCGCACGGTAACCCTGCGTGACTCCTGGGGTGGCAAATGACAGTGCAAATTTACAACACCCTGAGCAAGCAAAAAGAGCCGCTCAAGCCGCTGGTGGACGGCCAGGTGCGCATGTATGTCTGTGGCATGACCGTTTACGACTACTGCCATATCGGCCACGCACGGGTGATGGTGGCTTTTGATGTGGTCAGCCGCTGGCTGCGCCAGGCTGGCTATGCTGTCACCTATGTGCGCAACATCACTGATATTGACGACAAGATCATCCAGCGTGCCAACGAAAACGGCGAGCCCTTTACCGAGCTGGTCGAGCGCATGATTGCTGCCATGCACGAGGACGAGGCACACCTGAATGTGTTGCGCCCGGATCTGGAACCGCGTGCCACCGGCCATATCGAAGGCATGTTCCAGATGATCCAGACCCTGATCGACAAGGGTTATGCCTATGCGCCGGGCAATGGAGATGTCTATTACCGTGTTGGCAAGTTCGCCGAGTATGGCAAGCTGTCGCGCATCAAGCTGGAGGATTTGCGCTCCGGTGCCAGGGTTGAAGTGGGCGAGCAGAAAGAAGATCCGCTGGATTTTGTGCTGTGGAAAGCCGCCAAGCCCGGCGAGCCCAGCTGGTCATCGCCCTGGGGCGAGGGACGTCCCGGCTGGCATATCGAGTGTTCGGTGATGTCCACCTGCTGTCTGGGTGACAGCTTTGACATCCATGGCGGCGGCCCGGATCTGGTGTTCCCCCACCATGAGAACGAAATCGCCCAGAGCGAGGCAGCCACCGGCCAGACCTATGCCAACACTTGGATGCACGCCGGGGCCGTGCGGGTGGACGGCGAGAAAATGTCCAAGTCGCTGGGCAACTTCTTTACCATCCGCGACGTGCTGGCCAAATATCATCCGGAAGTGGTGCGCTACCTGCTGGTTTCCAGCCACTACCGCAGCCCGATCAATTATTCCGAAGACAGCCTGAAGGAAGCCCGGGGCGCGCTGGAGCGTTTTTATCTGGCGCTCAAAGGCTTGCCGCAGGACGTGGCCGCTGCCGGTGGCGAGTCCTTTGCCGGGCGCTTTGCCGCCGCGATGAACGACGACTTCAATACTCCGGAAGCCTGTGCGGTACTGTTTGACATGGTGCGCGAGATCAACCGGCTTAAGGGAACGGATACAAATGCCGCTGCTGCTCTGGCGGCGCGCCTGCGCGAGCTGGCCTCGGTGCTGGGCGTGTTGCAGCTGGAGGCCGATGACTTCCTGCTGGCTGGGGGTGTAGACAAGCTGGCCGCTGCCGATATCGAGGCCATGATCGCACTGCGCCTGGCTGCCCGTGAGGCTAAAGACTGGGCCGAGTCTGACCGCATCCGCGATGAGCTGGCAGAGCAGGGCGTGATTCTGGAAGACAGCAAGGGCGTGACCACCTGGCGTTATGCCTGAGTTTGCAGGAGAGACATTTACCCTGTGCCCTCGGCACCTGCGTGTTGTCACAGGGCCTGTGGATGCTGCGACAAGGCTTCATTGCGCGCAGCATGGCGGTGAAGGACTGGCTCCCTGGCTTGGAAGCTGCGTTTTAGGTGGTGTGTTTGCCTGACAGCTCTCGGGAAACAAGCCCTTCGTACAGTATTGCGCTGTACCCTATTTTTGTATTTGCATGATTTTTAGTACGGCTGAAAGCAATAAAAAAGAAGGAATAACTATGCGTTCGTTGATGATAACAGGCGTTGCCGGCCTTTCACTGGCAGCTTGTCTGGCTTGGAGCCCGGTGCTGCTTGCTGAAGAAGACTGGCAGGAGGATGACTGGAACTACCTCAGTGCCGAGGATCCTTGGGAAAACTGGAACCGCAAGGTGTTCAGGTTTAACGATACGCTGGATACCTATGCCTTGCGTCCAGTCGCTCGTGGCTATCAGAAGGTCACGCCGAAGCCGGTGCGCAAGAGCGTACGCAACTTCTTTGGCAACCTGGGCGAAGGCAAGAACCTGGTCAACAACCTGTTGCAGGCCAAACTCCATGACGCTGGTGTGGATACAGCACGTTTCCTGTTCAATACCACCTTTGGTGTGTTTGGCCTCTTTGATGTAGCAACCAAAATGGGATTGCAACGCAATGATGAAGACTTTGGCCAGACCCTCGGCAAATGGGGCGTTGGCAGCGGTCCTTATGTTGTGCTGCCGCTGCTTGGCCCGAGCACCCTGCGTGATGCGCCATCGCTGGTGCCGGATGTCTATACCACGGTATATCCCTATATCAGGAAAGACCGTCTGCGTTACGGTCTGGCTACTACAGAAGTAATCAGCAAACGTGAAAATCTGCTCAGTGCCGAAGAACTGCTATCCGGCGACAAGTATGTTTTTATACGCAATGCATGGCTGCAAAACCGGGAATACCGGGTCAAGGATGGCAACGTAGAGGATGACTTCTAGGCCGGATTGACCGGCCCGCAATTAACCACTGCCTGCAGCCTTTTTACATGCGCGCCCGTTGTCTGCATGTGGTTTTTGTCAGGCGGCATGAAGTTGCGGAGCAGAAGCTGTTGCTGGCAAGAAGAGTGTAGCTCTATGCTGCCTGGCGTGGTCGCAGGAAAGCTTGTGCGGCTGCGCAGCATTTTGGCGAGCCAAGGTTGCATTGAAGCGGTTGTGCGGCACCCTTGCCGTTTTCGAGTTTGCATCATCGCGCGGGGTCTGGAGCGGCATATATGCTTTCAATGGATTCTGTGGTTATATGCAAAAACCTGGCTTGGCCAAACCAGCAGGTTACAGCATTTTCTCGATGCGCATTCCGAGAATGTACTCATTGTGATCAGCCGGTTCACAGCGTATCACCGTGACGGTGGCCTTGAGCCCGCTGAGCGAACTGTGTTGTGAGCCAATTTCAACCTGTGCTTGCTGGCCTGTGGCAAGCTTGCTGGCTGATCTTAACTGCATGCCGGTGCTCGACAAGTCGATGCATAGGGCAGGAAAAAGCTGGCCGTCAACATGCAAAGTGGCTTCGCTGTTCAGGTTCATGCGGATGAAATCACGTTTTTCATCATAGTCACGCAAGCGTTCGCTCATGGCTGGCTCCGAAGTATGGCAAAGTAGGCGCAGTATCATCCGCTTTCAAGTAGAGCAAAAGCCGTGGCGGTAGCGGTTGAAACCTGCGGTTGATAGGAGTACCTTTGCGGCATCTTAAAGCAATGAGCGGTTCATGACAAAGAACAGCACCCAAGCCTGCCTTGTTACGGCAGGAGCACCGGCAGACCAGGCCTTGCAAGTCTTACTGCAGGACCAGCAGGCAGGCCGTTCGCTGCAAGAACATATACGGCCACCCAGCGGCTCGGTATTGCATGGCTTGCGTTTTGAGCACAGCATTGTCCCCGCGCTGTATCTGAGCGGTGACGCGCTCGATTTTTTTAGCTTGCCGGATGGACGCATACTGACTTATCTCCTTGATGTATCCGGCCACGGTACGGCGGCAGCACTGCTTAGCATGTTCATCAAAAGCACAGTACGCTATAGCCTTGCACTGGAGCCGGCATCAACTCCTGTATCGGTACTGGGGGCGGTCAATCAGGCCCTGCTGGATGCTGACATGCGCAAATATGGCACCATGCTGTGCATGATTTTTTCACCGCAAGACAACAGCCTGGAGTGGAGTCACGCTGGTCATACGCCCAGACCGGTACTCTGGGATGGAACTGGTGCACGGCTGTTAACCGGTCAGGGCCAGCCGGTAGGCTTGTTCTCCGGAGCCAGTTACGAGCTTGAACAACTGCTACTGCCAGATCGCTTTTCACTGTGTATGTTCAGTGATGGTGTTCTGGATGCTTTGCAGGGTAATGACTTGTCCAGCAGAGAAGAAGCGTTGGCGACGCTTGTTTGTCAACAGGGCGGGGGGTTTTCCGGGTTGTGCAGTCAGTTGCTGGTGCCGGGGCCCCATGGTGATGACCGTTCGGTTTTTGTAATCAGCAGAGCGGAACATGAGTAACGGCAAGATCAGGTATGCCATCCAGAATGGCAGCTTTGTCCTCAAGTGTGCTGGTGATGTACGTCTGACCTACTGCGCGGTTCTCAACGATACTATCGAGCAAAAGCTGGGCGGCGGGCATCTGCGGTCGGTAATCATTGACCTGACCGAAGTCGACAGCATCGACAGTACCACCCTTGGTTTGCTGGCCAAGCTTTCGATTCTGTCGCGGGAAAATTTTGGCATGCTGCCGACCTTGGCCAGCACCAACCCTGACGTTAGCCAGCAGCTGGATGCCATGGGTATGGGCCGGGTGTTTAATATAGTGCATACCCCGGCACCCTGTCCCGAGTGCCTGACTGATCTGCCAGAGCAGCCTCAGTCAGAAGATGTCGTTCGCGAACGGGTGCTGGAAGCGCATCGCATCCTGATGGAGCTGAACGAGTCAAACCGCGAGGAGTTTCGTGACCTGGTCAGTATTCTGGAAAACACTGGCAAGCGCTGCTGATACCTGACCCGGCACGCCATGCAGCTTCTTTGCCCCGGGCATGACGCGCACTTGCTGGCACTCCTGGCTTTGCACAACCCCATATTTGCCATCCGTCACTCGATTGCACAGCCGCAGAGCCCGGCATAAGCCAAAATGATTATGAAGGGGCGCACCTGTAAGGTTTTGGGCGCAGGATCCCTCAGGCAAACAGGGCTTCCAGTTTGTGCTGGTCGACGGCAAAGGCGCGGATGCCTTCAGCCAGCTTCTCGGTGGCCATGGCGTCTTCGTTGTGTGCCCAGCGGAAAGTGGCTTGATCCAGCTTGATGCGTGCCTCGCCGACCTGCTCCGGTGACAGCTGGCGCTGCAAAGTGCCGGTTTCAGCGGCCAGCTGACTGATCAGCTCGGGGCTGATGGTCAGGCGGTCACAGCCGGCCAGTGCTTCGATCTGGCCTGTGTTGCGAAAACTGGCACCCATCACCACGGTGTCGAATCCGTTGGTTTTGTAATAGCGATAAATCCGTGAAACCGACTGTACACCCGGATCATCCAGACCGCTATAGTCCTGCCCGACAGATTTTTTGTACCAGTCGTAAATGCGGCCGACAAAGGGTGAGATCAGGTAGACACCCGCATCGGCACAGGCTGCGGCCTGGGCAAACGAGAACAGCAGCGTTAGATTGGTCTGGATGCCTTGTTTTTCCAGCCGCTCGGCTGCGCGAATGCCTTCCCAGGTGGCGGCAATTTTGATCAGGATGCGTTCTTTGTCCAGCCCCCTGGCCTGATAGGCCTCGATCAGCTGTAATGCAGCAGCGTAGGTGGCTTCTTCGTCAAACGACAGCCGGGCATCCACCTCGGTAGAAATGCGGCCAGGGATCAATTGGCTGATTTCCAGCCCCACCGTTACAGCAAAGTGTGTGGCAGCACGAGCAGCATCTGTCTTGTGGGTGTCACGGGCCTGTTGCAGCAGGCCTGCATATTGCTGTTGTTGGGCCGCTTTAAGCAACAGCGAGGGGTTGGTGGTGGCGTCCTGGGGCTTTAGCCTGGCAATCAGGCTGACATCACCGGTATCGGCAACCAGGGTGGTGTATTGCTTGAGCTGTTCGAGTTTGGAGGTCATGGTTGTATCTTTTCTGTCATGTCTTGGGGCTACTCTTTTGTGTGCGTGGATTATAAGGCAAACTGCACGGGTTTGTTGACATACAGGAGCTGGTTGTTGTGTAAGGCCCCGGGGTGGTGCACCTAGTCATTGGGATGCGGCGCGCAGTCGCAGCATTCAGTTGCTTTATTTCAGTAGTGGTTTTGCATTAGGGCACAGCAGAACTCTGCGCAAGGCTGACGCTGCCAAGTGGAGGCAAGCTCAAAACGCAGCTGAGGTTTTGCTCCGGCCCTGCTGTGCTCTTTTGGCTGGTTTATTGCCTGTTGGATTTAGCCTGCTGGCTGAACATGGCCTTTATGCGGGTGTGTTTTTTAGTGGGTGGTTGAGCAAGATTTATGAATAAGGGCCGGCTATGGCCCAGAGACTTATCGGCCCTGCAGAACCTCAATGGCCCGGTCGAAAACCTGCAGCGGGCTGTCGGTGCGGTGGATATCGGCAGACAGCAGTTGACGAAAGCGGCGCGCCCCGGGAAAGCCTTGGGCAATACCCAGTAGATGGCGGGTTACATGTACAACTTTGCCACCTTGCTGACAGTGACGCTCGATGTATTCGCGCATGGCCAGCAGGACTTCGGTGCGGGTCTGTGGGTTGTGGCCAGGCAGACCATACAGGCGTTCGTCCACTTCGCGCATCAGCCAGGGGTTGGCATAGGCTTCGCGGCCGAGCATCACACCGTCGAAGTGTTCAAGATGCTCTGCGCACGCCTCCAGCGTTTTGATGCCGCCGTTAAGAGTGAACTGCAGGGCAGGGAAGTCTTTGCGCAGTTGGCGGGCAATGTCGTAGCGCAGCGGCGGTATGTCACGGTTTTCTTTGGGTGAGAGACCTTCCAGGATGGCAATGCGTGCATGCACGATAAAGTGCCCGCAGCCGGCATTGGCGACGGTATCGACGAAATCTGCCAGTTCTTCATAGCTGTCACGGCCGTTGATGCCAATGCGGTGCTTGACCGTAACCGGAATATCCACTGCATCGCGCATGGCCTTTACGCCATCGGCCACCCGCTGCGGATGGGCCATCAGACAAGCACCGATCATGTTGTTCTGTACCCGGTCGCTGGGACAGCCGACGTTGAGGTTGATCTCGCTGTAACCCCACTGCTCGCCCAGTCTGGCGCATTGCGCCAGTTCTTGTGCGTTGCTGCCGCCCAGCTGCAGCACCAGCGGGCTTTCGCTGGGGTCAAAATCCAGATGACGTGGCGCATCGCCGTGAATCAGTGCTCCGGTGGTGACCATCTCGCTGTACAGCATGGCATGCTTGCTTAGCAGGCGCACGAAGTATCTGAAATGTCTATCACTCCAGTCGAGCATGGGCGCAACGGCAAAACGGCCGGAAAAAGGAGGATCCTGGAGCATGGCGGCAAACATTAATGAGCAGAAAAGTGCAGATTGTAGCACTGTTCGCTTCGGATGCCTCACGCAGATATCCGCTCCGCTTTTAAGCCAGGAAAGAAATGCGCCAGTGTTGGATGCCACCCCAGTAATCATCTTGGTGACCCATGGTTTTGAACCATGTGATAACGCCAGGGCTTTAGCAAAGCTGGCGGCTGACATTCTGCTGTCCTGTTTTGCAGTAAAGGCTAAAAGCAGGAAGGTTCATATTGTCCGCCGCTGGCAATACAGCGCACGGCCATGGCTGTCAAACTGTCGAACTAATAATGCAACCCCTTCGTCTGGGGGGGGCGGCTGTGCTCTGCTTTCGCTAGCATCAACTGTATAACCCATGACAGGTTTGCTGTACTTGTGCGGCTTCAGTGCTAGCACATGTCTACCGCCTGTTTAACAGTCAAGGCTTTTTTCGAGGTGCACTCATGAAAACCTGCACTGTAAGCGCATTATTGCTGTCAGCTGTTCTATTGTCGGCTCAGGCCAGCCAGGCAGCCGAAGACGTTCTTATCGTTTATGACGCTTCCGCCTCTATGTGGGGTCAAATTGATGGTGTTAACAAGATCACCACCGCCCGCAACGTTATGGCTGGATTAGTGCATGACTGGCCACGAGATACCAATTTGGGGCTGGTGGCCTATGGTCACCGGCGCGCGGGTGATTGCACTGATATTGAAACCCTGATCAAGCCGCAACCAGTTGAACCAGACGAGTTTGTGCGGATTGTCAATGCCATCAACCCCAAAGGGAAGACCCCGATTGCTGCGTCGCTGCAGCATGCCGCAAACGTTTTGCAGTACCGTGACAATAACGCAACGGTAGTGCTGATTTCAGACGGTCTGGAGTCATGCCATGGGGATCCTTGTGCGGTAGCTGCCGAGCTGGCAGCTAGGGGCACCGGTTTTACTGCTCACGTAGTGGGTTTTGATCTTGATGAGCAAGCCAATGAAGCCTTGTCCTGTATTGCCAGCAACACCGGCGGCGTCTTTGTGCCGGCCAGCAATGCCAGTGAACTCCAGGATGCGTTACAGCAGGTGCAGGCCAGGGTTACTCAACAGCAGGCCGAATCTGTCACAGAGCCAGAGCCCGAAGTGGAAGAAGAAGCGGAGAGCCGGGAAGTATTCCTTAGTGCCCCTGACCAGGTTGTCACTGGCGCCCCTTTTGAGATTTCCTGGAGTCCTACGCTACATCCGCGTGACTACTACACCATTGTTCCCGCAGGCTCCAGGGAGGGCGGCTACACCAGCTGGGAGCGGGTCAAGCAAAATCATGCCGGCCAGCTGGTTGCACCGGCAGAGCCTGGGCTATATGAGGTGCGCTATGTGCTGGACAATGGCGGCAAAACCCTGGCCAGTGTCCCGGTCGAGGTTGTCGAGGCCGAGCTGGGCATCAGTGCCCCGCAGCAAGTAACTGCCGGTGCTCCCTTCGAAGTGCAGTGGAGCAGCGTGGTCAACCCGCGTGACTACTACACCATTGTTCCCGCAGGTTCCAGGGAGGGCAGCTACACCAGCTGGGAGCGAGTCAAGCAAAATCATGCCGGCCAGCTGGTTGCACCGGCAGAGCCTGGGCTATATGAGGTGCGCTATGTGCTGGACAATGGCGGCAAAACCCTGGCCAGCGCGCCGGTCGAGGTTGTCGAGGCCGAACTGGAAATCAGCGCTCCGGCCAGCATACGTGCCGGCAGTACATTTGAGCTCTCCTGGAGTCAAGTGGTTAACAGCCGCGACTACTACACTATCGTCCCCGCCGGCAGTAAAGAGGGCAGCTACACCAGCTGGGAAAGGGTGGGCGACAAGCTCAGAGGCCAGCTCAGGGCGCCTGATGAGGTAGGCATGTACGAAGTCCGCTATGTGCTGGATAACGGCGGCAAAACCCTGGCTAGCAGTATGCTGGAAGTGGTCCCGGTTGATGCTCCGCTGAATGCGGGTGTGCAAATTGAAGCTCCGGCCACCGCCAGCCCGGGTACTACCGTTACCGTACACTGGAGCGGTACTGGGGATGGTCAGGACCAGCGTATTGTTTTGGCTGAGGACAGTGCCGCCGACTTCACCTGGATCAGCGCGCACAAAGTTGATGAAGCAACCAGTCAGGAGTTCACCTTGCCCGGACAGCCCGGTCGCTATGAGGTGCGGTACCTGGATATCAGCAACACCAGCGTGCTCGGGCGCGCCATCATTCGGATTGAATAAGGAGCTGAGCTTGTACATATCAACAACCCGTTGCAGCGCTGTCTTTTTGAGTTTGCTGCTGGTCAGTGCTCTGGCCCATGGCAGGACCGACCCTGCTGCAGATTTCACCAGTAGCGACGGTTATCGTGTCAGCGATCTTCAGGCCGCCTGCAGTGATGAAGATTTCTATAGTAACGAGCGCTTTCCCGCCAGCGGACAGTCTGCCTTCACCCCGGATGCCGGACTTGATCCGGCGACCCGGGCCGTACTGCTGTTCGACTGCGCGGAAGGCAGCTTGCCCCACGCCCGTTACCGGATCCGTCACCATTTGGCGCCATCTGGCCAAACATATGGAGACTGGGTCAGCTATATTGAAATTACACGCTTTAATCTGGGTGAGGCCCGCTACCAGGACGTCATCAGGTATGTAGACCCGGAGCAGCGTCCGCCACGTGAGGTTTTCGGCACGGGACCGCATGTCAGCTGGCGTATGGTGCTTGAACCGGTACAGGGCGGTCGTACGCATGTCACCCGGGCGGGCTATCGCACCCTTGCTCCGGACGAGGCCCACGCCAGTGACTGCCTGGGCTCCCCCTGTCTGGCGCTTGACGCCAGCACGAGGCCGGCCGGCAACTGGCGCGAGAGCGCTCCGCCTGCGCTGCCGGCCGCTACCTATAACGAACCAGGCGATAAACAGTTGCCCGGCCCGGCCCGGATCACTCAGGAACTGTTCGAGCTCATACGCACTATGCCGCCCAGCACTGAGCTTGAGTTTAATGAGGGCGCTTCGCCAGAGCAGCCGGAGAATACCCTGGTGCTGGCCATTGATGTGGATGGGCAGGAAGGCCATCGCTATGGCTTGATGCTGGAGCGTAATCCTATGGATGACGCCATTGACAGCCTGTGGAGTGAGCGCAGGCAAGTTGCGGGCGGCCCGCCTCGATGGCAACAGCTGCCGGTCTATCGCCGGGGCCGCAACTAGGCTGATTGGCTTTTGCGGGCGTCGGAACAGGCTTGGGGATGCGCTAAATAATGTTGGCGAAGCAGTCAGGGTCAGGCGAAAAGTAGAGAAAAGTGCAGTTTACCGGTAGTAAATGAGCGTTTTGAGCTGATTTTCAACAACAGTCTGGTAGCGCGGGTAATTATTCAGCGCTTCCTTGGCACGGCAGCCTTTTCCCGGGCGGGGCAAATGACAGGCTGGTTATGCGAGAGCATAACTAAAAGGCCAAGGGACTCCTTCCTTCATGTATTGAGTCTGTTTGAGGCTGTTATGCCCAGCCAAACAGCCGTCGCAGGTTGGTGCTGGTGTGATGAGCCAGCTGTTCGGGGGGAATGTTTAGCAGCTGGCTGGCCAGCAGGCGACACAGTTGCGGCAGGTGCTCGGGGCTGTTGCGCTGGCTGGTTACGAAAGCAGGGGCCATATCGGGGCTGTCGGTTTCCAATACCAGCAACTCCAGTGGCAGGCGTGGCAAGAGGCTGCGTAGCTTGCGGGCATTGGGCCAGCTGTAAGCACCACCAATGCCGAGCAAAAAGCCTAGTTTGTGATATTCCTGCGCCTGCTCATAACTGCCGTTGAACGCATGAATGATGCCGCCACGTGCAAGGGGGATACGTTTGAGAGCGGCAATGGCATCTGCATGGGCCTTGCGCACATGCAGAATGGCCGGCAGGCTGAACTCCTGCGCCAGCTTTAATTGTTCTTCAAAATAAAACTGCTGCAGCTTGCGATCAGTATCAGCCAGTTGCCAGTCCAGACCTATTTCGCCAATGGCACATAGCCGGGGGTGCTGACGGTAAAGCTGTAACTGCTGGCGCAGGGAGTGCAGATCGTCCGGCTGGTGATCGGCCAAAAAATAAGGGTGTAATCCGAGCGTGCCATAGCAATCCTGATGTTGCTCAACTACTCGCCAGAGCCTTGGCCAGTGTTTGCGGCCAATCGCAGCAAGTACGAAGCCTTGCACTCCAGCCGCGCGGGCGCTGTTTAGCACTTCGTTGCGGTCGGCATCGAAGTCTGGAAAGTCCAAATGACAGTGGCTGTCGATCAGGCGCATGGTTTTCACTCTGTCGTGCGTTCAACTTTGCGCTGCTTCTGCCGATATGTAGGCAATGGAAAAGAAGCGGTGCTTGCCGCAGGAGTTTATCATGTTGAATCCCGTATCTCGTCCGGCCCTGCCTGAGGCCGGCAGTTTCAAGCGCGACCAGGCTGCAGTGCAAACCGCTGGTAACGAAGAGGCGCAGAAGGCAGCTGCCAACAGCCGCGAAAGTCAGAAAGCCCAGCTTGGCGCTCAGATCATGCAGGCCTCAATGGATGTCTCCATCAGTTCCGGCAATAACTCGCTGGCGCTGCTGTATCGCAGCGCAATCGACAGCATCAATGAGCACCTGGCTCCGGCGCTGGGGCCCAATGCGATCCAGAACGCCATGAGTCAGGATAATAGCCCAGAAGCCACTGCTGACCGCATTTTGTCGATGTCAACCGGCTTTTATGAGGCCTATGCAGCGCAACGTCCCAATGATGACCCCGAAGAAGTACTGCGGGACTTTGTTGATGTCATTCGCGGTGGTTTTGAAAAGGGCTACAAAGAAGCTGTGAATATCTTGCAGGGGCTGGGCGTAATGGGCGAGGGCAGTTTTGTCGCGGAGGAAATTGGCAAGACTTTCACACTGGTGCAGCAGGGTTACGATGACTTCCTCGAAAGCATGCTGGCCAGGCTGCAGCCTGCTGATATAGAAGCGCCGGAAGAGCCTGTTGACGCTTGACGATGTCGGTCAGGAGCCGGAAAATCGCTCATTTAGTTCTTTGGCCGAGGTGCTTTCCCCCAGCGCATGAAACCGGCCCTGTTCGGCGATTTGCCGGGCTGCCTGCATAAAGCCATACCAAGCGGTGCGTGCCAGCGCACCGCCGACACTGATGCGCCGTACGCCCAGCTCTGTCAATTCTGCAACGCAAAGGTCAGAGTCCCAGCCGATCAGCACATTAACCGGCTTGGGGGCAACCGCTTCGACGACAGCAATAATCTGTTCGCGGGTGCGGATACCGGGAGCGTACAGACAGTCGGCACCGGCTTGTGCATAGGCCTGTAAACGCAGCAGGCAATCCTCCATGTCAGGTACGCCCACAAAAAAGTGTTCGGCACGGCCGGTCAGTAGCACTTTGCTGCCTGATGCATCAATGGCTTCACGGGCGGCGTGCAGCCGCTCCAGTGACTCTTCCAGAGAGCGCAGCGGGGCATTCGGGTTGCCGCTGGAATCTTCAATAGAGAGTCCGGCTACGCCTGTTCCAATGGCACGCGATACGTTCTGATAGACACCTACGGCGCTACTGGCAAAACCGCTTTCAAAGTCTGCATTGACGGGCAGCGAGGTGAAGTCAGTCAGCTGTTGCAGGTGTTCGAGTGTTTGCTCGAGCCCCAGCTGGCCGTCGGCACGTCCATGGCTCCAGCAGAGCCCTGCGCTGGTGCTGGCCAGCGCCTTGAATCCCATTTGCTCAAGTACGCGGGCGCTACCCCGGTCCCAGGGATTAGGCATGACAAAACAGCCGCTTTGATGCAGTGCGTAAAAGGCGTTACGTTTTTCTTGTATGTTTTTCATGCTGCTTTCCGGCTTTGTTGTTGTCGTCAGCCTTGCTGGTGATTGGCCACGCCAAAGGGAATGTGCACCATCGGGATGGCAGCCTCTCCTGCATTGAGATGGCTGAGCTGGTCGTCGAAGAAAATATGCGGTTTGAGTACCTGCAGTATGCGCAGCTTTTCCATGCCGCCAAGGAAAAACGCTTCGTCCGTATCCACGCCCCAGTTTTGCAGCGTGGTCAGCACCCGTTCGTGGGCCGGTGCGCTACGGGCGGTCACTATGGATACGCGCAGGATCTTCTTTTGCTCGGGGTTGCCACTTAGCAGCAGCTCGCGCTCCAGCTGTTGCAGGTGTGACAGCTTGCGAAACAGGCTGGCCAGCGGGCCGGGGGAGTGAGGTATGGATTGTTTTTTCTGCTCATGAGCCTGAAAACTGGCCAGGTCGCCGCTTTTATACACAGCCTCGGATTCGTCATCCGCAATCACGCCGTCAAAGTCGAAGGCTACCCGCAGCTGGTGGTCGCTTTCATCATCCTCGACCGTCCCCGGAAGTACCAAACCTGCCGGAAAGCCGCTGGCAATGGCTTGCTGTATGTCAGGCTCATGGGCACTGAGAAACAGTGAAGCATTAAATGCATCAATAAACTCGTGAGGCGAGCCGCCACCCATGAAAGCAGCCCGGGTGATGTCCAGACTGTAGTGTTCAATGGAGCGAAAGACACGCAGACCGGTTTCTGGCGAGTTGCGTGACAACAGCACCACTTCAACCGGTAGCAGATCGGGAAATACCTGGTTGATTGACAGGAAGCGACGAATGAAAGGGAAGGCCACGCCCTTTGGCAAAGGCTCATCAATATGGGCCTGTTGATGTTCACGATAAGCTGTAACACCTTTCAGCTCAAATATCTGGTTGGATTCAGACAGGTCAAACAGCGCGCTCGACGCCACACCGACAACCAGTTTTTCTTCGATGGGATAGCTCATGATTGCTCCGGAGTTTAAGGGAAACGCTGAATAATTACCTGCCCTGACAGCCTCGCCAGTATTATTCAGTGCATCCTTAAGCAAATCAAAGGTGACTACAGCATAAAACGAATACAGCATAGCTATTATCTACAAATAATATGCCGCAAAAGCAGCCACCAGCAGAACCCTGTACGAGTCACTTCAGTCGCGATCCGGGCCCAGGGCCAGGCAAACACAGGTCGCGGCTAAAGCCTCTTGTACTGGAGCTGCAGAAAGCCGTAAGAGCCGCTTTAGCGGCGAACAATACCGCGAAAACGGCACCCGCGATCGCAGACAACGCCGCTTGAACATGGTTTGCACCGGGCGTGGCTGTGTTTGAAGCTGCTTGCGCTCATTCGACAACGCTGCATCTGAAGTCGTCCGGTGCTAATATCGCCAGCCTGTTTAGCATTTAACCCAGGTACAGTGGTTTGTCCATTCGTCAGCGCATCCAGGATTACCTTTCTGCCCGTCAGCAGCACCCTGCATGGCGCCTGCTGGTGTCACCACGCGCACCCCTGATGCTGGGCTGCCTGACCAGCCTGTTTGAAAACCATAGCAAAGAAGGTGGTATCGCCGAAGAGGATGCATTGCAAGCCCTGAGCCAGATGCTACTGGATTTTGCCAACCATGCCGAGTTCGAAGTTGATGTGGATAATCCGCAGCGGCAGGCAGGGCGCGAGCTGCGCGAGTGGATCAAGCGCGGTCTGGTGATCGAGCGCGGGAGCCGGTTGTATGAAACCGATGCCTTGACCCGGGCGGTGCAGTTTATTGAGTCACTGGATAATAGTTTTATGACCTCGACTGCATCCCGGCTGTCTGTGGTGCAAGAGCAAATCCAGCGGCTGGAAACCGGCCTTGATCCTGATCCGGTGAACCGTGCCAGTGTTTTGCGCAGCCGTATTGAACAGCTTGAGCGGGAGCTGGCCGATGTCGAGGCAGGCAAAATAGAGGTGCTGGAAGATGCCCAGGCCATTGAGGCGATTCGCGATCTTTATATGCTGGCCAGCGGTTTGAGTGCAGACTTTCGCCGTGTCGAAGACTCCTGGCGAGCGGCTGATCAGGAGCTCAGACACAGCATGTTGCGTGAGGGCGTGCACCGGGGGGACGTGGTTGAGCAGTTGCTGGATGGGCAGGAAGCATTGCTGAATACAGCTGAAGGGCGAGTATTTAACGGCTTTTTGCAGCAGTTGCGCCAACACACTGAACTGCAACAGATGAGCCAGCGCATACGTAATATTTTGCAGCATCCGGCGGCGACCAAAGCGTTAAATCGCAACCAGACACTTGAGCTGCGCTGGCTGCGTATGAAACTGACTAACGAAAGCAAGCTGGTCATGCAGGCAAGGGCCCGCAGCGAACAGGATGTGCGCAGTTTTATCAAAAGCGGGCTGGCCGCCGAGCATCATCGTGTCGGCCTGCTGCTTAACCAGGTTTTTGCTGAAGCCCTTGAGCTGGACTGGCAGCAGGCCAGTGTACGTCGTGCCGGAGCGGTTATCCCGCCGCTGGGCATGGCGCTGGGCAATGTGCCTGTTGCCGAACGCTTGCGTTACAAAGAGCCGGGCGATGAAACAGACACCACCCCCGACTTCAGTCAGCCAGATGCCGCCCTGCAAGATCTGGATGACGAGTTTTGGGCTGCTTTTGATGGTCTGGATCGTGAGCAAATGATTGCCGATACCCTTGCAGTTCTGGCGCAGGCAGGCAAGCCTCTGAGCCTTGCGCAGCTGGCCGCCGAACTGCCCATGACCTATGACCTGGAAACCCTGAGCCTGTGGATTGGCATGGCACGTGAGGCGGGTGTGTCCATAGGGAACGAAACAGAAAGTTTGCAGCTGATTGATGATGAAGGCATGGCCTGGGAATACCTGCTGCCACTTGCCGAGCTGAATAGTGCAGTCCTGGATGGTATTCAGTGGGAGTTGTAGTACATGAGCATTTTTGACCGGCTGGCTGCCGGCGAGCCGGAGCCGATTCACCAGCCAAGTGCCGAGCTGTCTGTTGAAGAGCCGGCAGGCGTGGCAGAAGAAAGCGCACGAACGGGGCAGCGTTTGCGTGAAGCTCTGCAGGCGCTGCTGGCTGATGGTGTGCTGGAGCAGGAGCGCAAACCAAACCTGTACCGGACGGCTTTTTTGCAGCAGCCCGCCTTGAACGCCATGCTTGAACCGCTGGACTTTCAAGCCTCTGTTGACGAAGTGCGCGGGCTGGTGTTTTTGAGGGTTTTGCGCGATGACCATGCAGGCATTGACGACGACTGGTCCCATCCCCTGGTGCGCCGGCAACGTTTGACTCTGGAGCAGTCACTGTTGCTGGCCGTGTTGCGTCAGCAATTTGTCAATCACGAGCAGGAAGCCGGCGTAGGCGACAGCAATGTGCTGGTGGCTGTGGACGAGCTGGTGGCCGCGATGCAAAGTTTTCTTGGTGATAGCGGCAGTGAAACAAAAGAGCGCGAACGAATACTGACTCTGCTGAATCAGTTGAAGAATCATGGGGTCGTCACGGATCCTGATGAGCACGGACGGGTGAAAATCCGCCCGCTTATTGCACACCTTGCCAGCCCGGAAAACCTGCAAGCCCTGCTGCATCAGCTGCAATCATTACAACAAGCGGAGCAGGGGACATGACCCGACAATTGTTTGATCCGTCGTTTCGACTGCAGCAACTGGAGCTTTACAACTGGGGTGGTTTTGCCGGTTATCACAGTGCGCAAATTGATGAAAAGGGAACAGCCATAGTCGGGCCAACCGGCAGTGGCAAAACGACGGTTGTCGATGCGCTGATGACCTTGCTGGGCACCAACCCCAAATACAACCTGGCTTCAACGGGCGGCCATGAAAGTGATCGTGACCTGGTGTCCTATGTGCGTGGCGTTGCTGGTGCGGGTGATGGCAGCGGTGGGCAGTCGCATATTGCCAGGCCGGGTAAAACCCTGACCGGAATATGCGCCACCCTGGCCAACACGGATCAGCAGGTACGACTGGGTGCCTTGCTCTGGGTCGATAGCAGCAGCTCGGCTGCCTCAGATGTTCACAAGACCTGGATATTTGCAACGGGTGCCGGGCAGAGTCTGCAACACTGGCTGACCCAGCATGGCGAGGGCGGTTTGCGGCAGCTGCGCCAGTGGGCCAAAGATACCGAGGGTATTTGGCTGTTTCATAATAACAAGCGCAACTATTTGGCCCGCGTGCGGGACTTTTTTGAAGTGCGCGACAATGCTTTTAACTTGCTTAATCGCGCAGCCGGCCTGAAACAGCTGAACAGCATTGACGAAATTTTTCGTGAGCTGGTGCTGGACGACTGTGCCCAGTTTGAGCGTGCCCGCGAGGTGGCCGACAGCTTCGACGACCTGACAGCCATCTATCAGGAAATTGAACTCGCACGCCGACAAATACGGGCCCTTGAGCCTGTTAAAATTCACCATAAAAGCCATCTTGAACTGGATCAGAAACTGCGTGAACAGGAGCTTTTGGTCAGGCTGTTTCCGGGCTGGTACGCCGCCCGGAGCCAACAACGCTGGCAGCAGGAATGGCAGCGGTTAAATCAAGCCGTTATCCGGGCAACCCAGCAGGTTGATGAAGCGGAACGGCAATGCCAGCAGCAGGATGAGCAGGTGCAGCATCTGCATGGCCAGTTTTTACAGCTGGGTGGCAGTGACATTCAAACCCTGCAGGAATTGATTCAGCGTACAGAGAAAGAGCGCAATCAGTGTGAGCGCAACGCCGCTGATTATCAGCGTTTGACCCGGGTGCTGGAACTCGATGACGGGCTGGAGCAAGGGCGTTTGCTGGCCAACCAGCAGCAACTGAAGAGTTTGAAACTGCAGTGGCAACAGGAAGCCGGCCGGCAGGGCGAACAGGTACTGAATGCCGGTGTTAGCGAACGGCGCCTGTTAGAAGAGCAACAGCAACAGCAAGCCGAGCTGGACGAGGTGCGTCGCAACCCGTCCTCTAATATTGCGCCGGCTTTTGCACAGTTTCGTCAGCAGCTGGCGGACGAGCTCGACATGGACGCCTCAGAGCTGCCTTTTGTAGCCGAACTGGTACAGGTCAGCCAGCAGGAGCAGCAGTGGCGGGGTGCCATTGAGCGGGCGATTGGCAGCCATCGTTTGCGCTTGCTGGTACCCCGCCAACACATGCAGCAGGCGCTGGCATGGGTGAACGGGCGTGACAACCGCCTGCATGTGCGTTTGCTTGAGGTGCGTCCTGAGCCGGCACGGAGCCCGGAGTTTTTTGACGATAGCTTCGTCCACAAACTGGACTTTAAATCTCACGCTGCACTGCATGCTGTGCAGCAGCTATTGTCAGGCATAGACCGCCACTGTGTAGCTGATGTGGCGCAGCTGCAACGTGTCGAACATGCCATGACCAAAGAAGGCACCCTGTCGGGCCGTGCTGGCTACTTTGACAAGCAAGACCAAAAGCGCCTGCAGCATGACTGGCAGACCGGCTTTGACAACAGCGACCGCCTGCAGGCGCTGGAGCGGCAACTGGCAGAAACGGATGCCGCCGTGCAGGCAGCCAGGCAGGAACGCCAGCGCCTGCAGGACGTCAGCCAACAACTGGCCCAGCGCATTCACCTGGCTGATGAAATACTCAAGGTTAAATTTGCTGACCTGGACTTTGCCAGCCAGCAGCGTCAACTGGACACCTACCAGCAACAGCTGGCCTGGCTGACCGCGCCGGACTCCAGCCTGGATGCTGCCCGTAAAGCCTATGAGCAGGCCCGCGAGCTGCTTAAACAGCTGAATGCTGACAAGACAGAAACAGACCGCAAGCTGGCACGCCTGCAAACCCTGCAGCAGCAAGCGCAAGAACAGCTGGACAGCCTTGCGGGCCGTATCGTTGAACTGCCCGCCAGTGAAGCCGGCTTGTTTGCTGCCCATGAAGAAAAGCTTCTTAACACGGCTTTAAGTCAACTGCAAACACTGGAGCGTCAGCTGGCAGACGAGCTTGCCCAGGCCATGGCAGGTGCGCAAAACAGGCTGTTACGCAAAGAAGGCGAACTGGGCAAGGCCATGACCCATGCCAAAACCCACAACCAGGGCGCACTGTCAGAGGCAGGCACCGAGCTGGAAGACGTGCCGGCTTATCTGGAGCGTTTGCAAGAACTGGTTGAAGAAGATTTGCCTGCCCGACAAAAACGCTTTCGGGAGTACCTGAACCGCTCTTCGGAAGATGGCGTGGTCCAGCTGCTCAGCGAAATCAATGATGAGGTCGAGCGTATCCGTGACCGCCTGGAAGACGTCAACGCCACCTTGCGCCGGGTCGACTTCCAGCAGGGTCGTTATCTGCAAATAGTGGCGCGGGATGTACAGCACGAAAGCCGTCGCACGCTGACCACGGCCATGGAGCAGTTGGGCCACGCCCGTTATGTGGAAGATGACGGTGAAGCCCACTATCGGGCGCTGCAAAACATTGTCATGCTGCTGCGTGATGCCGTCGAACGGCAACGCACCCAGGCTGCCAAGGCACTGCTTGATCCGCGTTTCCGGCTGGAATTCAAAGTGGCGGATATCTGCCGCCATACAGATGAAATCATCGAGACACGCAGTGGCTCACAGGGTGGCAGCGGGGGTGAAAAAGAAATTATTGCATCCTATGTGCTGACGGCCTCTCTGTCTTATGCGCTTTGCCCGGATGGCAGCCCTTTGCCGCTGTTTGCCACCATTGTTCTGGATGAGGCTTTTTCACGCAGTTCCCATGCCGTTGCCGGCCGGATTATTGACGCCCTGAATGAGTTTGGCCTGCATCCGGTGTTTGTTACGCCCAATAAAGAAATGCGTTTGCTGCGCAACCACACCCGTTCAGCGATTGTGGTGCACCGGCGTGGCAACGAGTCAAGCATGACCTCCATGAGCTGGCGGGAGCTGGGCGAGCTGGCACAAACACGTCAGCAGAAGAGGACTCGGCATGAAGCCTCCTGAGGCGTTAAGGGAGCAGCTGCGACGGCATTGGCATAACAACCCGTTCAGGGTCGGGCGGTTGCTGGGACGGGCGAGCTGGCCGCTCACATTGTCAATTGGGGCGCCTGCCAGTCAGCAGGTACTTAATGAGGTGGCAGCCGTACAGAAGCACATTCGCGCCTGGCAAGCAGTCAAGGTGGGCCGGGTTGAGTTTGGCGAGAAGTCCTATCGCGGCCTGGCGGCGCCCATCCGGATACCGTTGCGCTGGCACCTGGGCCGGCCCAGTGAATGGGTTGCGGCTTGTGACGACCCGGGAATAACCGCTGAGTTTTCTGCTCTGAGCCAGCTGGCAGCCGGCTGTACCGAAGAAATGCGTGAATTGTTGATACGCGAGCGCAGCCTGTGGCGCAACAAGCCGCTGATTGAAGTAGAAAAAGCCATCAAGCTTGCCAGGCAACTGGAGCCTGACTGTGCCCAAGGGCAACCGCTGCGTTTGCTGGCTGGCTACGGTGTGGATACCAAGTTTTTTGAGCGTCATGCCAGCTTGCTGTGTCGCTTGCTGGATACCAGGTATTCTGGTGTCGCCAGCCAGAGAGGGTTGTCTGGTTTTCTTGGTGCGCAGGATGAAAAGGATCACTGGTTGCTGGTTAAGCCCTTGTGCGACGGACTGCTGCCATTTTCCCGTTTGCGTTTAACTGATGCTCTGCTGATGCAGGCGGTTTTGCCAGCACGGCGTCTGTTGCTGGTTGAAAATGAGCATTGTGAACATGTGCTGCCTGTGCTCGAAGACTGCATTGCCATTTTGGGAGCGGGAGCAAACTTGGCCTGGTTAGGTGGCAGGGCACTGGATGGCAAACAGCTGTATTATTGGGGTGATCTGGATTCCTGGGGATTAACGCTGCTTGGCCGGGCGCGCGAAATCCGCCCTGAATTGCAGTCTGTGTTGATGACAGGTGAAATTTTTCAGGCCTATCAAGAATTTGCCGTTCCGGAACCGCAGGTGGCGGCAAGACAGCCACACTCGGCATTAACGCACAGCGAGGCTACCCTGTACGTCAGGCTAAGGGAGCTTGAGCGGGGGCGGCTGGAGCAGGAGTATATTCCGGCCTGCAAAGTGCAGGAGGTCTTGCGGCAGAGAATCAAGCCCATACAATGACTTTCACTTGAATAATCATCCCTTTAGCTATAGAATTCGCGAGTCTAATTTTAACAAGCCGCCTTGCTGGCTGTTTTTTTCTGGCAAGGTGCAATAAAAACAGCGCGTTACAGTGTGGGACGGGCCGGGCAACAAAGGAATCAGGCCCATGTCTCCAAGACTGCAACGAATTCGGCGAAAGCCACATCCTGAGAGGAAATTTCAAACAAGATATGAGACAAGACAGACGTTCGGCCCCAAGGGCACCGATTAACGAAAACATTACCGCCCGTGAAGTTCGCCTGATTGGCGCAGACGGAGAGCAAGTCGGGATCGTCTCGATTGACGAAGCGCTGGCCGCAGCTGATGAGGCCAAGCTGGATCTGGTTGAAATTTCTCCGGATGCACAACCACCTGTATGCCGCATCATGGACTACGGCAAACATCTGTTCGAACGCAAGAAGCAGCAGGCCCAGGCGCGCAAGAACCAGAAGCAGGTCCAGGTAAAAGAAGTAAAGTTTCGCCCAGGGACGGACGTAGGGGATTATCAGGTAAAACTACGCAACCTGATACGTTTCCTTGAAGATGGGGACAAAGCCAAGGTTTCATTGCGATTCCGCGGTCGAGAGATGGCACACCAGGATCTGGGCATGGAGCTGCTCCAGCAGGTTGAAAAAGACCTGGAAGAGTACGGCACCGTTGAACAGCGCCCGAAAATGGAAGGACGCCAGCTGATCATGGTACTCGCCCCCAAAAAGAGAAAGTAACCCCAACAAGCTGCTTGCAGCCGGGCAATGACAGGCCCCAAGGTTACTAAATTGTATAATTTGAATGCGGAGTTCAAACATGTCAAAAATGAAAACCAAGAGCGGTGCTAAAAAGCGCTTCAAGGCTGCGGCCAACGGCTTTAAGCACAAGCACGCTTTTAAAAGCCATATCCTGACCAAAATGACCACCAAGCGTAAGCGTCAACTGCGTGGTACCAACCAGGTGCATCCTTCCGAGGTTGCTCGTGTTGAACGCATGCTGCGTGTTCGTTAATAAAGGTTGAGGAGATAAAAAATGGCTCGAGTAAAGCGTGGTGTTCAAACACGTGCACGTCACAAAAAAGTTCTGAAGCTGGCCAAGGGTTACTACGGTGCACGTTCGCGTTCCTTCCGTGTGGCCAAGCAAGCCGTCATCAAGGCTGGTCAATATGCTTACCGCGACCGTCGTCAGCGCAAGCGTCAGTTCCGCGCTCTGTGGATTGCACGTATCAACGCTGGTGCACGCATCAACGGTCTGTCCTACAGCCGTTTCATTGCAGGCCTGAAAAAGGCTTCCATTGAAATCGACCGCAAGGTTCTGGCTGATCTGGCAGTGAACGAAAAAGCAGCTTTTGCCGCCATTGTCGAGAAAGCCAAAGCCTCTTTGGCCTAAGGTCTTTCCGGCGATATCGCTGAATTGCTTGATAAGGGAAGGGCCTGGGCTCTTCCCTTATTTTGTTTTAGTCCCTTCATTTTCCAATTGCAGATATCGCAGGCGGAGTAAATGGAGGCGACGCGGAATCTGTTGTTCATGTGGAGTATGGGTGGAGCAAACCTTGCAACGCCAGAGATGGTGTGGCAGGAACCTCAAGGGATGTGCCTGCGGCGTGTTTGCGTAACCCATGCTTCATATGGGCTTCGGCCTTATCAAAACACAATCAGAGCTGCTTGCAAAGAACATCACAGAGCGTTTTGCAAGCACCTCCCACGGAGTCTACATGGACAATCTCGATCAACAGGTCAGCCAGGCACTGGCGGCCATTGCAGCAACCGACAATGTACAGGCGCTGGAGCAGTTGCGTGTGCAGTTTTTGGGCAAAAAGGGCGAGTTTAGCCTGCTGATGCGTCAGCTGGGCAGTCTGTCTGCCGAAGAGCGTCCCAAGGCTGGCGCCATCATCAACGCTGCCAAGGAGCAGGTACAGAGCGGGCTTAACAGTCGCAAGCAGCTTTTGGAAGAAGCTGCACTAAACGAAAAGCTGGCAGCCGAAACCCTGGACGTAACCCTGCCTGGCCGCGGCCAGCAGTCCGGCGGCCTGCATCCGGTCACCCGCACCATGGAGCGTATCGAGCAGTTCTTTGCCCACATCGGTTATGACGTTGCCGAAGGCCCCGAGGTTGAGGACGACTATCACAACTTCGAGGCGCTGAACATTCCCGATCATCACCCGGCACGGGCGATGCACGATACCTTCTACTTCAACGCCAACATGCTGCTGCGCACCCATACTTCACCGGTGCAGGTGCGCACCATGGAAAACCAGCAGCCGCCAATTCGTATTGTCTGCCCGGGCCGGGTCTATCGCTGCGATTCTGATATCACCCACTCGCCGATGTTCCATCAGGTCGAAGGCTTGCTGATTGACGAAGACGTCAACTTCGCCGACCTCAAGGGCACCATCGAAGAGTTCCTGCGCGTGTTCTTTGAGAAAGACCTGGCGGTGCGCTTTCGTCCGTCGTTTTTTCCCTTTACCGAGCCTTCTGCCGAGGTCGACATGCAGTGTGTGATGTGCAACGGCGACGGCTGCCGCGTGTGCAAACAAACCGGCTGGTTGGAGGTGATGGGCTGCGGCATGGTGCACCCCAATGTGCTGAAAATGTCCGGCATTGACACCGAAAAATACCGCGGCTTTGCCTTTGGCATGGGGGTGGAACGGCTGGCCATGCTGCGCTATGGGGTCAACGATTTGCGCCTGTTCTTCGACAATGACCTGCGCTTTCTGGCGCAATTTCGTTAATTCTGACTTGAGGAGAACAGCATGAAATTCAGTGAACAGTGGTTGCGCACTCTGGTTAATCCGCAAGTTGGCCGTGACGAACTGGTGGCCCGGCTATCCATGGCCGGTCTGGAAGTGGATGCAGTGGAGCCGGTGGCTGGCGAGTTTTCCGGTGTGGTGGTTGGTGAGGTGCTGGAGTGCGGCCAGCACCCAAATGCCGACAAACTCAGCCTGTGCGTGGTTAGCGATGGTGAGCAGCAGGTCAATGTGGTCTGTGGTGCACCCAATGCCCGTGCCGGCCTGAAAGTGGCCTTTGCCAAAGTGGGCGCTGTATTGCCAGGCGATTTCAAAATCAAGAAAGCCAAGCTGCGTGGTGTCGAATCCTTCGGCATGCTGTGTTCAGATGCAGAACTAAAAATCAGCGAGGACCATAGCGGCATTATCGAGCTGCCGGCGGATGCGCCGGTGGGCCAGTGCCTGCGCGAATATCTGGATCTTGATGATGTCAGCATCGAGGTTGATCTGACCCCCAACCGCGGTGACTGTCTGTCACTGACTGGCCTGGCACGTGAAGTGGGTGCTTTGTACAGCACAGAGGTCAGTTACCCGCAAATTAAAGAAATTCCAGCCAGTCACGAGCAGGTGTTGCCGGTTGAGCTGCTGGCTCCTGCCGCTTGCCCGCGCTATGTAGGTCGCGTAATTCGTAATGTTGACCTGACTCGCCCAACGCCCGACTGGATGAAAACCCGCCTTGAGCGTAGCGGTGTGCGCAGCATCGACCCTGCGGTGGATGTGACCAACTATGTGATGCTGGAACTGGGGCAGCCGATGCATGCCTTCGATTTGGCGCAGATTCGCGGTGGTATCCGCGTACGCATGGCGCAGGCGGGCGAGCCGCTGACCTTGCTGGATGGGCAGGAAGTCAAGCTCAATAGCGATACGCTGGTGATTGCCGACCACGAACGGGCGCTGGCCATTGCCGGCGTGATGGGTGGTGAAGATAGCGGCGTGGATACTGCCAGCACTAAAGACCTGTTTCTGGAAAGTGCCTTTTTTGCCCCCATCGCCGTGGCCGGCAAGGCACGCAGTTATGGGCTGCATACTGATGCTTCGCACCGTTTTGAGCGCGGTGTGGACTATGATCTGGCCGCACGCGCCATGCAGCGCGCCACCGAACTGTTGCTGGAAATTGTCGGCGGTGAGGCCGGGCCATTGATTGATGCCCGCGATGACAGCGCCATGCCGCAAACACAGCAGGTCAAGTTGCGTGCCGAGCGGGTCAACAGCATGTTTGGTCTTGAGCTGACCGATAACGAAATTGAAAGCCTGCTGCTGCCGCTGGGGCTTGAGCTCAAAGCCGAAGGAGCAGGGCAGTGGCAGGTTGACGTACCCAGTCACCGCTTTGACATCAGCATCGAGGAAGACCTGATCGAGGAAGCCGGTCGTCTGTACAATTACGACCGCCTGCCCGTGCGCTATCCGGCGGCACGTCTGGCGCCACAAAAGAAGCCCGAAGCCCGTGCCGAATTACCGCTGCTGCGCCGCCTGCTGGTGGCCCGTGGTTATCAGGAAGCGGTGACCTACAGCTTTATCGACGAAGACAGCTATGTGCTGTTCAACCAGCAGTCGCCGCTGAAACTGGCCAATCCGATTTCTGCTGATCTGTCCTGCATGCGCTCATCCCTGCTACCTGGTCTGCTCAAGGCGCTGGAGCACAACCTGAACCGCCAGCAAACCCGGGTACGCCTGTTCGAAAGTGGCTTGCGTTTTGTTGGTCAGCTGGACAATTTAAAGCAGGAACCGATGCTGGCGGGTGTTATCACCGGCTTGCGCCTGCCCGAAGGCTGGGCCAATGGCAAGGACAAGGTGGATTTTTACGACCTGAAAGCCGATGTCGAAGCTGTGCTGGCTGCGGCCGGCAGTCTGGATGCCTTCAGCTTTAAGCCGGCACAAAAAGATGGCTTTCACCCCGGCCAGTGTGCCGCCATTGAACGTGATGGTGAGGTGATTGGCCACCTGGGCACTTTGCATCCGCAAACTGCAGCTGCCATGGATATTGATCAGCAAGTGTTCATGTTCGAGCTGGAGCTGGAAGCCGCTACTGCCGGTCGCTTGCCGCAGTTCAGCGAGCTGTCGAAATTCCCGGAAGTGCGTCGTGATTTTGCCCTGGTGGTCAAAACAGATACCCCAGCAGCCGACATTGTTGGCTGTATGCGCAAGCAGGCAGGTGAGTGGTTGAACGAAGTCCGCCTGTTTGATGTCTACCAGGGGCAAGGCGTTGAGCCAGGCTGTAAAAGCATGGCCCTGGGCTTGACCTGGCAACATCCATCACGCACTCTAACTGATGAAGAGGTCAACTCTGCCGTCGAACAGATGCTGCAGAGCTTGAATGACGAATTTGGGGCTACCCTAAGGAAGTGATACTGATGAGCGCGCTAACCAAGGCAGGCATGGCTGAAAATCTGTTTTTTGAACTTGGCCTTAACAAGCGGGAAGCCAAAGAGCTGGTCGACCTGTTTTTTGAGGAAATCCGCGTTTCCCTGGAAAATAACGAACCGGTAAAAATTTCCGGTTTTGGTAATTTTGAGCTGCGTGACAAACGGCAGCGGCCTGGTCGCAACCCGAAAACCGGTGAGGAAGTGCCGATCAGCGCGCGCCGAGTGGTGACTTTTCGCCCGGGTCAGAAACTCAGGGAGCGGGTGGATAGCCATGCTGGAAGCCAGTCATAATAACGAACTGCCTCCCATTCCGGGCAAGCGCTACTTCACCATTGGTGAGGTCAGCGAATTGTGCGGGGTCAAACCGCACGTGCTGCGCTACTGGGAACAGGAATTTGAGCAGTTGGCTCCAGTCAAGCGCCGTGGTAACCGTCGTTACTATCAGCACCACGACGTAATGATGATTCGCCAGATCCGCGGCCTGCTTTATGATCAGGGCTTCACTATCGGTGGTGCCAGGCAGCGATTAAGCAGCGAGCAGACGGGGGAGGAAAACACCCGTTACAAGCTGGTTATCCGGCAGATGATTTCCGAGCTTGAGGACGTGCTCAAGTTACTCCGTAGCTGAAGTCGTCTGGCTGGCTACCATACGGCATTTTTGTTGACCATGAACAGGGTATAGCGATGTCGCCTGCATATATTGTCGCTTTGGTAGTTGGCGGGGTTTTCGCATTACTATTACTGGGTTATGCCAGTAATCAGCATGAAAAGCACAAGCTGGAGCGTGCTCGCCGCCGCTCGGAACTGAATGAACGGCAAATGCGTTTGGCCAGTCTGTCTGATGGGCTGCCTGGCCAATATTTGCATGCCCGGTTAAAGCAGGGGCTGCACGAACTCGAATTGCAATTTGTTCAGGAAATTCTCAAGGATGAGCCTGATAATAAAAAAATTCGACTTCGTGAAGAAGAGTTGCGAAGCCGCATAGCCCAGGGCGACAGTTATCAGGTAGCCAATGCAGTTGTCGGCTTGCATGGCGAAGAGCAAGTCAGGGAAGTTCGTTTTCAACTTGAGAGTTTGTACGCACAGCTGCGCAGGGCAATGCAGGAAGGCTTGCTGCCAGCTGACAGCTGTCAGCAATGGCTGCATTACTTACAAGAGCAGTTGGTCAATTTGTATCTGGATTTTTTTCATACTGCCGGTCAGAACCATCTGCAGCGTGGTTTGCCGCGCCAGGCCAGGCTGGTATTCGAACGAGCTGTCGGGCTGATCAAGCGCCAGAAAAATCTGCAGCCCTTCGGCGAACGCCTCAAGGCGTTTGAGACGCTGCTGGATAAAACCAACCGTATTGTTATGGAGCATGATCAACAGGCAGCCAGTCAAGCCAGCGAGCTGTCCGAGTCCATGAGTGAAGAAACAGAAGACTCGTGGAAGAAAAAACAGGTTTACGACTAGAAACCTGCTCGGCAGGAAGACTGCTGATCAGCTCAGGTCCGGGTGACACTGCTTGTTGTGCGAAGCAGCAAGACAGCCTGTAGTTTTTTGGGGGCGTTAATTAATTATCTGCGTTGTCAGGGCATTGCTGAGAGTCAGCTCAAAAACTCATTGGCTACAAATATGCTGTGACTTTCTCTGCTTTTCGCCTGGTTTTGCTGCCTCGCCAGTGTTTTAGCGCATCCCCGGGCGTCAATTACAAGCTGATTGAGGCTTTGCCAGGCAGCCGTCACTGGATATGGCTATGTGATTGCAGCCACTAAGCTGTACGGACTATGCGCTTTCTCATCCCTGAAGTCATTAGCCGAACTTTTTATCCAGGTCGTATTTTCCTTGAAGAAAATGCATAATGCATATCTTGATTTGACTGCGGAGTCTAAAAATGGAAAGAGAGCCTCGTAAAGTTCGCGAGTTCCGTCGGCGGGAACAGGAAATTCTTGATACGGCGTTGCAGCTATTCCTTGAGCAAGGAGAGGATGCGGTTACTGTAGAAATGATCGCTGACTCGGTTGGCATTGGAAAAGGGACTATATACAAGCACTTCAAGTCTAAAACCGAGATCTATCTGCGCCTGATGCTGGACTACGAGCGTGAGCTTAATCAGCTATTCCAGTCTGATGATGTATCCAGGGATAAAGAGGCCTTGTCACGTGCCTACTTTGCATTCCGTATGGGCGACCCTGAACGCTATCGCCTGTTTGATCGTCTGGAAGAGCGTATCGTCAAGAGTCGCCAGGCGCCGGAGATGGTTGAGCAGCTACATAGCATCAGGGCGTCCAACTTTGAGCGACTGACACGACTGATTGAGGACCGCATCAGCGAGGGCAAGCTGGAAGATGTACCTCCGTACTTTCACTACTGTGCTGCCTGGGCGCTGGTACATGGAGCGGTAGCGCTATATCACTCACCATTCTGGAGTTCTGTGCTGGAAGATCAGGAAGGGTTTTTCCAGTTCCTGATGGACATTGGTGTGCGCATGGGCAACAAGCGCAGACGTGAAGAAACATCATCACAAAAAGATGGTGAAGCATAGTGCGAAGGGTTGGCGTGGAAAGTGCTTGGATATCACAACTCATGCCTTTTTGACGCTTCGGAGACGTTCCATGCCCGCAATACTGTTGTTTGTGTTCTTCTTGACCGGCTGCATGAAAACCAGCGATTTGGCCTATGAAGGCCGCTATCACCTGGCTGATGCAGGCTTGCTGAATAAACACCATATTGAGCGTTCTCATAATGTGCGGGTTGAGCGCGATGCACTGATTTACATTGTGCAGAGCCACTTTCCTCCAGTTGACCGCAGTCCTGATGAGGTGCAGCCAAATATTTTGGCGCTGGAAACCTACAAGGCATTTGTCGAGTACTTTCCACGCATGCGTCGCTCTCCTGAGCCGCTTGGGCTGGATGAAGCATTTGTGGCTGCAGAGCAGGAACGAGCAGATTACTTGCTTTATGTACGCATGGCCCAGGCAGAAGATCGCAAGCTGATGGACAGGGCGGTGATCCAGTTCATGCTGTATGATCGTTCGCGCAAGTATCTGCTCGACAACGCGCATATTCCTGTGCGGGGTGGTTTGTTCACGTCCAGAAATAACCGGCCGGAAGATTTTTTGCGCCAGCCGATGCTGGATTACGCCCGGCGCCTGCAGGGCCTTGGCGGCTACCCTCACTGATACCCTATGCCCGGACCCCGGATGACCCGCCAAACAGATAAACTTAAAGTCATTGCCAATACACTGTCAGCAGCCACAAGCAGCAAAAAGGCAGAGTGGAACCCGTCGTTAAGCGGCCCTCTGAATATGCACATTGACCGTAACGGCAATTGGTTTTACCAGGGCGAGCCGATGCTTCGTGAAGCACTGATACAGCTGTTTTCTGGTATCCTGCGGCTTGAACAGGATGGTTACTACCTGGTAACCCCGGTAGAAAAATACTCAATAACTGTCGAAGCACAGCCTTTTGTCAGCCGACGGCTTGAAATCCGCGCTCCCGGGCCGCATCAACAGGTGGTTGTCATCACTAATGTCGGCGACGAGGTAGTGTTGGACGCTGCACATCCGTTATGCTTTTTGCCTATCGGCAATGACGGGCCGCTGCCTTGCGTTCATGTGCGTGACGGCCTGTACATGCTGCTGCAGCGCTCCCACTTTTATCAAATGGTAGAAGCGGCTCTGGAGCAGGCAGGAGAGTCTGATGCCTTGCCAGGCATTTTGAGTAGCGGGATGCTATTTGCACTGCATGTTTAAAATTCACCAAGCTTAAGGCAGGGCAGTAACAGCTGCTCTGAACAGTTCGTTAATTCATGAGTTATGCATTATCTATCCGGGGGCTGAACAAAACCTATGCCAACGGCTTTGTTGCCCTCAAGGGTATTGACCTGCACGTGCGCGAAGGCGACTTCTTTGCCCTGCTGGGCCCCAACGGGGCTGGCAAATCCACAACCATAGGCATCCTCTCGACTCTGGTAACCAAGACCTCGGGACATGTCAAGGTGTTTGGTCATGATCTTGACACAGAGCCATTGCAACTCAAGCGTTGTATCGGGCTAGTCCCCCAGGAGTTCAATTTTAACCAGTTTGAGCTGGTGCAAAATATTTTGGTGGTACAGGCAGGGTACTACGGTATCAAGCGAAAGGAAGCACTGATTCGTGCCGAGCAACTGCTCAAGCAGCTTGAGCTGTGGGATAAGCGCCATACCCAGGCACGCCTGTTATCCGGGGGCATGAAACGTCGCCTGATGATTGCCCGGGCTCTGATGCACAAGCCACGCCTGTTGATTCTTGACGAACCAACCGCCGGCGTCGATATCGAAATGCGCCGCTCCATGTGGGAATACCTGACCCGGCTGAACGAGCAGGGCACCACCATTATCCTCACAACCCACTACCTAGAAGAGGCAGAACAGCTGTGCCGCAACATCGCCATTATTGATCACGGCCATCTGGTGGAAAACACCAGCATGCGCCAGCTGCTGGCCCAGCTGCAAGTGGAAACCTTCATCCTTGACTTGAAGGAGCCCGTGAGTGCTGCCCCCAAGCTAAGCGGCTATCCCTGTGTCAGGCCGGACGAGCGTACTCTGGAGGTGCAAGTAAACAAAGAGCTGGGACTGACCGGCCTGTTTACTCAGCTTGGTGAGCACGGCATTGAGGTGCTAAGCATGCGCAATAAGAGTAATCGGCTGGAAGAGCTGTTTGTCTCGCTGGTGGAAGCCAACTTGCAGGAGCCCCGTCATGAGCAGTGAGTTTTCGTCCAACCTGACCGCCCTCTATACCATTGTGCATCGCGAAGCGCGACGCTTCCTGCGCATCTGGCCGCAAACCTTGTTGCCGCCAGCCATCACCATGGTTTTGTACTTCGTGATTTTCGGTAACCTGATCGGCAGCCGTATTGGGGAGATGGGTGGCTTCAGCTACATGCAGTACATAGTTCCCGGGCTGATCATGATGTCAGTAATAACCAACGCGTACAGCAATGTGGTTTCCAGTTTTTTTAGTGCCAAGTTTCAGCGCTCAGTGGAGGAGTTGCTGGTATCACCGGTGTCGCCACACACTATCCTGACCGGTTTTGTGCTGGGTGGGGTCATGCGGGGCCTGATGGTGGCGCTAATCGTGACGCTGTTGTCGTTGTTCTTCACGGAGCTGTCGGTACACAATCTGGGCATAACCGTGCTGGTAATCACGCTGACGGCGGTAGTGTTTTCACTGGGCGGCTTTATCAATGCGGTATTTGCCCGCAGTTTTGATGATATTTCCATTGTTCCGGCCTTCGTACTGACACCCCTGACCTATCTGGGTGGCGTGTTCTATTCCATCAGTTTGCTGGGCGAGTTCTGGCAAAAGCTGTCACTGGCGAATCCCATCCTGCACATGGTAAACGCATTTCGCTATGGCATCCTTGGTGTTTCCGATATCGCACCCGGTACGGCGGTTGCCTTTATGCTGGTGACCGCTGCTGGTTTGTATGTGTTTAGTGTGCGCTTGCTGATCAATGGCAAGGGTATGCGCCATTGATGAGCTTCGCGGGAAGAGAGTTCCACCAGGCGAAAAAGCTGATATCATCCTGATGCTGCTGGGGTGGTTGGCCTGAATCTTGCTGTATCTCGTTCAAAGAGGCGCTAGACGTCAAAAAAACGACGAGGTATCGGACAATGATCCAGGGTGTTGAGTTCAACCGCTTGATGCTAGAAATGCGTGCCATGCAAACAGAAGCCATGGCTGGCAAGAAACCAGCTGCGACAAATGGACCGGCAACAGCAGGCGAGGTGCCTGCAGTGCGGGGGCCAAGCTTTTCCGAATTGCTTGGCCAGGCTGTGAACAAGGTCAATGAAGTTCAGCAAACGGCCAACCAACTGTCTACGGCATTTGAGATGGGCGAAAGCGGTGTAGACCTGACCGATGTAATGGTTGCCACACAAAAAGCCAGCATCTCCTTTCAGGGCATGACCCAGGTGCGCAACAAGCTGGTGCAGGCCTATCAAGACATTATGCAAATGCCGGTGTAGAGGCGGGTAAATCATGGTTGATGCAACTGACAATGTCCCCAGCACCCTTGATCAGGGGCAAAAAGCGGGCCGGCCGGCCGCGGCAGGACTGGCCTTCATGGAGAACCTGATCCACATGCCCGGGCTGCGTCAAGTAGCCCTGATGGTAGGGCTGGCGGCCAGTGTTGCCATAGGCTTTGCCGTGGTGCTCTGGTCCCAGGAGCCTGATTACCGCCCCTTGCTGACCAGCCTGAGCGGTATGGATACAGCCGGGGTGGTTGATAGCCTGGGGCAGGCTGGTATCAAGTACAAGGTTGAGCCGAACTCCGGTGCCTTACTGGTCCGGGCCAGCGACCTGGGTGAGGCGCGCTTGCGCCTGGCAGCGGCCGGTGTAATGTCTGACAGCAAACCGCAAGGCTTCGAGCTGCTGGATCAGGATCAGGGGCTGGGTACCAGTCAGTTCATGGAAACTGCCCGCTACCGCCGTGGCCTGGAGGGAGAGCTGGCGCGGACAGTGGCCAGCTTGCATAACGTGCGTAATGCCCGGGTGCATCTGGCCATTCCCAAAAGCTCGGTGTTCGTACGTGATGAGCGCAAGCCCAGTGCCTCTGTTCTGGTTGACTTGCAACAGGGGGCCAGCCTCGAACCGAGCCAGGTCATGGCAATCATTAATCTGGTCGCAACCAGTGTGCCGGAACTGAACAAAAACCAGGTTACTGTGGTTGACCAGAAGGGCAACCTGCTGTCGGACCAGCAAGAGCTGTCAGAAATGACCCGTGCCGGTAAGCAGTTTGACTACACGCGTCGCGTCGAATCGCTGTTTACTCAGCGTGTACACAACATCTTGCAGCCTGTATTGGGTGATGGCCGCTATAAGGCCGAGGTATCGGCCAGCATGGACTTCAGTGCCGTTGAGTCCACCTCGGAAACCTTTAACCCTGACCAGCAAGCACTGCGCAGCGAGCAGTCCCTGGTTGAGCAGCGCTCAGCCAGTCTGGGACCGCAAGGTGTTCCTGGCGCCCTGAGCAATCAGCCACCTGGCGCTTCGTCTGCCCCTGAGCAAGCCATAGGTGGTGTTGCAGTAGATGGGCCGGTTGCTTCCGGCCAGCCACTGCTGGATGCCAATGGCCAACAGATTATTGATCCGGCGACAGGCATGCCGATGCTGGCACCTTATCCGAGCGACAAGCGCGAACAGGCAACCCGCAACTTTGAGGTGGATCGCTCAATTAGCTATGTCAAACAGGACCAGGGTCGTTTGCAGCGGCTGTCGGTTGCTGTAGTAGTGGATGACCGCATCAGTCTGGATGCCGAGGGTGAAGTAGTGCGCGTTCCCTGGAGCGACCAGGACCTGGACCGTTTTACCCGCCTGGTGCAAGACGCTGTGGGCTACAGTGCCAGTCGTGGTGACAGTGTTAGTGTAATCAATGCGCCCTTTGTGCCAGTGCCGGAAGAGGTGTATGAGGCGCCTCCGTTTTATAGCGAGCCATGGTTTTGGGATATCCTGAAGCAGGTACTGGGCATTCTGTTTATTGTTATTTTGGTGTTTGGTGTGCTGCGCCCGCTGATGAACAACATTGTCGGTGGTGGCAAGTCCAGGCAGTTGCAGGCGACTGATGACGGAGCGCACAGTGGAACGGGTGGCCTGGATGATATTGATGCCCAGCTGTCAGATGACAAGCTTAGCCTCGGTGTTGACGGACAGCCCATTTTGTTGCCAAGTCCGAGCGAAGGGTATGATGCACAGCTTGGCGCCATCAAAAACCTGGTAGCAGATGATCCTGGCCGTGTGGCTCAGGTGGTCAAAGAATGGATTAATAGCGATGACTGACGGCAAAGTAGTGGCGAAAATGAGCAAGGTGGAGAAGGCTGCCATCTTGTTGCTGTCCCTGGGTGAAGCTGATGCTGCCCAGGTCCTGCGGCATATGGGGCCCAAGGAGGTCCAGCGTGTTGGCTTGGCCATGGCCCAGATGACCAACATACATCGCGACCAGGTTGAGCTGGTGATGAGCGAGTTCGTTGAGCTGGTGGGTGAGCAAACTGGACTGGGTGTTGGCTCGGATGCTTATATCCGCAAAATGTTGACCCAGGCTCTGGGTGAAGACAAAGCCGGAAACCTCATTGACCGCATTCTGCTTGGCGGCAATACCAGCGGGCTGGACAGCCTGAAGTGGATGGAGCCGCGCGCGGTGGCCGACGTAATTCGCTACGAACATCCACAAATCCAGGCGATTGTCGTGGCGTATCTGGATCCGGACCAGGCTGGTGAAGTCTTGTCGCACTTTGATCACAAGGTACGGCTGGATATTATTCTTCGGGTATCTGCGTTGAACACCATTCAACCGGCAGCCTTGAGCGAGCTGAACGCAATTTTAGAAAAACAGTTTTCCGGCAATGCGAACACCAGTCGTACCACCATGGGGGGCGTGAAGCGTGCAGCCGATATCATGAACTTTCTTGACAGCTCGGTGGAAGGCCCGCTACTGGATTCTATTCGTGAACTTGATGGCGACCTGTCCTCGCAAATTGAAGACCTGATGTTTGTTTTTGACAACCTTGTCGATGTGGATGATCGCGGGATCCAGGCGCTGTTGCGTGAGGTTTCCTCGGATGTGCTGGTGTTGGCTCTCAAGGGAGCTGATGAGGCCATTAAAGAAAAGGTGTTTCGCAATATGTCCAAGCGTGCATCCGAGTTGCTGCGCGATGACCTGGATGCCAAGGGTCCTGTGCGTGTTAGCGAAGTTGAGGGTGCACAGAAAGAAATTCTGACCATTGCCCGCCGTATGGCCGATGCTGGTGAAATCGTGCTTGGCGGCAAAGGTGGTGAAGAGATGATTTAAGCCATGAGCAGCAAAAACTCGTCCAGCGAATTGCTTCGTGACCAGCAAGCCGAGGCTTTTACATCCTGGCAGATGCCGTCTTTTGATGAAGCTGCAGCGAATGTCATCCAGCATCCGGATGCACTGGAAGCAGACAAGGAGGCAGCTGCGACAACCGATTCGGAGCCCGAAGTAGAGATTGAGGATGTCGAACTGGACACCGTGCAGCCACTGACACTGGAAGAGGTCGAGGCGGTACGTCAGGATGCCTATAACGAAGGCTTCAGTACGGGGGAAAAGGATGGCTTTCATGCCGGTCAGCTACGTGCTGCGCAAGAAGCCGAGGCTGAGCTGAAACCTCGTTT
Organism: Gammaproteobacteria bacterium; assembly: GCA_012728415.1. Classification (GTDB taxonomy): domain Bacteria; phylum Pseudomonadota; class Gammaproteobacteria; order Pseudomonadales; family Pseudomonadaceae; genus Thiopseudomonas. The sequence goes on from JAAYFD010000014.1 coordinate 96,348, forward strand.
GAGAGCACTGGAAAGCCTGATGCAGCAACTGTTTGATCCAATTTCGGCTCAGGATCAGGCTATTGAGCATATGCTGCTGGATCTGGTCTGCATGATTAGCAAAGAGGTTATTCAGCGCGAGTTGAAAATCGACTCGGCGCAGATTGGTCGTGCGCTACGCGAAGCAATGAAATTGCTGCCGCTTGATGACGGGCAGGTACGCATTCATGTTAATCCTCAGGATTTTGCCGCAATTCGTGACTTGCGTGATCGTCATGAAGAAAACTGGCGCATTTTAGAGGACGATGATTTGTTGCCAGGCGGCTGTCGGGTGGAAACCCTGCACAGTCAGATTGATGCCAGTATTGAAACCCGCATGCACACCCTGGTCCAGCAGCTGCTGGACCAGCAACGTCATCTGCGTTCCGACCCGGTGCCGCCGGATATGCAACACACATTTGACCTGTCGCCCGAGAGTCAGCCGGAAAGCCAGGCACTGCCACCAGAGCAGAATGTTGCGAACATGGAATCAGAAGATAACAAGGCTGGCGATCAGGAAGGCACTGCAGATGAAGCTTGAGCGTACCGCGATAGCCACTCGGCTGGAAGCCTATAAGTCAGCCATCAGTCTTCCGCAACAGCCTCCGGTTGAGGGGCGCTTGTTGCGTATGGTCGGCCTGACGCTTGAGGCCAAAGGGCTGCGTGCGGCAGTAGGCAGTCGCTGTATGGTGATCAATGCAGATACCCACAACCCGGTTGAGGTAGAGGCGGAGGTCATGGGGTTTGCCGGCGACAAGGTGTTTCTGATGCCGGTTGGCAATGTAGAAGGTGTTGCACCGGGGGCGCGGGTAGTGCCCATGGCTGGCACCGATATGGTGCCTATGAGCAATAGCATGTTGGGACGAGTTCTGGATGGCGCTGGCCGTCCGCTGGACGGTGGGCCGCGTATCAGGGCCGACGCCTGGGTGCCGATGATCGGGCCCGCCATCAATCCGTTGCTGCGCAACCCGATCTGCGAACCACTTGATGTTGGTTTGCGCTGCATCAACAGCACATTGACCGTGGGGCGTGGTCAGCGGATTGGACTGTTTGCAGGTACCGGTGTGGGCAAATCGGTATTGCTGGGCATGATGACCCGCTTTACCAAGGCGGATGTAGTTGTGGTCGGCCTGATCGGAGAGCGGGGCAGGGAGGTTAAGGAGTTTATCGAAGACATCCTGGGTGAGGACGATATCAAGCGCGCAGTAGTGGTGGCCTCTCCGGCGGATGATGCACCGCTGCTGCGTTTGCGTGCCGCCATGTATTGCACCCGCATTGCCGAATACTTTCGTGACCAGAATCTTAACGTACTGCTACTGATGGATTCGTTGACCCGTTATGCTCAGGCCCAGCGGGAAATCGCCCTGGCCATCGGTGAGCCACCCGCAACCAAAGGTTATCCGCCCTCGGTGTTTGCCAAGCTGCCGGCGCTGGTCGAACGTGCCGGCAATGCAGAACCGGGAGGGGGCTCTATCACTGCGTTTTATACTGTGCTGTCTGAGGGGGATGACCAGCAAGACCCGATTGCTGATGCAGCACGGGGCGTGCTTGATGGGCATTTTGTACTTTCACGCACCCTGGCCGAAGAAGGGCATTACCCGGCGATTGATATCAGTGCTTCGGTAAGTCGGGTGATGCCCCAGGTGACCAGCCCGGAGCATCTAAAAAATGCCCAGCGCTTCAAGCAATTGTGGACCCGCTACCAGCAAAGCCGCGACCTGATCAGTGTGGGAGCCTATGTGCCCGGTGGTGACCCGGATACTGACCTGGCTATTGAGCGTTTTCCTGTAATGTCTGATTTTTTGCGTCAGGACCTCAATGAGTCTGAAGACCTGGCTGCCAGTATCGAGCGATTGGCGAATATTGTTGCGGCGCCGCAACAATCAAAAGGCTGACACAGCCACTACCTTGTGGGCTTGTGGGTGATACAAGAGCATATTTAGGCACAGGCTTTTTGGCTTGATGCTCCAGCCAGGTTTATAGTTTTGGCTCAGATGTATTGGTGGTGATGAGGAACTGTGTAGAATGCTGAAAAAAGCCAAACGGCTGGCACCTGTTATAGAAATGGCGGAGCAAACAGAGCAAGAGGCGGCCGGCAAGCTGGCCAAGCTGCAACAGCAGCTGTTGCAGGCCGAGCAGCAGCTGGCTGGACTTGAACAATACCGCAATGATTATCAGCAGCAGTGGATCACCCGTGGCCAGACAGGTGTTACTGGCGAATGGCTGATGAATTACCAGCGTTTCCTTTCGCAGCTGGAAACCGCTATCGAGCAGCAGCGTAACAGTGTGCAATGGCACCAGCGCAATGTAGAAAAGGCGCGTGCACAATGGCAACAGGCTTATACACGCCTTGAGGGTCTAAAAAAACTGGTGCAGCGCTATCATGATCAGGCCAGGCATATTGCAGACCGTCAGGAACAGAAAGACATGGATGAAATGGCAGCCCGTGCCGGGCTGCTCAAACAAAGCATGGTTGGGGATTCATGATGAGCATCAGCTATCCGTGGCTGTACGAATATGCATTGCGCCGCAAGGGCAGCATTCAGGAGCTTGAGGCCAGCTTGCCGGTTCCTTTGACAGAAGAGCAACTGACAGCCATCCCCGATGACCGCTATCTGTCGCTGATGACCCGGCGTATCTTTCGTGCCGGTTTGCGCCACGCCATGGTGGACGCCCGCTGGCCAGCCTTCGAGGAGGCTTTTTGGGGCTTCGATCCCGAGAAGATGGTGCTGCTGAGCGCCGAGCATATAGAGCGGCATATGCAAAACAAGGCGCTGATCCGCCATCTCGGCAAGTTGCGCAGCATTCCGCGCAACGCTCAGCTGATACTGGATATCAGCCGGGAGCATGGCGGTTTTGGCCGCTTTCTGGCGCAATGGCCAGTCGATGACATTGTCGGCCTGTGGTTCTTGTTGAGAAAGCGTGGCTACCAGCTGGGCGGCTATTCGACCCCGGGCTTTTTGCGGATGGCCGGCAAGGATACCTTTTTGATTACCACCGATGTGGTGGCTGCACTTATCGCCCGGGGTGTCATTGATCGTCAGCCCACCAGCCAGGGAACGTTGCGGGATATGCAAAAAGCGTTCAATCAGCTGCACCAGAGCAGTGGCCGTCCGTTATGCCAGTTGTCCGCCATGCTGGCCTGGACAGTGAATCACGATTGAGGCTGTCACTTCCCTGGATTCTGCGACAGGGCTTCGCTACGCGCAGAATGACAGGATCGGCGTCATTCTGCGCGTGGTGCTTTTGCGGGTGAGTTATAGGCCCAATAACCCGGCGACATAGTCCACATCCTTGTCTCCGCGGCCAGACAAGTTAACCAGAATTTGCTGGTGTGGCTGCAGGGTGGGCGCGGTGCGGATGGCCCAGGCTACTGCATGGGCGCTTTCCAGTGCAGGGATAATGCCTTCAACCCGTGACAGGCGCATGAATGCATCCAGGGTTTCCTGGTCGGTGACACTGTCATAGTGAACCCGGCCCAGATCTTTCAGGTAACTGTGTTGTGGACCAATGCCCGGGTAGTCGAGCCCGGATGCAATGGAGTGTACCGGGTCAGGATTGCCTTCTTCGTCAGCCAGCACATAGCAGGACATGCCGTGAATCACTCCCGGCTTGCCCATGGTCAGGGTTGCCGCATGACGGTTGGTATCCAGTCCTTCGCCTGCAGGCTCGACACCGACCAGCCTGACCTGGGTATCGTTAAGAAAGGCGGTAAACATACCGATGGCATTTGAGCCGCCGCCAACACAGGCAGCGACCACATCTGGCAGGCGTTTATGCTTTGACAGGCATTGCTCACGTGCTTCAGTACCGATAATAGCCTGGAAGTCACGTACCATTTTCGGGAAAGGGTGCGGACCGACCACCGAGCCGATGGCGTAAATAAAGTCGTGCGGGTTTTTCAGGTATTCTTCGAAGGCGCTGTCAACCGCATCTTTCAGAGTGGCTGTGCCACGGGTAACAGGTACCAGATCGCAGCCGAGAACTTTCATCTTGACCACGTTGGGGTGTTCTTTTTCAATATCCACCTGGCCCATGTGGATTTCACAAGGGATGCCGACCAGTGCACAGGCCGTCGCCAATGCCACACCATGTTGGCCGGCACCGGTTTCAGCGATCACTTTCTTTTTGCCCATGTGTTTGGCCAGCAAAGCTTCACCCAGGCAGTGATTGATCTTGTGTGCGCCGGTATGGTTCAGGTCCTCACGCTTGAGCAAAATCTGGGCACCACCAAGCTCCTCGGACAGACGCCTAGCGTGAAAGATCGGGCTGGGGCGGCCTACATAGTCGGCGAACAGGCTGGCCAGCTCTTGTTGAAACTCTGCCGTCTGACGAATTTCTTCATAGGCATCATTAATGTCATCCATCACCTGTTTCAATTCAGGCGGTACATACTGGCCACCATAGGCACCGAAATAACCCTGTTCATCTGGCATGGCAGCAAAGCTGGTTGTGCTGTTCATTTGTGATCTCGCTGGCAACTGCTGGAATAAGGGAGCGATCTTGAGCTGCATGCATGCAGCCGGAAACATCAGAATCCCCATGCAATGCAAGAGTGTATTTTAATTTGCAGGAAAATGCAGCGGTTTGCCGTCAGTCAGTCGAAAGACTAAAGTGTGGCAGTGAGTTGCATTGTCTTTTTGGTCCGGGTGGTTATGCCTCACCGGTAAACAGCAAAGCATGCAAGCAAATTAGCGTTCAGGGGTGTAAATTGTAATCCATGCAGGATCGACAGGCAGGCAACCGCTCACCAGAGCAGTGGTACACGAAGGCACTGGAGCAGGGTTTTGTTGCTGACACCGCGCAACAGCAGGCAGTGATTTATCTGCAAAAAAGCTACCAGGCCCTGTGTGCAGGCAGCCCTGCAAAAGCCGGTATATACCTTTGGGGGCCGGTTGGTCGTGGCAAGACCTGGCTGATGGACCGTTTTTATGAAAACCTGCCGGTGCCTGGTCTGCGTCAGCACTTTCATCACTTCATGCATGATCTGCATCGTCGTCTGCACCAGCTGACCGGCTCGCCAGAGCCATTGAGCAAGGTGGCAGATGAGCTGGCGCAGCAGATCAGAGTGCTTTGCTTTGATGAGTTTTTCATCAGTGACATTGCTGATGCCATGCTGCTTGGGCCCTTGATGCAAGCGCTGTTTGAGCGCGGCCTGGCCATTTTCATGACGTCCAATCAGCCGCCAGAAGGCCTCTATCCGGACGGTTTCAACCGCGAACAGCTACTGCCTACGATTGCCGCACTCAGGCAGCATATGCGGATAGTTGCAGTAGATGGCAGCCAGGATCACCGCTTGCACGGCCTGTCGGGTACGGAGCATCTGCCGCGTTATCTGCACTGCCTGCCGGGGCAGCCAGAGGCAATGCCGGCCCTGTTTGACCAGTTGGCTGGTGACAGGCCGCAGAGCCGTGAACCCATTGAGCTAAACAGGCGACTGCTGGATATACGCGCAGAGGCGGGCCGGATGCTTTGGTGTGACTTTTCCCAGCTGTGTGAACAGCCCTTTTTTGCCCAGGATTTTATCGAGCTATGCCAGCGTTATGACGTGTTGTTATTGAGCAAAGTGCCGGAGCTGGGCGGTGAGCAACAAGCAGCCAAAATTGCCCGTGGCACTGAAGATGCTGCCAGCCGGGTCGTTGCCGGTGACAGGGTTTTGCCCTCGCTGGCTCGTAAAGATGATGCCGTGCGACGCTTTATAGCCTTGATTGATGAATGTTATGAAGGTAAAGTCCCGGTTTATATTGAAGCCAGCGTGCCTTTGAGCGAGCTCTATACACAGGGTTATTTGTCATTTGCCTTTCGCAGAACGCATAGCCGGTTACTGGCAATGCAGCATGATGACTTTGCCGGAACCGTATGAATTGCCACAAGAAGATAAAATTATGCATTGGTCCCTACGCTTATCCATCGTTTCTTCTTTGCTGTTGACAGCAGCCTGCGCGACCCATCAAAGCAGTAGCCTGTCTGCCGGGCAGGACGGGCATAGACAATCTTTGCAGACCATGCCGGTAACCGGGGCGCCTGCGGATGAAATGAATCGCCTGGTCAGCCGTTCCCAAATGGCCGATGACGTACTCTTGCGGGCCATGGCACAAATTGGCACACCATACCGCTGGGGCGGCAGCTCGCCGCAAACCGGCTTTGATTGCAGCGGCCTGATCGGTTACGTATTTCATCACTCCATGAATATCAAGCTGCCACGCAGCACCACGCAGATGATGCAAATCAAGGCGCCAGTCATCGAGCGCAACAGGCTGCGTACTGGTGATATTGTATTTTTTGCTACCAGCGGTGGTCGCCGGGTCAGTCATGCAGGCATCTACGTGGGTGACAACCGCTTTGTGCACGCGCCTTCAACTGGCGGCAAGGTTCGTATTGACAGCCTGACCTCTCCGTATTGGAGCAAGGCTTATCTGCAAGCCAAGCGGTATTTGCCTGACCAACAGCTGGTCAGCCTTTAAAACACTCCTGCGGTTTGTCTACAGAAAGCGAAGGGTGATCAGCAGTGGCACCCATATAACAGCTTTCGACTCGCATGCCGGTTGTCCTGTCCGCTCTTTCCTCCCAAGTCGCTCAAGATCATTCGAAGCTGATTTGCCTGCGCAAGCTTCGCTGCGTTCCTGCTGACTGTCTTGATCATTTGATCCTCTGCGTTGATGCTGTTTGAGCATTTGCTTCATTGTAGCTTTCCCCTCATGTTGTGCCACCGGCGACCAGCCGTACATTGACATGCGCATAGAGTGTGTTTTGTGCCAAAACCGTGGTTTTTTTATACTTTTGGTTGCTATAAATAGATTTTTTCCAGCAACGGCACATGTATTGCTTTATTTGTCGTTCAGGAGGCGGTTTGTGTGCCGGGTAGTACACTTGCCGCCATCTGGACCTCTGCCTGGCAGCTGTTTGCAGCTGTTGGATAAAAACAAAAAGACACACGGGAGTAGGGAAATGACTAAGCGTCATATCAAACCATTAATGGGCTGCGTGGCAGCGATCAGCCTGATTTCCATTGGGACTGCTTATGCTAAAGAGGGCGGCGACCAATACCCCAACGGGGCAGAAACCTGGATGGCAGGAGCGGTTCCTCCCAAGGGGAATTACTTTATCAACTACACTGGCCATTATGGTGGCAAGCTCCGCGATGGTCGTGGCAAAAAAGTCAGTGGTGCCAAAGTCGGCGCATGGTTTACCGCCCAGCGCTACATCCATATGACTGATAAAAAGATTTTTGGTGCCGACTACGGCTGGCATGTAATTGTGCCGCTGGTTCACCAGAATTTGCGATTGGGCGGGGCTTCGAAGTCGCGCAATGCGCTGGGTGATGTCACCATCAATCCGCTCATCCTGGCTTGGCACCGGGATAATCTGCACTGGGCTTTTGGTTTGGACATCAACTTGCCGACTGGTGCTTACGACTCAAAAGATGCACGTCGCAGCGTGGGTGCCAACTACTGGAGCTTCGAGCCGCTGCTGGCGGTCACTTGGCTGCATGACGACGGCTGGGAGGCTTCCGGCAAGTTCATGTATAACATCAAGACCAAAAACAAGGATTTTCGACCGGAACCTGGTGCGCGAAAAATGGATTACAAGTCCGGGCAGGAGTTTCATATGGATTACCTGCTGGGCAAGCATATTGGTCAATGGGGAGTGGGCGTTTCTGGTTACTACCTAAAGCAGACCACCAATGACAAGGTGGATGGCAGTACGCTTGCCGGCTCACCTGCCTGGAGCAGGGGGCGTAAAGGACAGGTGTTTTCTTATGGGCCGACGCTCAGCTATACCACTCAAAGCGGCGTAATGATTTCCGGACAGTGGAACCATGAAAGCAAGGTGCGCAACCGTTTTGGTGGTGACAAGTTGATGTTGAAGCTGGTCACTGCATTTTAACTGGGCGGCCGTACAATCAGCAGGGAGCCTAATGAATCCCTGCTGATTGTGCTTTCTGTGCGGGCTGGAGTGACAATGGTTTGTCCATTGACCGAATGTCTATGCATGTATCTCGTCTGATAGCTGACGTTGACACTGAAACTGATTTAAAGTAGCTCTTTAATGTCAACCAGGTGGCTTGTGCATACTAATGGCAAAACCCTGTTGACTTGTTTGTAATGCATCATTGTCGTGACAGCTGCAATCCAGTTGCCTGGCTGCCCGGAAGACACATTTCTCGCACGGCTTTCAGTGGTCATTCACTTTTGGATTGTTCTACAGTGGCGAAATTAGAGTTTCTCGACTTCAAGTATTTATTGAATAAGCTGCGCTTTCAGCCGGAAGAAGGCAAGGTGTGGCTGGCTGAGCAACGCACAGTATTAATGGGGCTTGGAGGTCTGGCTGCGTTTCGTCAGGAAATTATCGCCACGCTCGGTATGGAGCGTGGCAAAAGCTTTTTCATGCGTTTGGGGTTTTACATGGGCCTGTCGGATGCTGCGCTGGCCCGCAAGCTAGAGCCGAATGCGAGTTGGGATCAGCTTTTCTTGCTCGGCCCGCAGCTGCATCATCTGCGCGGTATGGTGAAAGTGGTTCCACATAAGTTGCGCTGGGACTCTGGAAATAATGATTTTTACGCTGAATTCGAGTGGATTGATTCTTGGGAAGTGGAAATTTGCCGCACCACCCTGGGGCAGCTTGAAGAACCGGCATGCTGGGTATTGTTGGGATATGCCTGTGCTTATACCAGCCACTTTATAGGCCAGGAAGTGCAGTACCGTGAGGTGAGTTGCTGCGGACAGGGCGATAACAGTTGCGTAATTGTCGGCAAGCTGGCGGAGGAGTGGCCGGATCACGAGGAATTCAGTCAGCACTTCCGTGCCGCACCACTGATTGACGAGCTGTATGAGCTTCAGGTGCGAATTGCAGATCTGGAGCAGACTCTGGGCTATCCTGAGGAGCGACCGGACACGCTGGGGGATTCGCCACCTTTTACCAGTGCCGTAAAAATGATTGATCGTGGTGCAAACTCGGAAGTCACCATGTTGTTGATTGGTGAAACCGGTACTGGAAAGGAAATGCTGGCGCGGCGCGTGCATGACTTAAGTCCGCGCAAGGACGGGCCTTTTATTGCTATTAACTGTGCGGCCATACCCTCCGAACTGATTGAGTCGGAGCTGTTTGGTGTCGAAAAAGGTGCTTTTACTGGTGCATCCCAGTCCAGGCTGGGACGGTTTGAGCGGGCTCATGGTGGCACTATTTTTCTGGATGAGGTTGTGGAGCTGTCACCTCGTGCCCAGGCGGCCTTGCTACGGGTGCTCCAGGAGGGCGAGCTGGAGCGGGTAGGGGACCAGCAAACGCGACAAATAGATGTACGCATCGTAGCGGCCACTAATGAGGATCTGGGGGCAGCAGTAAAGGATGGTCGTTTTCGGGCCGACCTGTTTTACCGCATTAATGCTTATATGGTGATGATCCCGCCCCTGCGGGAGCGTAAAAATGACATTGTCTTGCTGGCGGAATATTTCCGCAAGCGCTTCGAAAAGCGCTATCACAAAGGCACCTTAGGCTTTACTGATCGTGCCCTTGCTGCATTGCACGGGCATGACTGGCCAGGCAATATCCGTGAGCTTGAAAATGCGGTGGAGCGCGGCATCATTCTGACAGACAACAACAACTACATTACCGAACAAAATCTGTTCAACAGCCGCTGGGGTGTTTTGCCTGGTAGTGAACAGAGCCTGCGCACTCTCAATCAGGAGTCCGGTCAGCTGGAGGAGGTCAGTGTTATTGACCAGCAGCTTGACAAGCTGACAGAAACAATCATCGAGAAAGGGATCAGTCTCAACATGCTGGAGCATGCGCTGATTAGCAAGTCAATGGATAAAGCCGAAGGTAACATAGCAGCGGCAGCACGTCTGCTTGGGTTAACCCGGCCAGCGCTGGCCTATCGTCTCAAGCGGATTACTGAGTGATTCCCCATCGCAGTACTGGAGAGATTCATGCAACTCGAACGTTATAGCCTGGAAGAGTTAGCGCACGCTTTGCGTGCAGGCGAAGTTTCAGCACGCTCACTGATGGAAACCTGTTTCCATAACTATACGGCTAGCGAGCCTGAGCTAAATGCTTACAAAAGCTGGGACGGAGAAAGAATGCTGGCAACTGCCAGCAAGGTGGATGAGCTCTTGCAACTAGGCTATGACCTGGGTCCACTGATGGGGCTGCCAATATCGGTAAAGGACATGTTTGCCGTCCCCGGCCAGCCGACATTTGCAGGCTCCAGCGAAGAGCTTGGCCCGCAATGGCAGCACCCCGGGCCGCTGATGCAAGCCGTGCTGGGCCAGCTGGCGTTGGTGACCGGCAAGACTCACACTGTTGAATTTGCTCTTGGCGGGATCGGAATCAATGCGCACTGGGGAACCCCGAAAAACCCCTGGAGTCCGAATGAGCACAGGGTGCCGGGCGGCTCCAGTTCCGGAGCAGGTGTGTCCTTGTGCCAGGGCACAGCACTGCTGGCTATGGGGACTGACACCGCAGGCTCTGTACGCATTCCTGCCGCCATGACCGGCACGGTTGGCCTGAAACCAACAGTTGGCCGCTGGCCTACACAACAGATAGTGCCTTTGTCTGCCAGCCTGGATACGCCGGGTATTCTGACACGTACCGTGGCAGATGCTGCCTTTTCTTATGCTGCGATCCAGTCGCGTTTGCAGGCAGTCCCGGTCAGAACTCCGGCGCCGCTGGATTGTCGTGGCCTGCGCATAGGTGTAGTAGAGAACTTCTTCTGGGACAATGCAGCAGATGACCTGGTTGCAGTGATTAGAGACGCCATGCGCAAGCTGGAACAAGCCGGTGCCATCCTGGTGCCGCTGCAGGTTCCGGGATGCGCTGAGCTATTCGAAATTTTCCAGCAGGGCGGCTTGAGTGTCGCAGAGCTGGCTGCTTACCTGGCCAGCAATATGCCAGACAGGCTTGAGCAGTTGGATCCTGTAGTACGCAGCCGTGTTGAGGATGGTGGTGCTGTTTCTGCCAGCGAATACCTGCAGCGCAAGCAGCGCCTGGCACAAGCGGCTGAACAGGCTGACCGGCTGTTTGGGCAGGTTGACTTCTGGTTGCACCCGACTTTGCCGATTACCGCTCCGGCGGTAGGTGAGTTGCAGGATCTGGAAGCTTACCGGCATTACAACATGCTGGCCTTGCGCAATCCCAGCATGGCCAACCTGATGGGGCTATGTGCATTGAGCCTCCCGGCAGGGCTGGACCACCAGGGGTTACCGGTAGCCTTGCAGCTTACGGCAGCCGCGAATCAGGAAGTCCGCTTACTGGCAGCTGGCCAGGCAGTTGAGCAGGTACTGGGCACACAATTCAGACAGTTTTACCAATGAAAATAGCGACAGGATTTACTGGCAAAAAAGCAGGTGAGGCATGAGCAGCATGAAAACTGGTGATAATCACGACCAAGCGGTCACCGTTGTAGTATCGCGCCGGGTGCGCAAGGGCTGTGAAGAGCAGTTTGAACAGCTGAGTACAGCAATGTCCAATAGTGCGGCTACTTTTCCAGGGCATCTGGGGAGCACTTTGTTGCGCCCGGCAAGCCCTGATGATCCCGAATATCGGATAGTATTTAAATTTTCCACACCAGAAAACCTTGCACGCTGGCAGGAGTCGGATGTACGACTGCGGCATCTGGAGTCATTTGACGGCATATTGGTCGAGCCGGCCAAAACTGAGATGGTTTCCGGGATGGTGGCATGGTTTACCCTGCCATCACAGAATCCAGTCAAACCGCCACCCAGGTACAAAATGACCTTGGTAAGCTGGATGGCGCTATACCCAAGTGTCACCCTGATCTTTTTGTTGTTCGGGAGTGTTCTTGAGCAGATCCCGTTGCTACTGCGAACCTTGA
>JAAYFD010000003.1 GCA_012728415.1 Gammaproteobacteria bacterium
CAGGTCGAGAAGGAAGAGCGCGGCAACAAGGGCGCCGCGCTGACCACCTTCATCAGCCTGGCCGGTCGCTACGTGGTGCTGATGCCCAACAACCCGCGCGGCGGTGGCGTGAGCCGCCGTATCGAGGGCGAGGACCGCGCCGAGCTGAAAGAGGCGATGGACCAGCTCGACTACCCGAAAGGGATGAGCATCATCGCCCGCACCGCCGGCATCGGCCGCACCGCACCCGAGCTGCAGTGGGACCTGAACTACCTGCTGAAGCTGTGGGACGCCATCGACGGCGCCGCCAAGGGCGCCAAGGGCGCCTTCCTGATCTACCAGGAAAGCAACGTCATCATTCGCGCCATCCGCGACTACCTGCGCCAGGATATCGGCGAGGTGCTGATTGACAGCCACGAAGCCTATGACGAGGCGCTGGCTTTCATCCAGCAGGTAATGCCGCAGTACGCCAGCAAGGTCAAGCTGTACCAGGACCCTGTGCCGCTGTTCAACCGTTTCCAGATCGAGAGCCAGATCGAAACCGCCTTCCAGCGTGAAGTGAAGCTGCCGTCCGGCGGCGCACTGGTGATCGACCCGACCGAAGCACTGGTCTCCATCGACATCAACTCGGCGCGTGCCACCCGTGGCAGCGACATCGAGGAAACCGCCCTGCAGACCAACCTGGAAGCGGCCGAAGAAATCGCCCGCCAGCTGCGCCTGCGCGATATCGGCGGCCTGATCGTCATCGACTTCATCGACATGACGCCGATGAAAAACCAGCGCGCCGTGGAAGAGCGCATGCGCGAGTGTCTGGAAGCCGATCGCGCCCGTGTGCAGATTGGCCGTATTTCGCGCTTTGGCCTGCTGGAAATGTCCCGCCAGCGCCTGCGTCCGTCACTGGGTGAAACCAGCGGCATGGTATGCCCGCGCTGTAACGGCCAGGGCGTGATCCGTGACGTGGAGTCCATCTCGCTGGCCATTTTGCGCCTGATCGAGGAAGAAGCCCTCAAGGACCGCACCGCCGAAGTCCGCGCCCGCGTGCCGCTGCAGGTAGCCGCCTTCCTGCTCAACGAAAAACGCAACGCCATCACCAAGATCGAGCTGCGCACCCGTGTGCGCATCTTCATCCTGCCTGATGACCATCTGGAAACGCCGCACTTTGACGTGCAGCGCCTGCGCGATGACAGCCCCGAGCTGCAGGTTGGTCAGTCCAGCTACGAAATGGCCTCTGAAGACAGCGACGACAGCCAGGTGGCCAGTACCACCAGCCGTGCGCTGGTACGCGAAGAAGCCGCCGTCAAAACCAGCGCCCGCGAGCGTGGCCCTGTTGCGGCCGCACCTGCCGCGCCAGTGGCCGCAGCACCGGCAGCCGTCCCTGAAAAGGGTCTGCTGAAAGGTCTGGTCAAGTCGCTGGTGGGTCTGTTTGCCAACGGCGACAAGGAAGAAACCCCCGCGCCGCAGGAAGAAAGCAGGGAGCGTAGCCGCTCTGGCGAGCGCACGTCTTCCAGCCGTCAGGGTAACCGTCGCCGTGACAACAACCGTGACAGCAGCCGTGAGGGTGCTGCGTCCGAAAACGGCAATGGCCGCAGCCGCGATGAAGAGCGCAAGCCGCGTGAAGACCGCAAGGACGGCAGCCAGCGTCGTGAAAGGCCGCAACGTGAACCGCGTACCGGCGAGCAGGACAAGGCAGCCGCCAGCAATGGCCGCCGCAACAGCCAGTCCCGCAGCCAGGAGCCTAGAACCCGTGACGAGGACAGTCAGGCCCGTACCAGCCGCCGTAGCCGCAGCCAGGACGATGCCGAGCTGGAACTGAAACAGCAGCATGATGCCGAAGCCGCCACCGTTGAGAACGAAGCGGAACAGGCCGTTACCGATTCCGAAGAAACCGTCAGTGACGAAGAGCGTCCGCGCCGTCGTTCACGCGGCCAGCGTCGCCGTCCGGCTACCCGCCGCGAGCGTCCGGCCCTTGATGAAGGTGACAATACCGAAACAGAAGCCACCGGCATTGAAGGTACAGCCGAAGGCGAGCCATCTGTTGCGGCACCGGTAGTGGCCGCTGTGACCGCCACGGTTGCCGTCGAAGCGGTACAGGCATTTGATCCGTCTGCGGCTCCCGAACCAGCCAGACAGCTGGCCGTGGCCGAGCCTGACCTGCTGCTGCAGATCAGCGAGCCAGCGGCACAGGAGCCAGGGCAACAGGTGACTGAACAGCCTGTGGCAACCGCCCGGCCGCAAGCCGCTGAAACTGCCGAACCCGTTGCCCGCACCACGGGCCGTGCCGCCAATGATCCGCGCGAGCGTCGCCGACTGGAACGTCTGGCCCGCGAGCAGGCTGCCCGTGATGCCGAGGCCGCCAGTGCCGCACCTGCGCCAGCACCTGCCGAGCAGCTGGAGCTGGTGACCGAGGAGCCGGTTGCAACGCCCGCAGTGGTAGAAGCTGTTGTAGAGGCGCAGGTACAGCCCGAGCCGGTTACCGTTGCAGAAACCGTAGCGCCCGTGGCAGAGGTTGTCGCTCAGCCTGAGCCGGAAACGGCGGTCGAGCCTGAAGCTGTAGCTATAGCTGAAGGCACGCCCGAGCAGACAGCGGCCGATGATCCGGAGCAGACACCGGAAACGGCCGGCAAGGATCAGCCAAACCCTGGGCAGTAAGTCCACAAACAAGGCGATCCCCCGGGGTCGCCTTTTTCCATTCTAGATACAGCTTTTGCTGGTACGTGATGCCATGAATTTGCCGCTACTCTGGGTATTGACCCTGTTGCTGATCGCCATTGTCCTGTTTGTGCGCAACAAGCCGCGCATGGATGCGGTGGCGTTGCTGATGATTGTTTCGCTGCCATTGACCGGTGTGTTAAGCACCAAGGAAGTTCTGGCCGGTTTCAGTGATCCAAGCGTGATCATGATTGCCGCACTGTTTGTGGTGGGCGAGGGACTGGTACGTACCGGCATCGCCAACCAGATGGGTGAAATGCTGGTCAGGCATGCCGGCAGCAGCGAATGGCGGCTGACGCTGTTTCTGATGCTGGCGGTTGCAATGCTCGGCTCGGTGATGAGTTCTACCGGCGTGGTGGCGATTTTTATTCCGGTGGTGCTGAGCATTTGTACCCGCCTGAACATCCATCCCAGCAAGATGATGATGCCGCTGTGTTTTGCCGGCCTGATCAGCGGCATGCTGACCCTGGTAGCCACTCCGCCGAACATGGTGGTGCACAGCGAGCTGGTGCGCCATGGTTACGAAGGCTTCAGCTTTCTGGCCTTTACGCCCATCGGCCTAACCGTTCTGGTTCTGGGTATCTGCTACATGCTGGTAGCCCGCCGCTGGCTGGCCGGCCATGTTGACGATCAGGGCAGCAAGGAGCCGCGCCACCGTATCCAGGATCTGGTACGGGAATACCGCCTTGAGGGCCGCGAACGCCGTCTGCGCGTCAAGGCCAACTCGATTCTCACCGGCCAGACCCTCAACGAGCTGCAATTACGCAAGCAATACGGTATCAACATCATTGCCGTTGAGCGCCAGCAGCGTTTTCGCCGCACTTTGCTGAGCGCCACCGGCAGCACCGAAGTGCGCCCCGGCGATATCCTGCTGGCCAATCTGGTCAGTCCTACCATTGATTTGCTGACGTCCTATCACGAACTGGGCGTCGAGCCGCTGTCGACCGAGGACAGCTATTTTGGCGACCACAGTAAAACGCTGGGGCTGGCCGAAGTCATGCTGCCGCCGGACTCGCAACTGATCGGCAAGACCATTCAGGAGCTGGGCTTTCGCTCGCAGCGAAAGCTCAATGTAATCGGCCTGCGCCGCAACCGGGCCGCACTGGAAGGTTTGCTGGTGGACGAAGTGCTGCGTGCCGGCGATACCCTGCTGGTGGCCGGTGACTGGAAGCATATCCATGTGCTGCAGGGCTATACCCGTGACTTTCTGGTGCTTAGTCTGCCCGCCGAGGTGGAGCAGGGCGTGCCAGCGCTGGTCAAGGCACCCCATGCGCTGTTCAGTCTGGCGGTGATGGTGGTTTTGATGGTGACCGGCGCAGTGTCCAACGTGATGGCGGTACTGATTGCCGGCCTGCTGATGGGCGCGTTTCGCTGTATCAACATGGATGCCGCCTACAAGTCGATCAACTGGCAAAGCATTGTTCTGATCATCGGCATGCTGCCCTTTGCCACTGCGCTGCAGAAGACCGGCGGTATCGACCTGGCCGTGCAGGGCCTGATGCAGCTGTTTGGCGATGCCGGACCGCGCATGATTCTGGGCGTGTTGTTTGTGGCCACGGCCAGTATCAGCCTGTTTATTTCCAATACAGGTACGGCGGTATTGATGGCACCCGTGGCGATTGCCAGCGCACAGGCTATGGGCGCATCGCCGGCACCCTTTGCCATGACGGTGGCGCTGGCCGCCTCGGCGGCCTTTATGACGCCCATCTCGTCACCGGTCAACACCCTGGTGCTGGGGCCGGGTCAGTATAGCTTTGGCGACTTTGTGCGCATTGGTACGCCCTTTGCCGTGGTGGTGCTGTTTACCACTATCTTGCTGGTGCCGATACTGTTTCCGTTTTAACCAAACTCGGCCTGCAGGGCGGCCCGCACGCAATAGACGATGCCCTCGTCCAGCGTGCTGAACTGGCGGGCGATTTCGGCGGCGGGCGGCAGCTCGCCGTCACCGTCGAGAAAGGCATCCTGCAGCTCGCCCAGCAGGTCGTCGGGCAGGTCCAGCGCCTGCTCCAGACTTAGCTGACCCTTGCCAATGGCGCGGGCCAGATGGCTGTAGACATTCTTTAGCGAGCAGCTGTGCTGGCGGGCAATCTGCTCCGGCGTCATGCCGTGGCGGGCAAGGGTAATGATTTCGTGCTGCAGGTCGTGCACGGGTTCGGCAATCGCCGGGCTGCTGCCGGCAGCGGTAAACACCGCCAGAAACTCGGCACCGTAGCGCTCCAGCTTGACCTGGCCCACGCCGCTCACCTGCGCCATATCGCGCATGCTTTGCGGCTGCTGGTCGAGCATGTCCTTGAGGGTCGAGTCGGGGAAAATCACATAGGGCGGCACGGCATGCTCTTCGGCCAGCCGTTTGCGCAGGGCACGCAACTGCTCCCAGGTGTCGCGCTGCTCGGGGCGTACCAGCTTGCTGGCCTGGCTGGTCTGATAGGTAGCCGGCGGCTTGCCGGCCTCTTCGCGCAACTGCAGCTGCACCTCGCCGCGCAGCAGCGGGCGACAGGCATCGTTCAGACGCAGCCCGCCAAAGCCTTCCACGTCTACATCCACCAGATTGCGTGCCACCAGCTGGCGAAACAGTGAACGCCACTGGTGCTCGCCAATCCCCTTGCCGATACCGAATACCGACAGGTGCTGGTGGCCCATGGAACGGACACGGTCGTTTTCCTTGCCCAGCAACACATCCAGCAGGTGACCGACGCCGTATCGCTGGCCGGTGCGGTACACCGTAGACAGCGCCTGACGGGCGGCCTCGGTGGCATCCCAGGTTTTCGGTGGCTCGGTGCAGTTGTCGCAATGGCCGCAGGGCTCGCTCAGCTGTTCGTCAAAATAGCCCAGCAGCGTCTGGCGGCGGCAGCGGGTTTCCTCGCACAGCGCCAGCATGGCATCCAGCTTGTGCTGTTCCAGCCGCTTGAAGCGCTCTTCACCTTCCGAGTTGGCCAGCATCTGCTTGAGCAGCAGTACATCCTGCAGGCCATAGACCATCCAGGCGTCGGCAGCCAGACCGTCACGCCCGGCGCGTCCGGTTTCCTGATAATAGGCTTCGATGGACTTGGGCAGGTCCAGATGGGCCACAAAACGCACGTTGGACTTGTCGATGCCCATGCCGAAGGCAATGGTGGCCACCATGATCAGCCCTTCCTCGTTGATGAAGCGCTGCTGATGGGCGGCGCGTACATCGTTACTCAGTCCGGCATGGTAGGGCAGGGCGCTGAAGCCTTTTTCGACCAGAAATTCGGCGGTGCTGTCCACGCTTTTGCGTGACAGGCAATAGACAATGCCCGAATCGCCCTTGCGCGGGGCCAGAAACTGCAGCAGTTGCCGACGGGCGTTGTCCTTGGGCGTGATGCGGTAAAAAATATTGGGCCGGTCAAAGCTGGAGACAAATTCTTTGGCATTCTGCAGCTGCAGGCGCTGGATGATTTCCTGGCGGGTGCGCACGTCGGCGGTGGCGGTCAGCGCAATGCGCGGCACCTGCGGAAACAGTTCGGCCAGCTGGCTTAGTTGCAGGTATTCGGGGCGAAAGTCGTGGCCCCATTGCGATACACAGTGCGCCTCGTCAATGGCAAACAGGCTGATCGGCAGTTGCTGCAGAAAGGACAGCGTGTGTTCCTGCAGCAACCGCTCGGGGGCCAGATACAGCAGGCGGATTTCGCCCCGGCGCAGGCGTCCGGCAATCTCGCGGCGCTCGTCAATGCTCAGCGCCGAGTTCAGGGCGGCGGCGCTAACGCCAGCTTCCTGCAGGTGGCTGACCTGGTCCTGCATCAGCGCAATCAGCGGCGAAATGACAATCGCCACCCCGTCGCGCAATAACGCCGGCACCTGATAACACAGCGACTTGCCGCCGCCGGTGGGCATCAGCACCAGTGCATCGCCGCCCTGGCTGACCTGGTCGATAATGTCCGCCTGACGGCCCCGGAAGGCATCGTAACCAAAGACGTTTTTCAGAACATTGAGCGCGGGCGATGACATGGGCTTCTCCATAACAGGCCGGCATTATACGGTTTTGCCCGTAATTTTGCTGATGGCCACGTCTGCATACCTTTGATCCTGCCTTATTCACCAGGCAGCGAGACCCAGCCGTTTTTTGTTGGCTGAACACCCTGTTCAGGGCTTAGTCAGCAAAAAACGGCAGATTTGCAACGGCTGATGAATAAGGCGGGCTGAAAATGAAATTTCAGGAGAAATTTTGAGGTTGAGGCCTGGCGATGTGGGCTTGAGGTAAAGCTTGCGTTAAAACCCATGGCGCGCTGTTATCCATGACGGACATTCCTTGTTTGTGTTTCATGTGCTTTACCAATCTATTCAGTCATTCGTTCGGGGCTGGTCTATAGCGCCGTTGTTCTTAAAACCCGCTTTTTCCGCTACGCCAATGCAATCATCAATTGAAAAATTCACGCATGATGGCCCTAGTTAAGCAGCCGGATGCTGGTCGTACCAGCGGCGCTGGTCTACAATAGCCGCCTTAAATTCACCAACAGGGTATGAGCCAATGTCTTTCTCTCAACAACAGGCCCGCTTGCGCGCTTTCCTCGATGCCGATGACCTGTACGAAGAGGCGCTTGATTATGTTGCCAGCCATGGTTTTTTAACCGCCCTGTCCATCTGCCCGGAGCCGGTGGAAGCCGAAGAATGGATTGCCGAGCTGTTTGGTGAAGAGCCGGATTACAAGGACGCCGCCGAGCGCGACGACATTCACGAAGCGCTGCTGCAGCTTAAGGCCCAGATTGAGCGCCAGCTGGCCAGCGACGAAGAGTTCGAGTTTCCCTGCGACCTGGACCTGGGTGACGAACCTGCCGACTCCGACCTGCGTGCCTGGTGTATCGGTTTTATGGAAGGCGTGTTCCTGCGTGAAGACATCTGGTTTGAGGACGACGAAGAAGAAGTCAGCGAACTGCTGCTGCCGGTCATGGTCGGCTCCGGCCTGTTTGACGAGCAGCCGGACTTTGCCGAAATCGCCAACGATGACGAGCTGGTAGCCAGCATGTTGGTCCAGATTCCGGATATCCTGTCCACCCTGTTCCTGCTGTTGCAGGCTCCGGAAGAAAAACCGGCCCTGCTCAAGCCCCGCGACTGATGCCGCGGCGGACGCCATGAGCCGCGAGGTTCGACTGGTTGCCAATCCGCTGTTGCGTTCCCTGCTGTTTGCCCTCGGCTGCCTGAGTGTGGCCCTGGGCGTACTCGGGCTGTTTCTGCCCATCCTGCCTACTACTCCCTTCATGTTGCTGGCCGCCGGCTGCTTTGCCCGCAGTTCGGAGCGTTTTTACTGCTGGATCACGTCACACCACCGCTACGGGCCGATGATTGCCGACTATCTGGCCGGCAAGGGCTTGCCGCTGCGCGTCAAACTACTGGCCATTAGTCTTTTGTGGCTAAGCATTTTGTTTGGCGTGTTCTGGGTGGCTTTTGTCTGGGCCAAACTGGCCATGTTGCTGACTGCGGTGGCGGTGACTGTGTATTTGTGGCGGTTGCCGATGGCTGATTGATGGTTGTTGCCTTTGGGTGTGGCAGGTCAGGCGGAACGCTACGTAACGCTGGCACTGCCACGGTCGCCTTTTGGGCGTCCATGGCGCTAAGGCGTTACTCCGGTTCCGCCTGACCTGCAATACACCCTGGCGTTGGTTGGGGAGTGGCCCGGCTGCGCCGGGCTGCTGTCGCGTGTTGTGGGCGGGGTTTGTTGTTCAGCAGGTAACGTAAGAAGTCTCTGACATTTCGTGCTGAATGCAGTGCCTCATCCGTCATGCCTCGCTTAATACTGTGCTCCAACCATTCTGCGCGCAACGAAGTGGAGTCGCGGAATCTAGGGCACCACTACTCCCGCCTGATTCAGCATGTCGCACAGGCGGATCAGGGGCAGGCCGACCAGACTGGTGGCGTCTTCGCCTTCGGTGGCGCGGAACAGGCTGATGCCCAAGCCTTCCGACTTGAAGCTGCCGGCGCAGTCATAGGGTTTTTCCTTGCTGACGTAGCGCTCAATCTGCGCGTCAGACAGCTCGCGAAAATGCACGGTAAACGGCACGCAGTCTACCTGCGCCTGGCCGCTGGCGCTGTCCAGCAGGCACAGGCCGGTATAGAAGACCAGGCTGCGGCCCCGTGCCGCCTGCAGCTGCTGGATGGCGGCCTGCCGGTTGCCGGGTTTGCCAATGATCTGGCCGTCCAGCACCGCCACCTGGTCCGAGCCGATGATCATGTGTTGTAAAAACTGATGGCGTAGCGCACAGGCCTTGGCCGCTGCCAGGCGCTTGACCAGACTGACGGCATCCTCGCCGGGGCGCGGTGTTTCGTCGATATTGGGGCTTTGGCAGACAAAGCGCAGTTGCAGGCGCTCCAGCAATTCACGGCGGTAAGGTGAGCTTGAAGCCAAAACCAGAGGGCGCATGCGCAGGGTTCCCGGAGGTGCAGGTGGGTGCAAAGCGGCTGGCGGATTCGGGTATACTGCGCCCATTTCCGGCTGGACCACTTAATTGAGGTGTGTAAATGTTCGACAATCTTAGCGAACGTCTGTCGCAAACGCTACGCCATGTCACCGGCAAGGCCAAACTGAGCGAAGACAACATCAAGGATACGCTGCGCGAAGTGCGCATGGCGCTGCTGGAAGCCGACGTGGCGCTGCCGGTGGTCAAGGATTTCGTCAACGCGGTGCGTGACCGTGCCGTGGGCACCGAGGTATCGCGCAGCCTGTCGCCGGGCCAGGCGTTTTTAAAGATTGTTCAGGCCGAGCTGGAAACCATGATGGGCGCGGCCAACGAAGAGCTGTCGCTTAATGCCACCCCGCCTGCGGTAGTGCTGATGGCCGGTTTGCAGGGTGCGGGTAAAACCACCACTGTGGCCAAGCTTGCCAAGCACCTGAAAGAGCGCAAAAAGAAAAGCGTGATGGTGGTGTCGGCGGACGTGTATCGCCCAGCCGCGATCAAGCAGTTGGAAACCCTGGCCGGTGAAGTGGATGCGGTGTTTTTCCCGTCCGATACCAGCCAGAAGCCGGTAGATATTGCCAGCGCAGCGATTAAAGAAGCCAAACTCAAGTTTATCGACGTGGTGCTGGTGGATACCGCCGGTCGTCTGGCGATTGACGATGAAATGATGGCGGAAATCAGCCAGTTGCACGCAGCGGTCAAGCCGGTAGAAACCCTGTTTGTGGTCGATGCCATGACCGGTCAGGATGCCGCCAACACCGCCAAAGCCTTTAACGAAGCCCTGCCGCTGACCGGTGTGGTGCTGACCAAGGTCGATGGCGATGCGCGTGGCGGTGCGGCTCTATCGGTGCGCGCCATTACCGGCAAGCCGATCAAGTTCCTCGGCATGGGCGAGAAAACTGATGCCCTGGAGCCGTTCCACCCCGACCGGATTGCCTCGCGCATTCTCGGCATGGGCGACGTAATGAGCCTGATCGAACAGGCCGAACAAAAGCTCGACCGCGAAAAAGCCGAAAAGCTGACCCAAAAGCTTAAAAAGGGCAAAGGCTTTGATCTGGAAGACTTCCGCGACCAGCTTCAGCAAATGAACAACATGGGCGGCATGGGCGGCCTGCTGGAAAAAATGCCCAACATGGGCGGGGTCAACCTGTCGCAAGTACAGGGGCTGCAAGGCAACGCCGAAAAGCAGTTCAAACAGATGGAGTCCATCATCAACTCCATGACCCCAGAAGAGCGCCGCAACCCGGACATCATCAGCGGCTCGCGTCGCCGCCGCATTGCGCTGGGCTCCGGCACTCAGGTGCAGGATGTGGGGCGCCTGATCAAGCAGCACAAGCAAATGCAGAAAATGATGAAGAAATTCATGGGCAAGGGCATGGGCAAAATGATGCGCGGCCTGGGCGGCATGATTCCCGGTATGGGCGGCATGCCTAAACTATGACGGGAAAATAGGCCTTTGCAAAAAAGCCGTTTACCCTTAGAATATGCGGCCTTTCGTGTGTGCCTTGCAGATGCGAAAGGCTTTGTTCATTTTTCAACTACAGGAAAGAAGTTTAATGGTAACTATCCGTCTTGCACGTGGTGGCTCTAAAAAACGCCCTTTCTATCACCTGACTGTGGCCAACAGCCGCAACGCACGTGATGGCCGTTTTGTCGAGCGTATCGGCTTTTTCAACCCCGTTGCCCGTGGTGCAGAAGTTCGTCTGTCTGTTAACCAGGAGCGCGCCAACTACTGGCTGGGTCAGGGTGCACAACCCTCCGAGCGCGTAGCCCAGCTGCTGAAAGAAGCTGCTGCCCAGACTGCTTAAGTTTAGGCAAAGAGGTAAACGTACATGAGCGCGGACGATTTGATCGTAATGGGTAAAATCGGTGCTGTGCATGGTGTGCGCGGAGACGTAAAGATCCATTCCTTTACCGATCCGATGGAAAACCTGTTTGATTATCCGCTGTGGTATTTGCGCCGCGACGGAGAAGCCATAAAACAGGTCAGGCTGACCAGCGCCCGTTCCCAGGGCAAGGGTCTGGTGGCACATATTGAAGGTCTGGATGATCGCGAAGTTGCGCGTACCTGGACCGGCTATGAAATCTGTGTGCCGCGCAGTGAACTGCCAGAGCTGGAAAACGGCGAGTATTACTGGCATCAGCTTGTAGGTCTTGAGGTGGTCAACCAGCAACAGCAACTGCTGGGGAAGGTGAACCATCTGCTCGAAACGGGAGCCAACGACGTTCTGGTGGTACGGCCCTGTGCCGGTAGCCTGGACGAGCGTGAACGCCTGCTGCCCTACACCGACGACTGCGTTGTGCAGATCGATCTGGCACAGGGGCGCATGAGCGTTGAATGGGATGCGGATTTCTGATTCCGGCATGTTGCGTCTTGGAGTCATTACCCTGTTTCCCGAAATGTTCACTGCCATCAGTGAGCACGGTATAACCCGTCGCGCCGTACAGCAGGGGCTGGTCAGCATTGAATGCTGGAACCCGCGCAGCTTTACGCACGACCGCCATCATACGGTGGACGACCGGCCCTTCGGCGGCGGCCCCGGCATGGTGATGAAAATCGAACCGCTGGAAGCTGCGTTGGCAGCGGCCAGGCAGGCACTGGGTGAAGACACCAAGGTGATCTATCTGTCCCCACAGGGACGGGTACTCAGGCAGGCAGCGGTGAGTGAAATGGCCACGGCAGGCAGGTTGATCCTGATTGCCGGACGTTACGAAGGCATCGACGAGCGGTTTATCGAGACGCACGTTGATGAAGAATGGTCCGTTGGCGACTATGTGCTTTCCGGTGGTGAACTGCCGGCCATGGTGCTGATGGATGCCGTGATACGGCTTCTGCCGGGTGCTTTGAACCATGCAGAGTCGGCGGTGGAGGATTCCTTTACCGACGGTTTGCTCGATTGCCCGCACTACACGCGACCGGTTACGTATGCGGGTAAAGATGTTCCACAGGTGCTGCTTGGCGGCAACCACGAACATATCCGGCGCTGGCGATTGCAGCAGGCTTTGGGCCGAACTGCAGAGCGTCGCGCTGATCTTCTGGATGGCCGCTCGCTTTCTGGAGAAGAAAAAATGCTGCTGGATGAATACTTTGCCCAGCGGAACGATTTAGGTATCGATGGCAAACCCTGAGGTTTGTCTTTAGGAGCACAACATGACCAACAAAATTATTCAGCAACTCGAAGCTGAACAAATGAACAAAGAAATCCCGGCTTTTGCCCCGGGCGACACTGTAGTTGTACAAGTACGGGTGCGTGAAGGCGACCGTCAGCGCCTGCAGGCATACGAAGGCGTCGTTATCGGTGTCCGCAAGCGTGGTTTGAACAGCGCGTTCACCGTCCGCAAAATTTCCAGCGGTGTGGGTGTAGAGCGTACTTTCCAGACCTACAGCCCACTGGTTGACAGCATCACCGTCAAGCGTCGCGGTGACGTGCGCAAGGCCAAGCTGTACTATCTGCGTAACCTGTCTGGTAAAGCGGCTCGCATTAAAGAGAAGCTCAACTAAGACCGGTATCCAGAAAAGCAGCCTTCGGGCTGCTTTTTTGTGTCTGGTGGGTTTGGCTTTGGCGTGGCAGGCAGAGCGAGGCGCTGCGCAAAGTTGCGCGCCCGCGCCGAAGCAAGCTTCGTCACGGGTGCAGATGCTTTGCTTCGGCTTCGTTCCGCCTGCTGCTACACCTTGCTGCTGTCGCTGCGTGTGTCTGGTCCAAGGGTGCAATCCCGCTTTAACGACACCAGCGATGCTGTCGCTGTGGGCGCCAGGGTCAGGGTGTTTTGCTCAGAGTTGGGTAGTATTTGCTGTTGCTGTTGCTGTTGCTGTTGCTGTTGCTGTTGCTGTTGCTGTGGTTGTTGTTATGTTTGACAGGGCAAATAGTGCAGCAACGGACAGGGCGGTATTCATTATTCCCTTGTCTTTCCGCGCGCCGCGAAGCGCAGTCGCCAAATCCGGTGGGTGACCAGGTTTCTGAATGGCCTGAAAGTGTTGCTGGATCCTGCGACTCGCTATATCCACTGGACTGCTTGCCCGGCCTGATCGCATGTTTACAATGAGCATCACAACGCAGGAAACCAAAACCATGCAAACCGACTCACGACTGATTGAAAACTTTCTGGAACAGCTTTGGCTGCACGACGGCCTGTCCGACAATACCCGTGTCAGCTATCAGGCCGATTTGCAACAGTTTGCCAGCTGGTTGCGACAGCGGCAAACAGGTCTGATGCAGGCCGGACGCAGCGATTTGCTGGATTATCTTGGCTGGCGTTTGCAGCAGGGATACAAGGCCAGCTCTACTTCGCGGTTTTTGTCGGCTGTGCGCCGCTTTTATGCGCAGGCATTGGAGCAGGGTAGTGTGACGGAAGATCCGAGCGCGCTGGTGGACATGCCGAAAACGGGTCGCACCCTGCCAGGCTCCCTGAGCGAGGACGATGTAGAAAGGCTGCTGGCTGCGCCCGATGTCAGCGAACCGCTGGGCTTGCGTGATCGTTGCATGCTCGAAGTACTGTATGCTTGCGGCTTGCGTGTCAGTGAGCTGACAGGTTTGCGGCTGGATGATATCAGTCTGCGCCAGGGTGTGGTGCGAGTCATGGGCAAGGGCAGCAAGGAACGACTGGTGCCACTGGGTGAGCAGGCCCTGGACTGGTTAGAGCGGTATCTGGCGAATGGTCGCCCGTTGTTGTTGGCCGGCAAGGGTAGCGATATGGTGTTCCCCAGCCAGCGCGGGCAGCAGATGACACGGCAAACGTTCTGGTACCGGATCAAGCTGCATGCACGTAATGCGGGCATTACCAAGCCGCTGTCACCACATACCTTGCGCCATGCGTTTGCCACCCACTTGCTTAACCACGGAGCAGATCTGCGGGTAGTACAGATGTTGTTGGGACACAGCGATTTATCCACCACACAGATCTATACCCATGTTGCAACGGCCCGGCTGCAGGAACTGCATGCAGAGCACCATCCGCGCGGATAGCATATAGTTACTGGCTATTGATTTTGAGTTTAATAAAGCTTTGTGCTATAATTCTTCTTTCAATTACAGGAGAAAGCACATGAGTCGCAAAGGAAGTGAAGCCATCAATGAGATCACCCACGCCCAGACCCGTAGCAGCATTCTTGATGCACAGCGCAAGGCGTTTCTCAAACAGGGTGGCAAGATAGAACGGATCCCGACGGGGAAGGGTGGTCCGCAGAATATCAGTTATTTTGGTCGTGGTCGCAACACACGCAAAAAATAAGTTGCCGCACAATTTAAAAAAACACCTGAAGACATACATCTTCAGGTGTTTTTTTATGCATATTTGCCCTGACAGATTTTTATTGGTCGAAACGGTACACTATAATCCGGTTGGTTTCCGGAGAGCTTCGAATGAAACGGCCTTATTTTATTGTGCCGGCACCGGTTGTATTTTTTTTGGTAGCCGGAGTTGCGTTATTGCTGGGTATCTTCTGGCCGCTGGATATGCCCAAGTCAATGGGGCTTTTCTATGCCGGCTGGGCGCTGGTGGATGCTGGCATGGTGATAATGCTGTGGACGGTCTGGCTGATGCTCTGGCGCAAGACTACCCTGAATCCCTACGGAAAGCCGCAACGGCTTTTGAGTGAAGGTCCATTCCGGGCGAGTCGCAATCCGCTCTATGTTGCCATGCTGGTGGTGTACACGGGGGGCGGCATGGTGTGGGGCAGCTATTGGTTTATGATTCTGTTGCCGGCTTTGGTCTTGTTGCTGCAGTTTGGCGTGATCCGCCATGAAGAGCGGCTGTTGCTGCTGCATTTTGGTGACGACTATGCAAAATATTGTGAGAAGGTGCGGCGCTGGCTGTGATTGCAACAGTTGCTGAGGGTCTGGCTCGGGGAGTTCAAAAATGAAAAAAAACGCATCGTTTGCTGCGCTGGGAGCACTGGTTTATTCAACTGATGGCGGGCGGCACTGTCCAGGGTGCAAAGAGCCGATCAATGATTGCACATGCAACAGGGAAGGAGCGCTGCTGGGTGATGGCCATGTTCGGGTTAGCAGGGAGAGCAAAGGACGTGGTGGAAAGACTGTAACAGTGATCAGCGGCCTGCCGCTCACTGCGGCACAACTGAAAGAGTCGGCTAAGCAGCTCAAGCAGGCCTGTGGTGTTGGCGGGGCCGTCAAGGGCGGCATGATAGAAATTCAGGGTGACCAGCAGGAAAAAGTCCTGCAGTGGTTGGCCGCTCAAGGCTACAAGGCGAAGCGGTCCGGCGGCTGATCTGGTGGCAACAGGCATTGCCTGTTGCGTATCAGTCCAGGTCGTAATCGTAGTCAGCAAGCTCCTTGTTCAGGCGCCGCTCATGCAGCAGGTTGTCAATAGCCCGACGCTTGGCCAGGGTGTTCCGGCTGGCTGCAGGCGGCTCGGCTTCGACAATTGGCTCGTCATCCTCATCAATGAAATCTTCATCGAGTTCCAGATCATCTTTGCTCATTTTCAATCCCTCCATGTCAGGGTTACCTTGGTGGCCGACTTATAAAGCGGAAAAGAAAAAAAGTAAAAAAGATTTTGTCTATCGGGATGATAAATTTAATATCGATGAGTAATCAGTCGTAAATTTTGTCTTTGTATTCGCAGAGGTCTTCGATGCGACAGCTGCCGCAGCGGGGCTTGCGGGCTTGGCAAACGTAGCGGCCATGCAGGATCAACCAGTGATGGGCATCGAGCAAAAACTCTTTGGGTACGAAGCGCAGCAGCTTCTTCTCGACTTCCAGTACTGTTTTTCCAGGCGCGATTCCGGTCCGATTGCTCACCCGGAAAATATGAGTGTCCACAGCCATGGCGACCTGGCCGAAAGCGGTATTCAACACCACGTTGGCGGTTTTTCGGCCTACGCCGGGCAGAGCCTCCAGTTCTTCGCGGGTTTGCGGTACCTGACTGTCATGCTTTTCAATCAGCAGGCGACAGGTCTCTATGACATTTTTAGCCTTGGTGCGAAACAGGCCAATGGTTTTGATATGTTCCGTAACGCCTTCCACACCCAGGGCATACATGGCTTTAGGGGTTGGAGCAATCCGGAACAGTTGTTCGGTTGCCTTGTTGACACCGACATCTGTCGCCTGGGCTGACAGCAAAACAGCAATAAGCAGTTCAAAGTCGGAGGAATAGTTCAGTTCGGTTTCCGGTTTCGGGTTGTCCTCGCGGAAGCGGCGAAAAATTTCAAAACGTTTTTGAGCGTTCATTAATTGCCTTGTAAAGTATTCCGGGCTTGTTTGTTGCACAGCCTGGCGGTGTGTTGCGTAATGGTGTTCAGCCTTGCAGTATAAACTTGGGCAATG
Source organism: Gammaproteobacteria bacterium (assembly GCA_012728415.1). Classification (GTDB taxonomy): domain Bacteria; phylum Pseudomonadota; class Gammaproteobacteria; order Pseudomonadales; family Pseudomonadaceae; genus Thiopseudomonas. The sequence continues at coordinate 16,379 of JAAYFD010000003.1, forward strand.
CTGGCATTGTAATGGCCTGGGAGCGGTCTGGCGCAAGTACCAGGGCTTCACCATCGACTACCGCTTTGCCTTGCTGGTTGAGTACACGGGTGCGGATACGGACTTGGTTTTTAGCCAGTTTTTCCAGCACTTCCAGCTGCACTTCAAGAGTGTCGCCTACTTTTACCGGACGCATGAAGCCAAGCTGCTGGCTGAGATAAACGCTGCCTGGGCCGGGCAGTTTGCAAGCAATGGCGGCGCTGATCAGGGCACCAGTAAACATGCCATGGGCTATGCGTTCCTTGAAACGGCTCGTTGCGGCAAAAGTTTCGTCCAGGTGGACAGGGTTGTTATCGCCAGAAACGGCAGCGAACATTTGCAGGTCGGTTTCATTGACATCATGTGTCTGGCTGGCAGTTTGGCCGACACACAGGTCGTCATAGGCAATACTGTGAGCTGTTGTTGACATGGGAGGTCTCCGCTATTGCAGGGCATTAAGCACGGGTTAAGTGAAAATATACACGCATCGCTGGTTGTTATCCGCCAGGACTTGCAGGTTGCCAGATAACAGAACCAGCAGCTCGGTCAGGCGGGGTATTCCTGAATATTGTTACATTGCTGTTCGATCCAGTCGATGATGTCTGCAAAGACACGCGCACGGCCGCGTTCGTTGACTGGCTCGTGACGCATGCCAGGATAGAGCTTGACGTCAACACTGCGCTTGCCTGACTCGCGCAGGGCGCTGGCCAGGTCAAGCAGTCGTGAACCCTGATGCAGGGGGTCTTGTTCACCACCAAACAGAAACAGGGGCAGCTGGTCGTGGATCTGGCTCATGTTTTGCAGTGGTGTGATGCGCTGCAGCCCATCAAATACGTCCAGCCACAGCTGATTGGTGCACATGAAGCCGCACATGGGGTCGTGCAGGTAGCTTTGTACCGCAGCGGGGTCGCTGCTGAGCCAGTCATGGATGGTACGCTGCGGCTGTATCGAACGCTGAATCGGCCTGAATATGATGGCATGTAGCAGTTTGCTGCGCCCACGCTGACCCTGGCGCCAGCACTCAGCGCTGGCAATCAGGCGGGCCAGCCGGTAGCGCAGCCGGGTACGCAAGTATTGTGGTCCGGACAGCAGTGCACCCTGCACGCTGCAGCTGTACTGCATCAGGTAGCTCATAACCAGATAACTGCCCAGGCTATGCCCCAGCATGAACAGTGGTGTCTGCGGGTTTTTGCAGCGTATGTGGTGGTTCAGCGTACGCAGGTCTTCAATGACCAGATTCCAGCCGTCAGAGTCGGCAAAATGCCCTTGCAGGCCTTCTCTGCCGGTTAGCCCGTGGCCACGAAGATCAGGTGCATAGACGGCAATCCCAGCTTTTGCCAGTGCGTGGCCCAATGCCTGGTAGCGCCCTCCATGTTCCGCCATGCCGTGGCATATCAGCAGGCTGGCTTTGGCTGGTGCTTCGGGCCGCCAGTCGTGGACGTGCAGATGTGTGGCGTCTTGGGCGGTTAACCAGAAGGAGCTGTTGTACATTATGCTGTCCTCCTGAGGGCGGAAGCGGGTGATGTTGGCTTTCATGATAAGGGAGCTTGTGCGGCTTGCCCAGCAGAGGCGATTTATGACTGAAAATAAGATCTGATGCCTAATATGACTAAAGTCGGCCGCCTGGTGCTGGAGCGCTGCGGGTGAAGCTGCTAACCTCACTTGCCTGATTGCTTGAACTCAAGCAGGATAACAACAATTACACTTTTAGACAGATAGTGTCCGCTTTCTATCCATCCGGACTGCTGCTTGGCCGCCAAACAGGTTTTGCGCTGGAGTCCAGAGTTGCCGCACTATTTGCAGTTGCCTTGGAGCTTCGCATGAATGAAAACTTCTGGAAGGACAAGTACCCGGCGGATGTTCCGGCGGAGATAGACGCTGACCTGTATCCCAGTATCCAGGCAGTCTTGCACGAATCCTGTGAGCGTTTTGCCAGCTTGCCAGCCTTCACCAACCTGGGTCATACCCTGACGTATGGTGAGCTTTATCGTCTGTCTGGTGACTTTGCTGCCTGGTTGCAAAACCACACTGACCTGCAACCGGGTGACCGTATCGCCATCCAGTTACCCAACGTGCTGCAGTATCCGGTAGTGGTGTTTGGCGCTATTCGTGCCGGCTTGGTAATTGTCAACACCAACCCCCTGTATACCGCACGTGAAATGGAGCATCAATTCAACGACTCCGGTGCCAAGGCACTGGTGGGGCTGGCCAATATGGGTCATCTGATCGAGCAGGTTGTTCCTAAAACCGGAGTGACCACAGTAATCATGACCCAGGTGGGCGATATGCTGCCGCCCCTGCGACGGTTGCTGGTCAACAGCGTGGTCAAATATGTGAAAAAAATGGTACCGGCCTATCATGTGCCCGGGGCATACAGCTTGCCGGCGGTTCTGGCCGCAGGCAGCAAGCATAAAGTGCAAGAGGTGCAGGCAGCGGCAGGTGACGTTGTCGTGTTGCAATATACCGGAGGCACCACTGGCGTGGCCAAAGGTGCCATGCTGACTCACCGTAACCTGATAGCCAATATGCTGCAGGCTCGCGCCATTATGGCGTCCAACCTGCAGGAAGGTAATGAAATCATTGTTGCGCCATTGCCGTTGTATCATATTTATGCCTTTACTTTTCACTGCATGGCGATGATGTTGACCGGTAATCACAACCTGCTGATCACCAACCCGCGAGACCTGCCGTCAATGATCAAGGATTTGTCGAAACACAGGTTTACCGGCTTTGTCGGGCTGAACACCTTGTTTGCCGCACTGTGCAACAATCCGGACTTTCGCAAGCTTGATTTTTCATTTCTGAAAATGACAGTTTCTGGTGGTATGGCATTACAAATTGCAACGGCCAAGCGCTGGACCGAAGTGACTGGTTGCCCTATTTGCGAAGGCTATGGCATGACTGAAACCAGCCCGATTGCTTCGGTCAACCCGATTCAGAATATTCAGCTGGGCACCATTGGCATACCGGCTCCTTCTACCCTGTGCAAGATTATCGACGACGAAGGGCGCGAACTGCCGTTGGGTGAAGTGGGTGAGCTGTGTGTTAAAGGTCCCCAGGTTATGAAAGGCTACTGGAAGCGTGATGACGCTACCCGTGAAGTACTGGATGCGGGCGGCTGGTTGCGGACTGGTGATATTGGCATCATTCAGGAGGATGGCTATATTCGACTGGTTGATCGCAAGAAGGACATGATCCTGGTGTCTGGTTTCAATGTTTTTCCGAACGAGATTGAGGATGTGCTGGCTGAGTTGCCCCAGGTGTTGCAGTGCGCAGCGATTGGTGTGCCGAATGAAAAATCCGGGGAGGCAATCAAGGTCTTTATTGTGTTGCGTCCGGGTGAAAGCCTGACCAGCGAAGAGGTGATTGCCTACATGCGCAAGAACCTTACCGGCTATAAAGTTGCGCGTCACGTAGAGTTTCGTGATGAACTGCCTACCACCAATGTAGGCAAGATCTTGCGGCGTGAGTTGCGTGATGAAGAGCTGAAAAAGCTCGAAGCTGCGCCACCGGCTTGAGAAGCGTGATGACCGGCGTGAGCGGGTGGTTCCCACACGCCGGTTTGTGTGCTGGTTGCTTGTTTAGTGTTGTTCCAGACGTACGATATCCAGCTGGTTGATCAGTGGTAGCATCCGTGCAAGGCGGATACACGGCACAGCCAGAAAATTCAGCAAGCGGTAGACAGGCTTGCCGGCAGCCGTGTAATACCCCCAGGCTAACGTCTGCATGACAACAAATCCGCCGCCTACCAAATTGTCACTCAACCAGTGCGCACCTGCGACCAGGCGTGGCAATATCAAAAGTGTTCCGGTCAGCCAAACCAGCAGTAAACGCTTGCCACGGGCAAACAAGCTAAGAAATACCGTCCATAGTAGCAATACTGATGCATGATCACCCGGGAAGCTACGGCTGGAACGGTCCTTGATTTCCATGAACTCTTCCATCCAGGGATAGGCCTGGCTCAGGCTGAAACCATCGCCGAAAAACACTGAGGGGCTGGCATGTTGCAAGCCGGCAGCATCAATGGCGCGGGTAAACACTGTGCGTACAATCAGGGTGAATACCAGTAAGGAGATGAACACCAGCAGGGCGCGGAGCAGTTGTTGGCGCTCAAAAATCAGTCCACCGCTGATCAGGCTGCAGAGCATAAGGACGGCAGCTAGCAGGTCGGCAACCCGGGTGCTGAGCAAGGCCCAGAGAAAATCCCAGGCAGGCAGGTAGCCAAGGCTGCCATTGAGCAGACGATAGACGGGCGTATCGATGGTATGCCAAAGCGCTTTGGTACCAGGCATGGCCCAGCTCAGCAGCAACAAGAAGCTGGCCAGTTGCAGCAGGATAAAATTTCTGGTATGCCCTCGGGAGGCAAGATGTGAGGACATGGTTTCACTCCGGAGGGCGGGTTGGCCATGTGGAAAGGTTCAGGTGCGGAGCCGGCAGCCTTGCAATTTTTGCATACCGGCAGGCATAAAAAAACCGCTGAAAACAGCGGTTTTTAAAATTTGGTCGGGACGGAGTGATTCGAACACTCGACCCCTTGCACCCCATTTAATTAATGCCTGTATTCCGCTGGCCTGCACTATACTGCACTAGACAAGCTAAAGTCTAGGGTTTATAAAGGGTTACAGGCGTTTTATTGTCCAGTTGAGTCTATTAAAAAACAGGGCAAGCAAGGCCGCCGGTTTACCCCAGGGTTTACCCCTGGGTTTACCCCTGGAGAATAAATAGAGGTGGCAGGATGGCGAGCAGATACCCCAAAAAAGGCAAGGGCAGCCAGTGGACAACCAGAGAGCTGGAGAGCATAAAAAAAGAATGGGCAGGCGATACCGTGAACGATGGTGGTGGCCTGAGTGGCGAGGTGCGATATTCAGACACCAATGGCGTGACTATTCGCTTCCGCTACGCTTTCAAGTGGGAAGGGAAAATTCGCTGGCACTATTGCGGCCTTTATCCGGTGGATGCCATAAGCAATATTCGCAAGGAACGCGACCGCGCCCGCGCCCTGCTGGCTGACGGTGTGAACCCAACGCAAGCCAGGCAGGCAGAACGTATTGAGCAACAGGAGGCCATTGCCGAAACACTGGCGCGGGCTGAACAGGAAAGGACGGATAACCTAGCTGTGGCTGACCTGTTCGCAGCCTGGATCAGGGACGGAGTAGCTCGAAAAGATGGCAACGCCGCCTTGGTCGCCAGCTTTGAAAGGGATGTTCTACCTGCAATAGGCAATACACCCGTAAGAGAGCTATCAGAGCGTGATTTGCTGGAGTTGCTGCGCAAGGTCAAGGCCCGTGGCAGCAAAACCAATGCACAGCGTGGCATGAATCGCACTATAGACGTCCTGAGCAAAGACATAGGCCAAATGCTGCGCTGGGCTGAAAGGCGCCAGCCGTGGCGCTTGCTGATGGCAGAGAACGGCAATCCGGCTGACCTGCTGGACGTTAGCCAGTTGATTGATGACGATTACCAGACCGAACGAGACAGGGTGCTTAGCGCTGAAGAAATTCGGGAGCTATGGCAGCGGTTCGAGCAGCTAGAGGCTGATTACAAGGCATTACCTGCTGGCCAGAAGGCTGGCGCGGATCGGCCTGTTAGTGAGACCGTGCAGTGTGCTATCTGGATTTGCCTGAGCACTCTTTGCAGGATAGGCGAAACCTTGCAAGCCAGGTGGGAGCATATCGACCTAGACGCAGGCACTTGGCATATACCGGCAGCCAATACCAAAGGGCACAAGGGTAAACGCAAAAGCCACGATGTCACGTTGTCGAGGTTTGCTGTGGAGCAGTTCCGGCGGCTGCACTCGATTACAGGGCATACCCCGTTCTGTTTTCCGAACCGCAAAGAGCAGGGCCATATCTGCCTGAAAACCGTATCAAAACGAGTGGGAGACAGGCAGGTCATGTTCAAGCTGCGCAGCAAGCCACTAGCGGGCCGCAGGCACGATAACAGCCTGGTGCTGGCCAGCGGCAAGCGGGGAGAGTGGACACCCCACGATATGCGCCGCACCGGTGCCAGTTTAATGCAGGCGCTGGGTATATCGCTGGATGTTATCGACCGTTGCCAAAATCACGTTCTAGCTGGCTCAAAAGTACGCCGCGCCTATTTGCACCACGACTATCAGCAAGAGATGGCGGACGCATGGCACCGGCTGGGGGAGCGCCTGCAAATCATCATTCATAACAGCAATGTTGTTTCACTGGCAGGCAGGAGAGAGGCGTAAGCATGGTTAAGCTGGAATACATACCCGAAAAAATCTACTTGCGAGAGTTCCCGCCCGCTGGCGTTTGCGGCATTACGAACAGGCAGGCGCTGGACTTGGCAGCCGCTGGGGAGTTGCCAGCGTACTATCACGTTACCGAGTCGTTCGAACTGCTGGCAGGTGACAACATAAATTGCGGGTATGGCCGTTTTTCGCATGCTTTTGTACAAATACCCACCGGCATGGTGGGAATACTCACAAGCGCGGAATCGTGCACTTTCACCAAGACAACACCCATGCAGGCCGTAGGTTTTTTGGTTACTGATTTTATTTTGAATAATCTGGCAAGGGACAGTGATAGGGCGCACTTTCAGCGGCAAGAGTTTTATTGGCTGGATTTTTTCAAGGGCAAGCCCGTTACCCTGCACTTGGATCGGGTGATTTTTATGCGCCAAGACTTGGAGTGGCTGGGCAGCAGCGCAACGGAACAGAAACCCGAACCGCTACCCGCCCGCCAAGGTGAAAAAGGGATACAGCAGCGCCGCCTGATTATTCAAGCGTTGGAGAGTCTGGGATACGACCCAAAGAAGCTACCCCGCAACCCCGCAGGCAAAGCAGGGCCAAAAAAAGAGGTACGGGAAAAGCTGGACGGGCGGGAGCTGTTCAAGGCGCGTACAAGTTTTGACACGGTATGGAAAGACTTGCGCACCGAGGGAAAAATCAAGACAGCAGACTAGCAGCAGGGTATGGGGTAGCCGCCCCATACTCGCAACACGCAAAATCTGAAAGCCAACAACCAAGCGCCCCACAGGTGTGAGTGGGGTACTTTCTGACAACCCCACACTTGCCCCACCCGTACCGCTAAAAATCAATATTGCAGCCAATGTTTATCTATAGCCGTACAGGAGGCGCTAAACATGGCCAGCAATGTAAACACCCCACCCCGCCAAATCTGGCGCATTCAAGAAGTCACCGCCCGAACCGGTTTTTGTCGCGCATGGATCTATGTGCTGATGAATGAAGGCAAGTTTCCGCAGGCCCGCAAGATAGGCCGCCGCGCCGTAGGCTGGGACAGCCTGGAAGTTCAACAATGGATTGATCAGCAAATGGAGGCAGGCGCGTAATGACCAGACAAAGAAAAAGCCGCCCCGGGCAGGAAGCGGCTAATCAAAATCAACGCGCCCATTATACCACCACCCGCGCCATTCTTGCCAAGGCAGCACCGTGGCTGGCGCTGATGCTGTTTGCTTTGCAGGAGGTGATGCTATGAATACGGATATTCAACGCGCTCAAAGCGCCCTGCAATACCTAGACGCTCACGACCGCCAAGAGTGGTACCAAGCGGCCATGATGCTTAAAGCAGAGTTCGGAGATTCCGCTTTTGATATCTGGAACGAGTGGAGCCAGCAGGCAGACAGTTACAACGCCACAGATGCCCGGCATGTCTGGAACAGCTGCAAACCTACCGGCGGCCTGAGCATTGGCAGCCTGTTTTACAGGGCCAAACAGGCCGGCTGGCAGGACAGCACCGAGTACACAAGGCCAAGCCCTGCTGAGCTTGCGCAACGCGCCCTGAGACGCCAGCTAGAGCGCCAGCAGGCCGAAGCGGAGCAGCAGCAGCGCCATGCCGCGATTGCCGTCAAGGCCGCCCGCATCTGGAGCACAGCAGCGCCAGCAAATCCAGAACACCCATACCTGATTGCAAAGCAAATCGAGCGCCTGCACTTGCGCCAGATGAATGACGTTTTGGTTGTACCGATGGCCAGCATGACCGGCCTTGTGAATCTGCAATTCATCCAGCCGGACGGTGGCAAGCGATTCCTGACCGGTGGGCAGGTGGCTGGCGCTTGCGCCGTCATTGGCCAGCCTGGCGATACGCTGCGCATCTGCGAGGGCTACGCTACCGGCGCAACCATTTATCAGCTGACTGGCGACGCCGTTTTTTGCGCACTGAGCGCCAGCAATTTGATGGCGATTGCACGCAGCATGCGGCTGCAATATCCAGATGCGCATATTGTCATCTGCGCAGACAATGACCACCAAACGCCGGGCAATCCCGGAGTAACCGCCGCCCGTAATGCCGCCGCCGCAATCGGTGCCGAGCTGATGATCCCAGATTTTCCAGACGGGCACCACGGCAGTGACTGGAATGATTATTACCTGATGGAGCAGGCGGAGGGGGCGATATGAGCATTCAGAATCAGTTGAGGCCTACCGGCCAAGTGGAGCAGTTAATACCTGAGCCGCTAACCCCAACAATGGCCAGCGAAACACCCTACCCGCTGGACAGCTTGCCGCCGTTGATGCGCAACGCGGTAACGGAGATTGCAGACTTTGCACAGGTGCCGCTGGCGCTTGCTGGTCAGTGTGTTTTGGGGGCAGCAGCTTACCTTGCACAGACCCGGGTTGATGCTTGGTCGCATAAGTCCTATCAAATGCCATGCAGTATTAATTCGCTGGCACTGGGGATATCTGGAGGCGGCAAATCATCCGCTCACGAAGTGGCATTCAAGCCCATCATGACAGCCGAGCGGGAATTGAAAAAACAGCATGCGCGTGAAGTTGCTGAAATTGACGAAGGTGGCAAAGAGCTTATCGGCAAGGAGCTGACGCAATACAACAGAGCCAACCCCAAGCCGCCCGACCCATCCACCATAATCGGTAGCGACGGCAGTATCAGCCGCATCATGGCCAAGTTTGTCGAGGGCACCCCGTCACTATTCTGGAGCACTGACGAAGGTGGCCAGATGCTGGGGGGCCATAGCCTGAAAGCAGATAACAGCGTTGCCGTGCTGGGATGCCTGACGCAGCTATGGGATAGAGGCGCTGGAGAGCGGCTGCGCTCATCCGCCAATGAAGACGCATCCGGCACATTCTGGGGGCGCCGGCTAAGTTTGCACCTGATGGCGCAAGAGCGGGCTATTCGTGACGTGCTGGCTGATGACGTTATGCGAGAGCAGGGATTCTTGCCGAGGTTTTTATTCTGCGCACCAGATTCCATTGTCGGTACCAGATTAATGACGCTGGAGCGCATGATGCGCAAGCCAGAGGATTGCCCCGGTATCGTTGCGTACTGGGAGCGAGTCGAGATCATCATGCAGGCACCTGAGCGCATCACAGAGGATGGCGAAGTTGATGCCGAGCGGCTGGAGCTGACCAGCCCCGCCCGCACCTTGTGGCTGGACTTTCACAACGAGGTAGAGACGCAGCAGGGGCGCTTTGGCCGCTACGCAGAGCTGACCCCGTTCGCCAGCCGAGGCGCTCAAAACGCGCTGCGAGTGGCAACCGTGATTGCGCACTTTGAGGGCAAGAATCATGTAGATGACGAAGCCATGGCCGCCGCCATTGCTTTGGTTGAACACAGCCTTTCAGAGTGGCGCCGGTACGCCTGCGCAGCGCGGGTTGATGCCAGCACGCAAGCAGCTATCAATATGTCTGACTGGCTTATAAAACAAATCGAGAGCGGCAAAACTGACTGGCTGGAGTTCACGGCAGACCGCTGGGGCAAATCCGGTTATTCGCCATTGCGCACAGCAGCCAAACGAGACGCAGCAACGCGCATTCTGTTAGAGAAAAAGCACCTGACCACAGCAGACGGCAAGACCTTTAAGGTTAATCCGTTGCTGATAGGTGCGGAAAGTGCGGATTTTGCGGAAAGCCTTGCAGGGCAAGGGTTACAGGTTGCGGATGATTTGCGGACAAGTGCGGAAAAAGTGCGGACGGCCAATTCATCCGCAGAAAATCCGCAACCATCCGCAAACAATCCGCAATCGCAAGCCCGCATGAATAAAGGGCTTCCGCAGAATCCGCAGAATCCGCAGCCGATAGCGCCAGCAGATGAATGGACGGGCACGATATGACCCTGACTATTATCGAATCAGCTACCCGTGCCGGTGTGCACCTGGCAGCGCGGAATGGGCAAATCGAGCTGACGGCCAAGGATAGGCCAGACGCTCAATTGCTGGAGCAGCTGCGCACCCACAAGGCCGCCGTCATCACCGAGCTGGAGCGCCTGCAATGGTTATGGTTGGAGCGCGTGGCACACCTGCTGCAA
>JAAYFD010000015.1 GCA_012728415.1 Gammaproteobacteria bacterium
CCCATTCCCAGTTTAAAGGGGATTAAGTCGCCGCTTCCTCTACGTTAACGCTTACGCGTGGAGTTCGAACCCATTCCCCGTTTAAAGGGGATTAAGTCTTGTCGGTGCATAACGTATTGTGCCAACCGTTTCGTTCGAACCCATTCCCCGTTTAAAGGGGATTAAGCTCCGAGGCCACGGGCGTGAAGGCCGAAGCGTCTGGTTTAAACCCTACTTGCTGGACACACGACCTGCACCAGACGCAGCCATACAGAGCTTTTTACCGTGCACATAGCAAAACACACCTGCTGGCATGGACCGCGCCTGTTTGGCAGTTGCTGAGAATACTTATGACAATGTTGAAAGCGGCATCCACTAGGAGTCGCCATGTTCGCTGATCGAGGGTGCTGATAGCTGAAGCATTTCAATCCTGGATTGGTCAGGTAAAAGCGGTAATCACTTTTAACAACACTATGACCGCAAGCTGTTCACACACAGCTCTCGTTAACCTGCTTGCTCATGCTTTGCAGACTGGCTGGATGGATGGAAATTTCTGAGATCACAGAAGTGATTTGACATGCAAGAATATCGAGGAGGCACGTTTGCTAGCCTGGCGCATCATTTTTTACAAAAAGCTATCGAGCCAGCAACTGGTAAACTCGTGTAAACAAACGATTTTTATTGACTGTAGTTTTCCAGGCTGGCTATCAATAATTTAGAAACTGTCACAGCGGGGCTGTAACGCTCTTAGCGCTGCGATATCCGCTTCAACACCGGCTGTTTCTTTGCTTCCTTTTTCCAGCTTTTCATTTAACCCCTTAAGAAGCGGGGCAAATATTTCATCGAGACCATCGTCCAGGGTTCCCCCCAGCTGATCGAAGATATTTTCAACTAGCCCATTAACCTTCTGGGTGATTTTTTCATGATGTTGTTGTTGTTGACGAATTTGGCGCTGCTCGATTTCGTTGGCTTTATAATAGTCATAAACTGCCATCACCACATCAATGGTCGGCCCAATCAGTGGTGCAGTTTTGGTTGCCCACCTGCCCATGGTTTTGGGTCCCACACCCTTGAACAAAGTCGGCAATAGCTTTTTACCCTGCTTGAGCGTTTCAACAATGCCTTCTTTAAGCAATTCTTCGGTAATATCTAATTTCAAGCCTCTTTCAGCCATAGCTTTAAGCAGATCAGAAAATCCTGAAGTGTTCTTTCGTTGATCCTGCGAATCCTCTACATCATCAAGAGACTCTTGGCGCAGAAACTCCCGGGCTACTTTCTCAGCTTCAATGTCAAGCAAACGGCTCTCGTGCTGCAGACTCTGCTCAAACTGGTCCCATATCTGTTCCTCCCATTCACTCAGCACCGCTTGTGCTTCTTCAGATTCTCCATTATGTAAAAGCTGGTTGAGCTCAGATTTAACACCAGCTTTACTGTTAGCGGCAAATGACAAAGCCCGCTCTTTTATTTTTACCTTAGCGGTATGTATGGAGGTAATAAACTGTTGCAGTTGCATCAACTCAGTACTTTGCTGGCCCCGTTCGGCTTGTTCAATCGCTTTTTGCAATAAAGTGTGAAGTTGCACAGCCAGGGTTTTAGCAATTTGTGCACTATCAGTTTTAGCAAACAGGCGTGCCACTGCCTGCTCCAGTCCTGGTAGCTGACTGTACTCAACCAGTACATCCTTCTGCTCCAGTTTTCCTTTGAGTGCCATTTTTGCATTGACCAAAAAATCCTCCACACTTTCAAGCATGGTCAGGATATCCGGGCTATTGGCAAAATATTGTTTTAGGTTGTGGCGAAACCGTTCCACCAAGGCGATGTATTCCTCAGCATCTGGCTTGTAACCGCTTTTATTGTTTATCACCACCAGCACTGGTTTTTTGGCTTGTAATACTTTACCTAATTCCAGATAGGTGTGTTGTTCTTCCAGAACACCATCGCTGCTAAGCACAAACACAACCGCATCTGATTTGGCCAGCTGCTCACGAGTAATGTTTTCATGCTCGATGGGTGCATCAATGCCTGGCGTATCCAGAATACTCACATCACCGTATTGATAGGCATCCACGCGGTCTGTTTTGGGTATATCACCCATCTCAGCTACTTCTGCTCCAACCAAGGCATTAATCAGGGTGCTTTTGCCTGCGTTATATACGCCATACACCATGACAACCGGCTGCTGATCTGCTGTGCGCTGTTTTATTTCCTGCCCGAGAGCAGCAACTTCCTCTGCAGGCAAGTACTGACTCAGTTTTGGGCTTGCGGCTTCAAACACATTACGTAGACGGTTGAATTGTTCAAACATGATGTTGCTCCTTAAGATAACTCTGAAATTCTGTGGCAAGCACATGCACCTGCTGCAAAGCTTTTTGCATTGGTTTTAGCAGGTCCTGCTCTGTTTTACGGTTTGCCTGGCTAACAATTTGATGAATTTTTTCCTGCCCACTTGCCAGTAATTCGCTTTTGATTTCTTCTCGATTATCACCAATACAGATCGTGCGTTGCTGCTGACTGTTAAAGGCACTACCAGTTGCGCCCCCAAGCATGCCGCCAATTGTTGCACCAAACCCAATGCCTACACCTCCACTTATAATTCCGCCAATAATTGCCCCGGCCAAAGCTCCAGCTCCTGAACCCACGGCGGCAGACTTGCGTGAAACATCGACTGTTATTTCTTGGGTTTTGTCTGCAAACTGCAAATCCATACACAGCCCCATTTTGCTGGCAGCCCCTGCAAATGCATCGATCGCTTCTTGGTACAGCTGTTGCACAGGTTGCTGGTAATGCTTTTCTACAGCTTGCGTAAGACACGCTTGCAGCTGTTGCTCCAGCTCGTCCATTGCGTTACTTTCAGCACAGCGCTCGACCAGCTGCTCCAGTGCAGTGGAGAAGTCAAGCATGATTCGACTTTCAGCTTGCTCGCCAATTTGGCCCAGCTGTCGCTCTAAGCTCGAAATTTCCTCCTGAGCCTGCTTTAGTGGCACCAGTAGACGGCTCAGTGATAACTCGCCATCTGTTGCCAGCAGCTGAGCGTAAAAATTGTGCAGGTTCTTGAGTGGTGCCTGCTTTTTCATCTCGACGCCTTCGCTCTTGAGCATTGCTTGTAACTTGTCGAACAAGGCTTGCATGCCCGAATCCTGCATGGCGGCTTCACTATTGCCATGCTCCTCTGCATAACCAACAGACACACACATAACCGAGGTATCAGCGTGGTGGATATCCAGCCGGGTACAGATTTCATTAAGCTCTTGCTGCACGTAGTTTGCCTGGTCCTGACGGCTTTGCTCGGGTTTCATCACAGTAGTCTCCACCACTTCGCCGGACTCATTAACATCAGGCTCCACTTCGTCGCAGCGGGTAATCAACACTAAAATGCGCTTCCCGGCCTTGAGCAGCTCTTCGAGTTCATCCAGGTCTGTTTTGCGGCCTGGCTGGGCGCTATTCATCGGATAAATAATGAGATCAGCACTTTCAACGTATTTTTGTGCCAAATCACCATTTTCACTGTTGACCGAGTGCAAGCCGGGCGAGTCGACCCAGGTCATACCTGGAACACTGAACCCCTGAATACAGCTGGTGGTCTCTGCCGCTCCGACCTGAAACCCCTGACTATGGTCGATGCTTTCTGCAAACTTTTCATTTTTGTCGGCAACAAAATATTCGGGTGTGTGCAAACGCTTGCCCAGCTCTTTTAACCAATCAAGACCTGGCGTACCACGACCGGTAGCAACAAAGTTACCCAGTGAGCTTTTGCCGGCTTTGACTTTGCCATACACAAACACCAGCAAAGAGTCACCAAAGCGATGACGCAAGCTTAGGCCCGCATCATAGCTGCCAACACGACGCTCCCAGGCCGTCAGAACCTGATCAACCTGATTAAAGTAGCCAGCAACCAGTGCGGAGACCGTCTTGGACTGTTTCACTTTGCCAGCCTTTCTGACGGACTCGGTAAGCTTACTGATACCCTGCCGCAGTTGTTGGTCTTTATCACGCACCTGGCTTTCAATGCTCTTAAGCTCTTGCGCCAGAGCACTGGTGTGACGATAAAACTCCTGGTGTGCTGTCAAACTGGTCATGCTGTTTCCTCGCAAAGTTTGGTGGCCAAGTCAGTTTCAAAGTTTTTTTACAAGCTGCTCAAGCTCGTCAAGTGCTGCAAGCTGATGTCTGTACTCAGCCTGTTGCCCTGGCTGTTCTTTCAACTTGACAGTCTTGCCCAGCAGCTGACCAAGAGCTGCAGAGGCGCTGGCAGTGTCAGTTATTTCAAAGCTGGAGAAATGCTTAAGCTGGATATCGCTAATGGAAAAAGGCACATCCTGTGCAATTTCGAATCGATGGCACAACCAGCGCAACTCGCCTTTAATTGCCTGCAGCAGCTGGTTGTGCTGACGTTTACGACGCTGTTCTTCAGCTCGTCGCTGCTCAGCCGCGCGGGCTTCACGTATCAACTCTTCACTGTTATCAACATAACTGCTGGAGCTGCTGTCTTCGGTGACCACGTCATAAAGTTTTTTTCCTGCATATACAGCAAGGCCGCCTGCTAAATACGCTGCCCATGGCAATAACGGAATCATATCTTTGTCCTCTTTTTACGAACGATAGGTGAGTCAGGCTTTCCTGGCGTGTACCGCTGTCACGGCTTTTAACGAAGCTGGGCAACCAGACCCTGCAGTTCGGCAGTTTTCATAACAAACTCCAGGTGCAAAGCTTCTTTCTGCCGACGCTCTTCTTCAACGGCCGTTTGCAACTCTGCTCTTCGCGCATCAACCTGCCGTAATACCTGCTGTTTAAGCTCCTCCTGTTTTTTCTTGCGCTGTTGCTCCAGGTCACGCGCAAGCTGCTTGACCTGTTCGTACAGAGTTTCCAACAGCTGGGGTATGCCACTATGATGTATAAGTAGTTGCTTGCTTTCACGCACACCCTTTTGAAACATGGTGTTCGATACTAGGCTGGGAACGCACCCGGGAATCAGCTGACGTAACTGCAGCTGAATGCTTTCGAGCAGTTCTTGTTGCTGGCTAATCCTCTCTGCACCCGTCAATACGCAGATAATATGCTGCGGTTTAGCGTGGCTTTTTATCAATCTTTGCATAGTATGCATCTCACTGGCCTGAATCGGCCCGGAGGCAAGCTTGTGTACAAAAATAAGGATATCCGCCTGGTCCACACCAGCCTTAGCTGCCTGAGTGTCAGCCTCATCGACGTCCAGGCCAGGCGTATCTATATAGCGAATCCCCTGATGATCCAAAATTTTGCTGGTTTTGGTTTCAGGTATATCACGCGTAGCAAAAAATTCATTTTCAACATGACCTGTCAAGGCATTAAGCAAAGAACTTTTTCCAGCGTTATACACACCGTAAACCACAACCCTGGGTAGTGAGCCACGATTATTGCGAATTGCCACCAATTGGCTGAGCAATGGTTGCGCCTGCGGGAGATGTTTGGTCAGCTTTTTTATCAACTTTGAGTCAATCACTTATAACACTCCTGAGTTATCGTTAAATATCGTATTATAAATAAGATAAAGCCACTATTTGATCACACAGGCACAGTGCTTACTGCCTTGAGTTATAGAATAGCAATCCTTTTAATTTCTGTCTGATATCGCAAGCTTGCGACAGCCTTGCTATTCAGACTTCAGTACTGCCTGCAGCAAACTATCCTTATCAAAGGCCAGAAATATACCCTCTGCCCTGCAACGGAGCTTTAGCTCTTCCAGCTTATCTTCATGCTTTTGCTTAAGTTGCGGCCCTATAAACAGTACCTTGGTTGTACGGCCAAAACGTTCGGTTATGCTCGCAAGCTGGCGAATTGAATCGGTTATTTTTTGGCCAGGTGGCAAGTCCGTCTTGGCCTCAATAATGCTGGTTCGACCCTTGAAATGAACCAGGATATCTGACTCCCGCTCACCAAGACTGCTGTTGTTTTCATTTTCAGGCCGTACACGAACGTTCATACAAATATGTTTTGCAGGAATACTTGTGCACAGCCAGGCATGGGCCAGCTGCTCTAGCCAGTCCCCACTGAGCCAGCGTCTCAAGGGGTCACGCCGATCTTTGTTACCTGGCAATATCAGTTGGTCGTTACTAGCTTTAAAGCTGGAGGGGCTTAGCTCAGACCACAGCTCCAGCCATTGCATCTGTTCGGTTGAAAACTGTTCTTGGCCAACAAACTCAGAAGCACTCATGCTCAGCTGTTTCTGATTAAACTGGTCCTGGCTCGCTCCATACATCCATATTTTTTCCAAACCTTTGTTTTCATCGCCAAACAAACCTAACAAAGTAGGCTCATGTGACTGCAAAGCATCCCACAGCTTTTGTGCTTGATAGACACTTTTAGGGTGCATGAAAATCATATTTTCACTGGTTTGATGCACATGTTCTGAATACAGTCTCGCGACATCAACCGGGCTTGCAACCTCCAGGTCAGTGCTGTTGATACCTGCAAGATTCCCATTACGAAATCCGATCAGCTGCAAGGCATTGGCACCCTCTGCCTTATATTCAAGCCAGCTCCAGCCAAGGTTGGCCGTCAGCAACGCCATAGCCATCATCTTGGTTCCACCAGTGATATTGCAAACTCGATAGCTTGCCGGCAACTGCTCAAGCTGCGGTAAAAGAACCTCTCTCAACCAGCTTTGAAAATCCGCAAGATCGGTGCCATCAAACTCGCGACCCGTCTGATCCGGGCGAATCACCTGCACCCCGGGGATAGCATCAGCTACAACTCTGGCAAAACGATCTGCCGCAGCCTGTGCTTTATGGAAGCGGCTGACAATCATAACCAAGTATTTTGGCTTACGCTTGAGACAACTCTCAAACTCCGGCAAGTTATATTCAGATATCGAGCAAACATAAGTCATATCACTTAAAGAGAGCTGTTGCCAGATCGAGTTTTCAGCATCCAGAACCATAGTTTTCCTTTAGTCTTCCATTGAAAATAATGGGCGCAACCGCAAGCAGGCGGCAGGGGTTGAGATTAATATGCGTCAGGCCCCGCTCGGCTGCCTCCCTTATCACCATCATCACCTTTACTGTGTTTTTTATCCAAGTCATCGACCCGCTGCTTGTAGTATGCATACTTTCGATAGTGCTCGTGAGCCAATTTGCACACAGCGTACAAGCCAATTACTGCAAAAATATTTCTTAGCATGGTGTTATCCTTTCTGACTCAGTTTGTTTTTCTACCATTGCTACAATGTGGTACTGACAGGCCATCCCGATTTAGTCAAAAAGCCTAGAAAATCCGGCAACCGCTACTGAAACAACCGCTACCGGAACAATAACCGGCACTGCGGCAGCCACAACTGCAGCTGTACTTGTCGCTGAAGTGGCCAGTGCTTCGGTTGTGCCCGTGACTAAACCTTTTGGCATGCCTGCTCCATCTGTCGAATTGCGGTGCGGTGGCATTTGATCTGTGTTGATAACTGTGCTTGACAGCACTTCATCACCAAGAATTTCTGTCAGAAGTTTTTCCATGCCCATGCCCGGTTCCTCTTGTTTGTATGTTGTTTCCTATAGTACTGGTTCGGTGCTTAAAGTTGATTTCCACAAGCTTGTGATTGCCCCAATTGTGGCACCAGGAGGCCTTTGGGGAGGGTGTCCCCCCAGTCTGGTTTGTTTTTGCAGCCTAACCCCGACTGGCGTCAAACAGTGTCGCCAATTTGCGCGACACCAAATAACGTCACTGTAGTCCACAATGAATTTGCCATCAGCCCTTCCGCATTAATGGGGCTCTTCGCATTTAAGGGTATAGCTGATTTCTAAACCCTCCTGACTTCAGCAAGCACCTGACGATGTAGTTGGTTAAATTTCTAAAGCCCAAAGCCGTGCCTCGCAAGTGTTCCAGCCGACCATTGACAGCTTCTGTAGGTCCGTTGCTGATCCGGGTCAGTAGCGTTCGACGGCTTTTGTAGAGCGGGTCGTTTTTGCGCCCTCTTCGGCCCAGAGTGTCTTGCTGAACACGCCTGCGACATTCATCCAGCATATTGCTTGCCCAGCGCACCACATGAAAGGGATCCAGCACGGTTTGGGCTTGGGGCAAGGCTTCTTGTGCCGCAGATTTAAACCCCGTAAAACCGTCCATGGCAATGCTTTCGATTTGGTCACGCCAAGCCTTGGGACGATTGTTCAGCCACTGCTTAAAGGCTTGTTTGGAGCGGCCTTCCAGCACAGCCAGCAAGCGCGATGGTCCGGTTTTGTTACGCACGGGTGTAAGGTCAACCACAATGGTGACATACTTGTCACCACGGCGTGTGTGCCGCCAGACATGCTCATCCACACCGAGCACGGTCACACCGTCAAACCGCTTTGGGTCATTAAAAAGCAGGCGCTTACCTTCTTTGAGAATAGCGCTATTAACAGTGTGCCAAGCAACGCCCAGATGGTTTGCAATGCGCGATATCGACAAGTCATCCAGCACGATGGTAGCCAATGCCCAGCGCATCGCACCATAGGAAAGCTTTGAGCGTGGCGGAGCAGCGCTGCTGGTGTCTTCATGCCAGAAGCAGCCGCAAATACAACGCCAACGCCGAATACGCAGCAACAATGTAGTTGGCCGTTGTCCGTAAGGTGTGTGAGCAAGATGTCTGTCGACCGTGCCGCGTGAAACGCCAGCAGCACCGCACTTCGGGCACGGCTCGGGTGCTTTGGTGAAACGACATTCGATGACTGCACGTTCTGCGCAAAGGTGCTGCCCAGTGGCAACGAGGCCGAGGTTATTCAGTTGGCAAAAGCTGGAAAGGTCTGGGCTGGAAAAGGTAAGATTGCTCATGTCGGGGGCTTGGTTTTTGTTGGTGTAGGAGCTTACATTTTCCAAGTTCCCCGACACCTTTTCCAGCCGGTCAGATTTTTTCTACACCCTCAAATGCGAAGAGCCGCTTTTCCTTCGTGGACCAGGTCTGCCCAGCTGGTCAGTGCACGTATGCACTCTGTATCCGGTACCGGTGCTGCCGGATAGTCACCGTACAGGGATTCTAGCTGCACAATTCGACGGTCATAGTCCTGTGCGTTGTAGCGAGCAACCAGACGGTCGTGTAATCGATCCAGCTCGGCGGGCGATGCTGTCTGTTGCAGCTGATTGTAGGTTGCCCCCATACGCTGGCAGTCAGCAATGCGGCCTATGATGAAGTTGATCGTCTTCTCATCCATTTCTGGCTGCAGCATATTCAGCAGGCCCGGCCAAACGGGGTCTACCTGACCGGCAAGCATGTGGAACGCCACAATGGTGGGCTGCTTAACATGACACATTTGGGTTAAAAGCTGTTGTTCGCGAAGAACCCTTTGCACTGCCCTTAACTGGTTGAAACGCCTGAGAGGTAAAGCGGTCCGGGCCAAAATACGCACCGCGCTGTTACTGCTGACCATGCCCATTTCCCTGAGAATGGCCGTACGCTTACCTTGTACAAGCCGCTCAAAGTGCTGCTCATCAATGAAGTTCCGACTGCCATGATCCACCAGCAAAATAAATAACAAAGGATTGGATTGTGCCAATTCGACTGCAGCGGTTGTTTTCAGCATGGCTTGCAACATCGGATACTGCAATGCAGGAACATCGGCGGCAAGCTCCAAGATCTTGGCCGGTGTGTTGCTGAAAACTCCGGCATCCAGCAGGGCTTGTACAGGCACGCCGGGATCTTCAAGGAAGCCCCCTGTGCAGACCTGCTCAGCCTGGCTCCAGGAAGTCCACGATAGGGGCTTGCATGAATCAGGCTTTTCAATGCGCAGCGACATGGAATACCCCACCATAGGGCTCATGTCTATTGTAATCACCGAATCGCTGATGACTATGGCGCTGTTTGTCAATATCGAGTCCTTTTTAGCGGTTTCACTGGTTTTGCTGGTCAATCTTGCACAGCTGCACGACAAATCCTGTCGTGCCAATCAGGCTGCCTTGTGACATGATTTGTCGTGCAGCTGTGACAGGCTGTTGGAGTCTTTTTTGATAGCTGGATTTATGGAGTAAGAAATGAGCGTTTCAAAGGATACATTGCTAAGGCAGCTGACGTTGCTGGCGTTGATCCCTGAGTTGCCACGCTACACCAGCACGGCAGTTCTCCAGGAAAAACTGCAGGAACGCGGCTTTAGTGTGAATCTCAGAAGTGTGCAAAGGGATCTTGTACGTTTGTCGCTGGTATTTCCTTTGGTCAGCAGCGATGTGGCTGGACGCAAGCACTGGAGCTTCACTGAAGGTGCCTCACTCGATCTGCGTGATATGGAGCCACCAACTGCTCTGGCATTGTCTCTGGCTGAAGATCACCTGAAAAACCTGCTGCCGCAAAGCGTGCTGGACTTGATGGCTCCCCAATTTCGCAAGGCCAAGGCCTATCTGGACGGCATGGCTGAAAATCAGCTGTCGAGCTGGTCACGAAAGGTGCGGGCAATTCCCAATGGCAAAACCCTGTTGCCCGCCCAGATCAGCGCTGAGGTTTGGGCCGCTGCTTCCGATGCACTATTGGAGCACAAGCAACTGCAAGTTCAGTACCTCGCGCGTGGCAAAGGCCGGGTGAACCAATTTGTGCTTCATCCGGCGGGCATTGTTTCACGCCATGCGGTTAGCTATCTGATTGCCAGCGTCAATGAGTACGAGGACTTGCGTCAGTTTGCCCTGCACCGTATCCAGAGCGCAGAGGTATTGCCGGAAGCAGCCAAGCCGCACAAGCGCTTTAACGTGGATAGCTACATTCGGGAAGAACTCAATACCGATAGCACCATTGAGCAGGTTCAGCTAGTGGCGGATATTGCACCCAATATTGCCTGGCTGCTTCGGGAGACCCCCTTGTCTGAGCAACAAAGCATCGCGCCGCTACCGGATAGCGACTGGTTCAGGCTGGAAGCCTCTGTGCCAAATGACAGCGAGACGCAGTGGTGGGTATTTAGCCTTGGTGAGAATCTGCACTTACACGAGCCACTCAGTTGGCGAGAGGTACTAGAGCAGCGCTATCGCAAAGCATTGAAATTCTATGCACAGCATGGCCAGGAGTAGGTCCACACAGCTGCACCCACCGCTTTTACAACCAGCGTATCAACCCGCCTTATTCATATTGATTCAGGCATGTGAGCGCCCAGGGCAGCAGCTGCAGGGCAATCGCACCCCACCCAGGGTGGTCACAGCCTGACCAGTCAACTGCGCACGCTGATGATCCAGCACGCCCAGGGCTGGGATGATTTGAGTGACACTCAGCTGCTCGGCGAAGACCCAGTATTTCAGCTGGACTGGCTACAACCGCTATGTCGGCTGCACGCATTGCTCGCCCTTGGTCGCCTCCATCGCTGAAACCGGCGACATGGTCGGCGGGCTGCTGCGCGAAGGCAACAGCGGCAATGCTGCTCAGGCAGACCAATGGATTCCCGGGCTGGTTGAGCGTATTCGGCAAACGGCGGGGGCTCAGGTGCGGGTGCGCTTTAACGCCCGGCTGGAAGGCCGCCGGCCCACTTGCGTGAATGGTGCCATGAGTTTTACTACAAGGCCGAAGGCCATATGGGCGAGCTGAAAGATACGTTAAATGTACACCTGTCTTGAAAAACACCGCGACCGTGAAGCAAGTAATGGGGCGTAACCAGGTCAACCTGCTGCTGGATCTGTATGCCTATCAGCTGATGCACAGCGTGCGAGTGCTGATGCAGTACATCACACGCCAAGGCTGGAGCCTACGCAAAGTACGCGAGCAAATCCTGAAAGTAGCGGCCACAGTGGCTGTCCATGCACGTCGCATAACGGTGCATATCGCTCACTCGGGCGATAAGTGGTGGCCCAGCCTGATCCGACACCTGCCCTGACTACACCAGTCGCCGACATAAACCCCGTTTTTGCCGGACAAATTATGGAATCAGCCATGCGCTGAGGGATGCGCTCGCCCACACCTCGCAAAAAGCTGCCAATTCGCCGGAAGTCGACTGATTTCTGCCAGAAACAACGTGGAAACTGCGTTTTTAAAGAACAAAATTCATGCTGGAGACGAGCTGTGTGTATCATTGCAGCGGCTCAGCAGAGTCGGGCTGTATTTTTTGGGGCTCATGAATAAGGCGGGCCGAATAAGATTGATTTATGTATTTGTTTGTACTATTTTGACATTCGCATTAGATAATTGACGCACTTTCCAAAGTGGCCGAGTGAAAATGACTGATACCGTTCTGACAATTAAAGAAGTAGCTGAGTATTTGAAGGTAAATGAGAGAACTGTTTACCGGCTAGCAGCGGCACATAAAACTCCTGCTTTTAAAGTTGGAAATGCTTGGCGCTTTAAACAATCCGATCTTGAAGAATGGATCAGTACGCAAGCAGCTCAAGGAAAAGGGATGTTGGATGGGAATAACTGATTATCAAGCAAAATACTTTGCGCAGGAATTAACCATTCGCCACGCTGAAAATGGCGTTGATAAATTGTCACAATCCCTTTTTGATGCCAGTGTTGACCTCAATCCGCACCAAATTCATGCGGCACTTTTTGCGCTCAACAACCCGTTAAGTAAAGGTGTTGTTCTAGCTGATGAAGTGGGCTTAGGGAAAACTATTGAAGCAGGCTTAGTACTGTCACAGTATTGGGCAGAGCGTAAACGCCGCATATTAATTATCTGCCCGGCGTCATTGCGACGCCAGTGGGCACAGGAATTGGGCGATAAGTTTAACTTACCAACGCAAGTGCTTGATGCAAAAACGTGGCGTAATAGTGTTAACAATGGTCAAACTAACCCGCTAGCTAATCACTGCGTTTCTATTATGTCCTATCACTATGCTGCGCGAATGGAAACACAGCTAATGCTAGAACCATGGGATATAGTCATCATCGATGAAGCGCACAAGCTACGTAATGCGCACCGTAGCAGCAACAAAATGGGTCAAACGCTACGCCGATCATTAGATGGCAGTAAAAAGCTATTACTTACTGCAACGCCTTTACAAAATTCGCTTATGGAATTGTATGGGCTTTCAACCATCATCGACGATCAAATCTTCGGCGATGAGCGAAGCTTCAAACAACACTTTGTCAATAACGAAAGTGCACTAGGGCATTTAAAGAAACGACTTACCGGGTTTATTCAGCGTACCTTGCGAAAAGATGTACTCGAATATGTCCGCTATACCCAGCGTCAAACACTCACCGTACCCTTTACACCCTCTAGTGCTGAAATGGCGCTTTACGAAGGTATTAGTGCCTTATTGGAAAAGGACGAGAGCTATGCACTACCAAAGAGCCAACGTCATTTAACCGGCCTTATACTAAGAAAGCTATTAGCATCTAGTTCGCACGCAGTGCTCAACACACTCGAAACTATAAAGCTCCGATTGGTTGACTTGAAAGTACAGGCTAAATCGGATTTCGATATTATCAGTGAGCTCGTTGAGAGTGATGACTTAGGAGAAGAGTACAGCGAGTATGTTGAAGAAACACAAAGTAATATCCCTGAGAGTGATATTGACTTTAAGTTACTCAATGCTGAAATAGCCGAGCTTGAGCATTATATCGAGCAGGCTAAATCCATTACCACCGACAGTAAAACCCAAGCATTGCTAACGGCGCTTAATCAAGGGTTTGCCAAAATGGAGGAGATGGGTGCGCCGCGGAAAGTCATTATTTTTACCGAATCGAAGCGCACGCAAGAATACTTAGCTCGTTTCCTCGAGGCGAATGGCTTTGCTGATAAATTAGTCACCTTTAGTGGCAGCAATAACCATCCAGAAGCAACCAAAGTTTATCAGCAGTGGTTAGCTGAAAACCAAGGTAGTGATAAAGTTAGTGGTTCACCGCAAATTGACCGCCGTACCGCCCTAATTGATTACTTCCGCCATCATGCCGAAGTTATGATCGCAACCGAAGCGGCTGCAGAAGGGGTTAACTTACAGTTCTGCTCATTACTGATTAACTATGACTTACCATGGAACCCACAACGGGTAGAGCAACGTATTGGCCGTTGTCACCGCTATGGGCAGCAATTTGATGTTGTGGTGATCAACTTCCTCAACGAAGCCAACAAAGCCGATCAGCGCGTTTTAGAGTTACTGACCGAAAAATTCCATCTGTTCGATGGCGTGTTTGGTGCATCGGACGATGTGCTAGGCAGCATCGAATCTGGTATTGATTTTGAAAAGCGCATCCAAAATATATACGAGACTTGTCGACAACCGACAGAAATAGAAGCGGCTTTTGATCAACTGCAAAAAGAGCTAGAAGCCGACATCAACCAAAAAATGCGCGAGACCCAGCAACTCCTGCTTGAAAACTTCGATGAAGATATACATGACTTACTGAAAATTCAGCTTGATGCAGCACAGCAACGCCTCGATAAAGTAGGCCGTTGGTTTTGGCAACTCAGTACGCATGAGCTTGCAGCTATCGCAGATATCGACTCAAGCAACCATAGTTTTACGCTTAATCAGAGCATCAATCAGGCGCCTGTAGGTTGCTACCAACTTGTACGCCGTGGACAGCAAAGTGGCAGTATTGACACCGGCAAACTAGCCAATGCCCATGTGTATCGTATTGCCCACCCATTAGGTGAATGGGTGATAAGTAACGCGCTACAACGTGAATTGCCTACTGCCAGCGTAATTTTTGATTACAGCAACCA
Organism: Gammaproteobacteria bacterium; assembly: GCA_012728415.1. GTDB lineage: Bacteria > Pseudomonadota > Gammaproteobacteria > Pseudomonadales > Pseudomonadaceae > Thiopseudomonas. The sequence continues at coordinate 14,544 of JAAYFD010000015.1, forward strand.
CCAAACAAAAATCAGTATGCTAGAACCTTTGTTGGGTTCGTCAGGTGTACTAAGCCTACAAAAATTCAGTGTTGAATCACTAGAGCGTAGCGAAGATCATTTATTGTTCGCCGCGCAAGACGAGCACGGTCACTTGCTACCAAGTGAAGTCGTACAAAAGCTGATGCAGCTTAGTGCTTATGTGCAAAGTGAAGTCAGTGAGCAAGAACTTGCCGCCTTATATCCGGGTTATCAAAATGCGCTACAACAAGCGTTACAGCAGTCGAGACTAGGCATCGAAAAGCAAGTTAACGATCGTAATCTCAGCTTCTTCGAGCAAGAGGTAAACAAGTTAGATGCTTGGGCAGACGATTTAAAAGAAGGGCTTGAACAATCTATAAAAGAGCTTGATAAGCAAATCAAGCAAGTACGCCGCGAAGCCAAAATAGCCCTAACGCTAGAAGAGAAACTTGCCCTGCAAAAACAGCAGCGCCAGCTAGAAAGTCAGCGCAATAAAAGCCGCCGTGAACTGTTTGATAAACAAGATGAGGTGGACGAAAAGCGCGAACAGCTGATTGAAAGCTTAGAAGGCAAACTGAATAAAAAAACCAGCCAAGAGACCCTATTTACCATTGGGTGGACGGTTCAATGATGACAATCAATTTCAACGCCAGCATTGACTTTTTTCCGTTTGGGGCTATGATCACTGCAACAACACCCCTCCCGCTACCCGTCAGATCAGCGCCCTGTGAGGGGTTACTCGTTTCTGGGGCCCGTAAAATTCGATCTTCTGTTGCATGGGAGGTCAAATGAGCCGCAAACCAGTCCCTAAAGTCGCTTTTACCAAGACCCCTACAAGCTTTAGCGATCAAGTACGCTTGTTGCAACAACGTGGCCTAGTGATCAGTGATGTCCCCAAAGCCGAGTTTTACCTGGCACAGCTGAACTACTATCGTTTTGCGGCTTATTGTTTGCCCTATGAGCAAGATCACGCCAGTCATGCGTTTATCGCAGGCACCCAGTTTGAACAAATCCTAAACCTATATGTGTTCGATCGTGAACTACGTTTGTTAGTGCTAGATGCCATCGAGCGTTTTGAGGTGTCATTACGCACACAAATTGCGTATCAGTTGAGCCAAAAATACCAAACGGTGCACCCTCATTTAAAACCAGAGCTCTTTGGTGATTTATTAGAATACCCCAGTAGCCTTGGCAAGCTCACGGGTGAGGTAAAGCGCAGTCGTGAAGAGTTTATTAAACACCTTACACAAAAATACCACGAGGCACTACCGCCTATTTGGGCTTGTGTTGAGCTGTTAACCATGGGGCAGCTTTCCCGTTGGTACAGCAATATCAAGCTGCGTGCCGACCGGCAAGTAATAAGTAAAAGCTATGGTTTAGATGAAAAAACGTTGACTTCATTCTGTGAGCATTTATCGCTAATGCGCAATTTAAGTGCCCATCACTCTAGACTATGGAACCGTGACTTTACCAAAACCACAGTACTGCCACGCCATGGCGAACCGGCACTGATTAAAAGCTTGCAAAATCTACCCGATAGCGATCGGCGTTTACGAAAGATTTATAACACCTTGGTGATGTTGGGCTACCTCATGGATATGATCAGTGGTGAACACCATTGGAAGCAACGACTCATCCAATTGATTAATCATCACCAAATAGACATTGACCGCATGGGCTTTCCAGCCGACTGGCAAGCGCGGCCAATTTGGCAATAAAATAAGGACGACTCACTTGGCAGCATTACAACCACAATTTCTTGCCCCATTGAAGGAACTGCTACATCAGCGTTTTGTGCCGCATTTACCGCCATTGCTTGGGCAAGGTGGGCGAGAAGATAAACCTAAAAAGCAAATCGCTAGGGCTTTTAGCGCATTCGTACTTCAGCAAAAATTCGATTTAGACGTAGTGACTGCGGCAAAAGCCGTGGTGGACGACTATGAAGACCATGGTATCGATGCCATCTATTATCACGAAGCAGATCAAACGCTGTACCTAGTACAGTCGAAGATGAAGGAAGATGCGCAATTCCAACTGGGCGAAGCGCAGGCTTTTATTGAGGGTGTAAAGTTACTTTTAAACAAGCAATTTCACCGCTTTAATCAAAATGTTCAAAACCTTCAAGCAAGTATTGAAGCCGCATTAGACGAGTGCGAAAGCATTCAACTACTTGTCGCATACACAGGTAATGGCATTACCATACAAGCACAAAACTACCTACAACCAGCGATCCAAGAGTTAATTGATGAAGGTGAAGAGCAAATCGAACCTGGTTATCAAGAGTTCACTGCCATCGAAGTTGAGCAGGCTCTTCGCAGTGAACATGCGGTTGATACGGTAAACGAGCGTGTCGCCGTATATAAGTTTCGAGTGCAAGAACAACCACGAAAAGTCGTATTTGGTATCGCCAAACTAACCGATTTAATTGCTTTGCACACTACTCATGACCGTAAACTTTACGAGAAAAATATTCGCTATTTTATTGGTGCTGGCAGACGCGGTGTAAATAAGGCTATCAAAGACACCCTTTTACATGAGCCGGAAAATTTTATTTATCTTAACAACGGTATCACTCTGGTTGGCAATACAGTAAAACCAAAAGGGAATATTAGAGGCCATACAGGTAGCAAGCATGTTGCAGTCGATGGCCTATCCGTCGTTAACGGTTCACAAACCATTGCCAGTGCAGCGCAGTTTATGCGTGAAAATCCAGACGCCGATATCAGCCAAGCACAAGTGATGGTAACCATTATCAACACGGGTAACGATGCGTTTCACAAACAAGTAACCAAAGCACGTAACCTACAAAACCCAGTTGATTTAGCCAACTTTGCCGCGCTGGATGATACCCAAGAGCGCTTGCGCCAAGAGATGAAAATGTTCGGTGTCGAATACCTCTATCGCCCACAACAAAGCGCAGCAGCGGGTATTCGCAGCATCACTATCGACACCTTGGCAAAGGCGCTTGCCTGTTTGCAAGCCGATGTACGCGTGCCTTATCAGCTAAAAGTAGAGCCAAGCAAATTTACTAACCAAGAAAGCACCGAATACCAAGCCATTTTTAGTACAGATTTACAAGGGGCCGTCGCCATTAACGCGGTGAACTGCTACTTGGCGATACAAGGCTTATGCACTGCCGCGGAGCGCAGTAACCCAAGCCCCGAAAAACTGGTCTATCGCCACTTTAGCTACTGTATAACTACGCTAATAATGGCGCAGTTTAAAGACGCTATTATTGCCCCTGAGATTTCTGAGCAAGCAGTATTTGAAGGCCTAATCAGCCGCACCTTTGATGAGCTTCGTCAGCAATTTTTTGATAGTTTTAGGGCATTAGCATTGGGCAGTGCGCCACACGCGTATTTTAAACGCTTGAGCGATACCGCACGGTTAATGCAAACGGTGTGGATTAACCATTTAAACTTGGCAGAAAGCCCGGCAGTGATAGCAAAACAAGAACGCCTTCAAGCGAACGATCCACACAACCAGAATTTATTCAGTTACTTAGCCGAGCAAGCGCAACGCCGACAAGGGCAAAACGCTCAAGCTGCCAATCGGCAAGTACAGCAGGCGTAGCTATTGCGATGGCACGAAAATGCTAAGTAAAAAACACAAGATATGAGCATAGAACACATGAGCAAAACCAAATTAGAACTGACCTGGATAGGCAAAAACGAGCGCAAAAAGCTAGAGCCGCGTATTTTATTAGAAGACCCAAGCAAGTCTTACCACGCCAGCCAAAAAGTGACCGAAAACGATATTTTTGATAATAAACTGATTTTTGGTGACAACCTATTGGCGCTGAAGGCACTAGAGCAAAATTATGCAGGGCAAGTGAAGTGTGTCTATATAGACCCACCATTCAATACCGGGAGTGCGTTTGAACACTATGATGATGGTATTGAGCATTCGATTTGGCTGGGGTTAATGAGAGATAGGTTAGAAATAATTCACAATCTACTCAGTGATGATGGAGTAATATTCGTCCACCTAGATGACTGCGAAATGGCTTATTTAAAAGTCTTAATGGACGAAATTTTTGGCCGTGTAAATTATTTAAATACCATATCGATGACCACAAATGATCCGTCGGGCTTTAAGGCAACAGGAGCTACAGTTTTCTCCACGGTAAACTTTTTGCTTGTATACGCAAAAGATCGTACCCGCAAACCGCTCAACAAGATCTATATACCTAAAGGATATGATACGGGATATAACAAATACTTATTAAACCCAGATGAGCATTATAAAAGTTGGGCATGGTGTAGTATTGCCGATGCGTTTGCAAAAGCTAATGGATATAAAGATACCAAAGAAGCCAGGAAAAAATTGCCCGATACATTTGATGATGAATTAGCACAATTCGCAATTGATAATGCAGAACGTGTTTTTCAATCTGTTGCAATTGGTGGGGGCGCCAAAATAAAGAGAAAAGAAACTATCGAGAAGTCAAAGAAGAACAGGGATAAGGTTTATGTACATCCAAATGAGGACGTCGATGGCTTTTATATAGCAAATGGCAGACAGATGGTTTTTTACTCTAATAGGCTTTTGGAAATTGATGGCGAGATGCAGCCTGCTGAGCTTATAACTGATGTTTGGACTGACATTAGCTGGAATGGTATTGCGAGAGAAGGCGGCGTAACGTTTAAAAATGGAAAAAAACCCGAAGCGCTTTTGAAGCGGATTTTCGAGATGTGTACACAAGAAGGCGATTTAGTATTTGATTCATTCGGTGGTTCAGGAACTACTGCCGCTGTAGCTCACAAGATGAAAAGACGTTGGATCATGGTGGAGCTAGGCGAGCATTGCCACACTCACATCATCCCGCGCTTGCAAAAAGTGATTGATGGTGAAGATCAGAGTGGTATTTCTAAGTCTGTAAACTGGCAAGGCGGTGGTGGTTTTCGTTATTACAAACTTGCGCCGACTTTAATTGTGAAAGACAAGTTTGGCTTGGAAGTGATCAATAAAGAGTACAACCCAGAAATGCTAGCCGAAGCCGTTTGTAAGCTGGAAGGTTTTACCTATGCGCCATCGGAAGTGAATTGGTGGGATCACGGTTATTCAACCGAGACCGATCATATTTATGTCACCACACAAAGCTTATCGGTAGACAAATTAGAAGCACTATCAGAAGAAGTGGGCAGTGACCGAACTTTACTAGTGATGTGTGGTGCATTTCGCTGCGAGCCAGGTCGTTTTGCCAATTTAACCTTGAAAAAACTGCCAAAAGCCATTTTGAATAAGTGCCAATTTGGTCAGGACGATTATTCGTTAAACGTGGCAAACCTAACTGACGATGCGCCTGCCGATGACGATGCAGCGCAAGATTAACGGTTGATAAGGATAATTATAATGACCATGGATTTATCAAACTTAAAACCCGAGCAATTACGCGCCATTAACAACGTTATTGGTCGTTTAAGTTTACGTCAGCCACAGCAAGACTCGCTACGTGCGTTGGCAGTGGCGATTAGTGCCACAGAGAACAAACTACTGGACCCTAAGCGCGATGTGCCGGAATTATTAGAAACCTTAAAAGCGCAGTTTCCTAAGCTCAGTGATTTTGAACGCGACTTTCCATCCCTGTGTTTTGCCTTGGCAACAGGGGTAGGTAAAACCCGTTTGATGGGGGCGTTTATTACCTATTTGTATCAGGTACATGGCATTCGCAACTACTTTGTGTTGGCACCTAACCTGACCATTTATGAAAAGTTGATCAGCGATTTTTCGCCAGCCTCGCCTAAGTACGTATTTAAAGGCATTACTGATTTTGTATTGGCACCGCCGGAAGTCATCACCGGTGACAACTATGAAAGCCGTGGCGCACAGGTACAAAATGACCTATTTGGTTCGGTGCGTATTAACGTGTTTAACATTGCTAAAATTAATACCGAAGTACGTGGTGGGAAAGCCCCGCGTATTAAGCGCTTAGCCGAAACACTAGGCGAAAGCTACTTTGAGTATCTATCGAACTTACCCGACTTAGTGCTGCTAATGGACGAATCGCATCGCTACCGTGCCGATGCTGGTATGCGTGCGCTCAATGAGCTTAATCCGCTATTCGCCTTGGAGCTTACGGCCACACCCTTTACCGAATCAAGTCGTGGCCCAGTGCACTTTAAAAATGTGGTGATTGATTATCCTCTAGCCTGTGCCATGGATGATGGGTTTGTAAAAGAGCCTGCTGTCGTTACTCAGCGCAACTTTGATGCTAGCCAGTACGACAAAGATGAGTTAGAAACCATTAAATTGATGGACGGTATTCGTTTGCATGAGCAAACCAAAGTGGATTTAACTACTTACGCACATGAAAACGATGCCAAGCTCGTTAAGCCCTTTATGTTAGTGATTGCCCGTGATACCACCCATGCAGCAGAGCTGTTAACTAAGCTTGAAAGCGTATTTGAAGGGCGCTATCGCGGTAAAGTAATTCAGGTTGATAGTAGCAAAAAAGAAGAAGAAACTATTCAAGCACTGCTCAATGTTGAACATGTGGATGAACCTACCGAGATTGTTATACACGTTAACATGCTAAAAGAAGGTTGGGACGTCACCAACCTGTACACCATTGTGCCATTGCGCGCCGCCAACGCCAGAACCCTAATTGAACAGTCAATTGGCCGTGGTTTGCGTTTGCCCTATGGCAAACGCACGGGAGTTGAAGCCGTCGATACGCTAAGTATTGTCGCGCATGACAAGTTCCAAGAGATTGTTGATGAGGCTAACGACCCGAACAACCCGCTGCGCCTGAAAACGCGAGTGTTAGATCGCCCAGAAGACGATGTAACCAAACAAAGTGTGCAGGTGAAATCGAACCTAGAACAGCAACTCACAGGTTCTGGCGTAACCGCAACAGGTGCAGATGGTCATCGTGAAGTGCAAGAGCCTAAGTCCGCCTATTCCACGCCTAACCAACAAACCGTTGCTCGCGCTGCATTGGATGTGATCAAGCAATACCAAACACGCCCTACTGATGCGCCAACCAGCAAAGCATTGATAACAGCAGAAGTAAAAGCACAGATTACCGAACAGGTAAAAGCTCAGTTAACCCAAGAGCAACGAGAGCTATTGACCGAAGAATCGGTGGATATTGCGGCGATTGTTGAGCAAGTTACCCAGCTAACGGTGGATAACACCATAGATATTCCGCGTATTATTGTTTCACCATCGGGCGAAGTGCGTACCGGCTATCATCCGTTCGATTTAGACATTGCTGCCATTAAAGGTTTAAAACCAATTGATAGAACGCTTATTCAACAAAGCCTGCAAGACAATCACCAAACTATTCGTGGCGAAGGCGATTCGGGCAACTACGAGCCGGTGAAACAAAACTATATTTTGAAGAAGCTGTTCGATTACGATGATATTCCTTACGACGAGCAAGCTGAATTTTTGTTTGATTTAGCTACTCAAGCAGTTAACACACTGACCGCTGAAAACGACGACGATGTGGTTGAGAACATTCTACAAAACCAAAGTGATGCAATTGCGAAGTTAATTCATGCGCAACTGAACAACCACTTCTTTGAAGAAGCTACTGAGTACGTCGTCGATGTACGCAGTGGCTTTAGCACCTTACGTGACTGCGCTTACACCATAGCGCAAGACCAGCCGGTGCAAAACTACCGTGATACAGTGCGCGATGTCAGTCGCATCAAACAAATGCTCTTTGGCGGTTTTAGCCGTTGTTTATACCCATTGCAAAAGTTTGATTCAGACACTGAGCGCCGCTTTGCGGTGATTTTAGAACGTGACTGCGAAAAGTGGTTTAAGCCGGCCAAAGGCCAATTCAAGATGTATTACAAACGCGGTAGCGAGCACCCTGAATATGTGCCTGATTTCGTTGCTGAAACCGCTGACTATGTATTGATGATTGAAACCAAAAGCACCCAACATCAAAACCAAGATGGCAGTTGGAATGAGGAAGTCACCGAAAAAGCACGCAGCGGTGTGAAATGGTGTAGTCATGCCAGTGAATACCTTGCACAGCACGGTGGCAAGCCTTGGAAATATTTACTTATTCCACATGATGCCGTGAAAGAAGCCAATTCATTGGCTTACTTTATTCAGCAGTTTGCTAAAGCTGAGTAAGGTTAACAACTATTCGTGCCGCTAACCCGCCTTATTCATGAAGCTTGTCCATAAACAAAGAAGGCGAGCAGTTTATCCTTTATAATCAATGTGTTCCTGCAATAACTTGATTAGAGAGGGCCGCTCGCCATGGGTGAAACAATACCGACCTGGAAACCGTCTGTTGCTGTTCAGTTGAGCGGGCGTAAAACCAGCAGTGATGGCGGGGCTTTTTTACTGCGGGAGGTGATGGATCGCAGCGGTATCTTTGAGCAGCTCGGACAACACCTGCAGGATGATCGTGACCCGGCCAAGGTTCGGTACAGCCTGACCAGTCAACTGCGCACGCTGATGATCTGGCACACTCAGGGCCGGGATGATCTGAGTGATACCTGGTTGCTCAGTGACGATCCTGTATTCCCGCCGGCTTGCAGCGATCAGCATCACGCTTGCCCGGCAAGGCCGCAGGTAGTATTTTGGCCGGCGAGCGAAACGGGTTATTTTGTCCGCCGCAGCAGACAGGTGCGGCTGCTTTGGGCATCAGTCTGGTCAGTCAGTGATAAAGGGCGGAGCGCAGTGAGCGGTACTTTTGCACACTTGTTTTGGGTGTCGCAGTATTTGGCGCGGATTACTTTCCGTGAGTGCTTGATACCACCAGAGTGGTGCAACCGGCTTTTACTTGCCGATGATGCCGCTCCATGACCAGGCCCGTTACCGCCAGCAGGGTCTGGCTTGTCCTGTTGCTGACCTGCCTGACCATGACGGCCTTTGCCGCCAACTCGCTACTGACACGTCTGGCCTTTCAGACCACCCGTATTGATGCAGCCTCCTTCACTGCTGTCCGCATTGTTTCTGGCGCGGCCACCCTGTGGCTGATTGCGCTGGCTGGCCGGCAGCCGTTGAAGGTGGGCAGGGCTGGCTGGTTGTCGGCGTTGCTGCTGTTTGTCTATGCGGCAGCTTTTTCCTTTGCTTATCGCCATATCAGCACCGGAGCGGGTGCACTGGTGTTGTTTGCTGCGGCGCAGCTGCTGATGATTGCCTGTGGTTTGCTGCGTGGCGAGCGCACCAGCATGACCGGGCTGATGGTGGCGCTGGGCGGCCTGGTGCTGTTTTTATCACCCGGAGCAGCGGCACCGCCTCTGGGGGCGGCCGTGCTGATGGCGCTGACCGGTTTTGCCTGGGGCGGTTTTTCGTTGCTGGGCAAGCGGGGAGACTCGCCGGTGGCCGGTACCGCGCTAAGTTTTATGTTGGCGCTCCCGCTGGCGTTGTTATTGATGGCGGTACAGCACCGCAGCCTGACTCTGGATGCGGCCGGCGTGCTCTATGCCCTGTTGTCGGGCAGTCTTGCTTCGGGTGTTGGCTATGCGCTCTGGTATTGGGTCAGGGTGCGCATGGCGGCTATGACTGCGGGTGCGGTGCAGCTCAGCGTGCCGGTACTGAGTGCATTGTTTGGCGCTGTTTTTTTGGGTGAGGCAATCACAGTCAAAGAAGCGGGTTCAGCCTTGCTGGTGCTGGCCGGCATTGTGCTGGTCATCCGGCGGGGGCAACGTTAGCGGCGGCTGTGGATTTATGCAGGATCAGCGGTGCTTGGCGCGGCGAGTGGCTGTGTTTTTTGCTCCACCCGCAGCAAAATCAACGAAGCGCCGATGATGAGCGCCATGCTGGCCAGTATCCAGGGCGTAACAGGGTCACCAAACAGCAGGGCGGCAAAGCTGATGGCATAAACCGGCTCCAGCGCAATAAAGCCGCTGCAGCTGCTGGCCGAAATGCGTTGCAGTGCGTACAGGTAAAGCAACAGCAGCACCGCAGTATTGATGATGCCCAATGCGCTTAGTGCGAGCCAGCTTTTGGCGTCTGCCGGGGCCGGGGCAGCGTAAAACAGGGCGGGCAGCAATAACAAAAAGACGACGCCGTTTTGGATCAGAGACAGGCTGGCGGCTGGTAATGGCTGCTGTATGCGCTGGGTAACCCGCCAAAAAAAGGCATAGGCCAGGGCCGAAACCAGCCCGGCCAGGGTGCCAGCCAGGCTGTCATTGCCGCTGCTGTCAGGCTGTAGCAGCAGGGCCACGGCAAGGATGATGGCGATGGCCGCCAGCAGCTCGGTCAGGCCGGGCAGGCGACGCCGGGCTGCCGCTTCGACCGTCACGGTAAACAGGGGGAAGGTTGCAAAAGTCAGGGTGCCCACTGCAACGCCCGACAGCTGCACCGAAATGAAGAACGTCAGCCAGTGGCAGGCCAGCAGTGCGCCGCTGATGCCCAGCAACCCCCAGGCCTGTACCGGCAAACGCAAGAGGCTGCGTGACAGCCCGCCCAGCACGAGCAGGGCAAGCACGCCGAAACCGGCGCGCATGGCGGTGATCCAGACGGGCGCAACCTCTAGCTTGCCGTACAGGGCAGCAGTGCCAAAGATTACGGCCGCAATATTGATCGCCAGCAGGCCGTGAGCACGTGGTGAAAGACGCTCAGGCATGGATGCTGCCGAAGTGTGAGTGGGTCATGGGTAAGCTCCCCGTTAAAGGGAGGGATTGTCGCAAACATGGTGACCGGCTGCCAGCGGGGGCCAGGGCAATGCTGAATCATTGCCGGCGCTGTCAGGGTGTTGTTACAAATCAGCTCTGCATTCTGGCTGTTACGGGCGAACTGCGCTTTTGCTGGCTGTTGCCAGATTCCGGCGGCCTCGCCAGTAGGGTTCAGCGCGTCCCTGGCCGCTTTGGGTGCTGTCCGGCGGCGATGTTCTGGTGCGTGCCACCGTTGTTGCTGTATGGCAGTGAGTTGTGCGGTATGGAAATGGCCAGCAGCCTGGCCCTGCCTTGTCCCGGTCCAGGCTGCTGGAAGGCGGCATCACTCGCCTTGCACACAGCCACCACTGTTGGTGGCTGGTGCCCCATTCTTTTATTGCCGGCCGCGGTTTTGTTGTGTGCCACGGCGGCCTTGCTGTTTTTCGGACTGCTGTTGATGCAGTTTCATTGCGGCGGCAAATTCTTCGCGCGAAATGCTGCCATCGCCGTTGGCATCCAGCTCTTCGAACGCGGGTGCATCGGCCAGGCCACGCATCTGGCGGCCGTCTTTGGCACGCTGGCTGATTCTGGCGGTGCGGGCTTCGTTGAACTCGGCTTCGGTGATTTTGCCGTCACCATTCAGGTCAAAGTCGGCAAAAGCCGGCATCATGCGCCTGGCATCTGTTGTGCGCTGTCCCCGGCTGGGTTTTTTTTGCATACCGCGACGCTCCTGCTTTGGCTCCATGTGCCGGCCCATGTTTTGGCCTTGTTCGCGTTGAGTTGTCTGTTCGGCAGCCATGCTCTGGCCACCAGTGATGGCCAGCAGGCTGGCCAGTAGAGGGGCGATCAGGAATTTAATGTTTTTCATGCGTTACTCCCGGGCTGAACAACCCTTGGTTGATGTCTGTCCTTTGAGGCGTATTCAGTATGTCAGTTTATGCTTAAGCAAAGCTTAAATCATTATGATGCAGAAGGCCGGTAGAAAACCGTGCCAGCCGCAGGAATTTTTCGTACCCTGTTGGCTTGCCGGGCAGTCACGCATGAAGCTGCCTGCAAAGCCGGACCCACTGCCAGAAAAGTGCTGAATGCTGTTGGCGAGGCAGCCGTTTCAGTGTTTTCCGGGTCTTGCTTCAGTACATGAACGAATAATTACAAATGAAAAGAGGAAGTTGCCTTGTCTTCTTACTATCGTCTGATCAGCCGCACGCAGGATGCGCAGGGCGTTGCCCGTGCCGAGTACGAGCCTACAAAACATGCTCAGGGGGTATGGAATCCGCAGGAGCAGCATATGGCACCAGCCACGGGTATCCTGTGCCGTGAGCTGGAGCTGTATGGCCCGCGTCCGGAGTTGCGTGTGGCGCGGCTCAATCTGGATATCTGGGGCATGATCCATTTTGCACCCTTCACAGTCGAAACCCGCCTGTTGCGTCCGGGTCGCACCATCGAGCTGGTCGAGGTGCGCTTGCTGTCCGCCGGCAAGACTTGCATCGTGGCCCATGCCTGGCGCTTGCAAACCTGCGACAGCAGCAGTGCGCAGGGGCTGGAGGATCCGCCATTGCCGGCCCGTGAGCAGATGCACGACCGGCAGGAATTTAGCGGCTGGGGTGGTGGCTATATCAGCAGCCTGCAACTGAAGACCGATGCCCAGAGCCGGGCCGGCCATGCCCGTGTCTGGCTAAAGAACGAGCTGGAGATGGTGGAAGGACAGGCCACCTCGGATTTTGTCCGCCTGATGGGCATGGTGGATACCGCCAATGGGGTGGCAGCCCGTGCCATGCCCCACCAGTGGATCTTTCCCAATGTGGACCTGAACATCAACTTGCTGCGCATGCCGCAGGGCCGCTGGCTGGGGCTGGAAACCCGCCAGCAGTTCGGCAGTGACGGCATCGGCCTGACCAGCTCGGTGCTGCATGATGATCTTGGCGTGTTTGGCCACAGCGAACAAACCCTGACCCTGCGCGCCATGGGCTGATCCGTATTCCTGTAGGAGCCACTTCAGTGGCGACCATGGTTGGCCTGGGGCAGCTACCGGTCGCGGCTAAAGCTGCTCCTGCAGAGTGTGGTGCCCGGGTCGCGGCTGAAGCCCCCGTACAGGGTCAGCCGGGTGGTCAGGGTAGCGGGTAGTCTTCCAGTTTGCGGGCGATCAGCATGCGCTGGATCTCGCTGGTGCCTTCGTAAATCTGGGTGATGCGGGCATCCCGGTAGTGGCGCTCCACTGCATAATCTTCCAGATAGCCATAGCCGCCGTGCACCTGGATGGCCATCGAGCAGACCCGCTCGGCCATTTCCGAGGCAAACAGCTTGGCCTGGGAGGCTTCCGACAGGCAGGGCAGGCCCGCCGTGCGCAGTTTGGCTGCGTGCAGCACCATCAGCCGGCTGGCGTTGATCTGCGTGTGCATGTCGGCCAGCATGTTGGCGACACTCTGGTGTTCGCGGATCGGCTTGCCAAACTGCTCACGCTCGCCGGCATATTTCAACGCAGCCTCAAAGGCGGCGCGGGCAATGCCCACCGACTGCGCGGCAATCCCCAGGCGGCCACCCTCCAGCCCGGACAGTGCCAGCGCCAGTCCCTTGCCGCGCGGTCCAAGCATGTTTTCTTTGGGCACCCGACAGTTGACCAGGGTTACGGCGCAGGTATCCGAGGCTTTCAGCCCCATTTTCTGTTCCATGCGCTCGACCTCAAAGCCTTCGGTGTCGGTCGGTACCAGAAAGGCCGACAGGCCCTTTTTGCCCAGCTCCGGGTCGGTCACGGCAAATACGATGGCCAGCCCGGCCCGTTTGGCATTGCTGACAAACTGTTTGCTGCCATTGAGCACCCAGTAACCATCTTCTTCCACAGCCCGGGTGCGCAGGTTGTTGGCCTCGGAGCCGGCCTGGGGTTCGGTCAGGCAAAAGCAGCTCAGCACCTCGCCCGAGGCCAGCCCCGGCAACCATTGCTGCTTCTGTTCTTCAGTGCCCCAGTTGAGCACGGGGGCGCAGCCTACCGAGCTGTGAATGCTCATCACCGCACCGGTAGCAGCACAACCGCGGGCAATTTCTTCCACAGCCAGCGCATAGCAGCTGTAATCAATGTAGGATCCGCCCCACTCTTCCGGCACCATCATGCCCAGCAGGCCCAGCTCGCCCATCTGGCGCAATACCTGGTCGTCCAGCCAGCCGTCCTTTTCCCAGCGTTCGGCATTGGGGGTCAGCTCGACTGCGGCAAAGTCGCGTGCCATGTCGCGGATCATCCGCTGTTCTTCAGTCAGGTCAATGTCATGCATGTTTAGGTTCCTTGTATGCCGGGCAAACTAATACCAGCAAACAGTGCATCCACTTCCGCTTGCGGTACCTCTTCGGTGCTGCTGTATTTCCAGCGCGGGTTTTTGTCTTTATCCACGATCAGGGCACGAACGCCCTCAATAAAGTCGCCTTGTTCAAACCAGCGGGCAATCAGTTGCAGCTCCATGGCAAAACATTGTTGCAAGCTCAGCCCCCGACCACGCCGCAACAGCTGCAGGGTGGTGGCCATCGCCAAGGGTGAGCGACTGCGCAAGGTTTCGATCGTGGTGTGCGCCCAGCTGGTCAGGGACGGGTCCTGTTCGCCGGCCAGCGACTGCAGAATGTCAGGCATCCGGTCAAAGGCAAAGTGACGATCAATCGCACCACGCAAGGGTTCCAGCTCGCCCTGCTTGCTGGCAGGACTGGCCAGGGTTGCCAGCAGGCTACGGATCGACTGTTGTGGAGCCAGCTGCCAGTCCATCTGATCCAGACAACGGTCCAGTTCGGCTACCTGTTCGCCGGCAATCAGCCAGTCAGCCAGGCCGGTATAAAGTGCATCCTCTGCACCAATCATGTTGCCGGTAACCGCCAGACAGGTGCCCAGCTCGCCGGCCAGCCGGGACAGAAAATAACTGCCCCCCACATCGGGGAAGTAACCAATGCTGACTTCCGGCATGCCCAGCCGGGCCTGACTGGTTACCACCCGGAATGCCGCTCCCTGGAACAGCCCCATGCCACCGCCCAGCACCAGCCCTTCGGCCAGCGCCAATAGCGGCTTGGGATAGTCGTGAATGTACTGGTCCAGCCGGTATTCTTCGCGGAAAAAGGCTTCGTTAAGCGGGCTGCCCTGCTGGTGGTTGTCATAGAGTTCACGGATGTCGCCACCGGCACAGAACGCCTTGTCGCCACTGCCGCGCAGCACCACGGCAACCACATTATCATCGGCAGCCCACTGTTCCAGGCAGGCCTGGATCTGTCGTACCGCCTCAAGGTTGATCGCATTGTAAGCGGCCGGACGGTTGATGGTGAGGTGTCCGACCCGGTTGCGGACTTCAGCAAGAATGAGCGGCTGAATATCAGTCACAGTGTTACTCCTTATTTGTGTACAGCTTGATGATGGCAGAGAAGTCCAGGTGTCCATGCCCCTGCAGGCTGAACGCCTGGTACAGCTGCTGGGCCGCCGCTCCGAGAATCACCGGCTGACGGGCCAGACGGGCGGCCTCGGTGGCCAGGCCCAGGTCCTTGAGCATCAGGTCAGTGCCAAAGCCGCCAGTATAACCGCGGCTGGCAGGCACGTTTTCCAGTACATCCGGATAGGGGTTGTTAACTTCCGAACTCCAGCAGCGTCCGCTGGAGGTGTTGATAATGCCGGCCAATACCTTCGCATCAATGCCCAGCGAGGTGCCCAGCGCCATGGCTTCGGCAACACCGATCATGGAAATGCCCAACAACATGTTATTGGCTACCTTGGCCACCTGGCCATTGCCACTGTCGCCACAGTGCACGATATTTTTGCCCATGGCTGCCAGTACCGGCCGGACAAATTCAAACTCCTCCGCGCTGCCGCCCACCATGAAGGTCAGGGTACCGGCCGCAGCACCGGCGGTACCACCGGACACCGGCGCATCCAGCATGCTGTGGCCTGCTTCGCGGGCGGCAGCACTGACTTCGCGGGCACTGTGCGGATCAATCGTGGAGCAGTCCAGCAGGTGGGTCGGTTGCTGCAACTGGGCCAGCAAACCCCCATCACCCAGATACAGGGACTTCACATGGGGTGCGGCCGGCAGCATGCTGATGATCAACTCGGGGCGGGCAGCCGTCAGTGCTGTCAATGATTCACAGGCAGTGGCGCCGGCGCTGACCTGTGTTGCCACTGCAGCGGCAGACAGGTCAAACACACTTAACTGGTGCCCTGCCTTGAGCAGGTTGGCAGCCATGGGACCACCCATATGGCCGAGGCCGATAAATCCGATATGCATGGGATGTGACTCCATTATGGTTGGTGTCGAGCCCGGCAAGGCAGCCCGCGCCCTGGGGCCGGGCCGCACCTGCTTATTTCAGGCTGATAGTGGTGTTGAGTGCGCCGGCTTCGGCATCCTCGTCAAACCAGCGTGCGGTAACGGTCTTGGTCTGGGTGTAAAACTGCACCACCTGCTTGCCATATGGGCCCAGGTCACCCAGCTTGGATGCACGCGAGCCGGTAAAGGAAAAAATCGGTACTGGCACCGGAATCGGCAAGTTAATGCCCACCTGCCCCACGTCGATATCTTCCTGAAAACGACGGGCTGCCGCGCCAGAGCGGGTAAAGATGGCCGTGCCGTTGCCATTGGGGTTGCGGTTGATGATGTCAATCGCCTCATCCATGCTGTCGGCGGTCATTACGCAGAGCACCGGCCCGAAAATTTCTTCGTTATAGATGCGCATATCAGTGGTAACGCCGGAAAACAGTGTCGGCGCGACAAAGTTACCATTTTCATAACCGGGCACCTGCGGATTACGACCATCCAGCTCCAGTGTGGCACCTTCACTGACACCGCTCTCGATCAGGTCGGTGATGCGCGCCAGCGCATTGCGTGAAATCACCGGCCCAACATCAGTACCCGGCTCGCAACCGGCGTTGACCCTGAGGCTTTTCGCCCGTTCAACCAGCTCCGGCAGCCAGCTCCTGCTTTCACCGACCAGGATCACCACCGGCAGTGCCATGCAGCGCTGGCCGGCAGCACCAAACGCGGCACCAGCAATGGCGTTGAGGGTCTGCTCCTTGTTGGCATCAGGCATGATGATGGCGTGGTTCTTGGCCCCCATCATGCACTGCACACGCTTGCCGTTGAGCGAGGCACGGTTGTATACATGGGTACCAACATGGGTCGAACCGACAAAGGACACCGCCTTGATCTCCTTGTGATCACAGAGCGCATTCACCGCATCCGGACCGCCGTGGATGATGTTGAGCACACCGGCGGGAATGCCGGCTTCCAGCGCCAGCTCGGCCAGCCGCATGGTTACCATCGGGTCCTGCTCGGACGGCTTGAGCACAAAGGTATTACCGGTGGCAATCGCCATTGGGAACATCCACAGCGGAATCATCGCCGGAAAGTTGAATGGAGTGATGCCGGCACACACGCCGATCGGCTGCAGCAGGGTGTAGGTGTCGACACCTCCCGCCACGTTGTTGGCCAGCTCGCCCAGCTGCAGGTTGCCGATTCCGGCGGCATGCTCGACCACTTCCAGGCCACGGAACACATCACCTTCGGCATCAGCCAGGGTTTTGCCCTGCTCGGCAGTGAGGGTGGCAGCCAGCTCCGGCATATGCTCACGGATCAGCTGCTGGTATTTGAGGAAAATCCGCGCCCGGGTGCCAATCGAGGTCTTGCGCCAGCTCTTGAATGCCTCGGCCGCACCGGCAATCGCCGCTTCAATTTCATCTGCCGTGGCAAAGGGAACGCGGGCCAGGACTTCCTGGGTGGCCGGGTTGACCACTTCACGCCACTCGCTGGTTTTGGACTCGACAAACTCACCGTTGATGAGTAGCTTGACCGTTGGAATACTGGATGCAGTCATTGTATACCTCGCTGTGCGGCTACCCGTTAATGAAAGGCCACCGCCGGATTTGTCTGGACACGGCTGCTTGTTTGCCGCCGACAGGATATCTTTTTGTTTTGTGCGCCCTGCTGGGGTACGACCCCAATGTAGCAGTGCAAATTTGTCATTAACAACCCGCATGACTGCAGACTCATTGTGCAATTTTGCAGATTAGACCTAAGGCGAACAGCAAATGGACTGGGATCAATTGCGTTTTTTTCTTGAGTTGGCTCGCGCTGGGCGCCTGGTGATTGCCGCCCGCCGGCTGGAGGTTGACCACACCACCGTCTCACGCAAGATCCAGGCGCTGGAGAAAAAAATCGGCATGGCGCTGTTTCTACGCGAGCCCGATGGCTACAAGCTGACCGAAGCGGGCCGAAACCTGTTGCCGCAAGTCGAAGCAATGGAAAGCGCCTACGTTGGTATTGCCCAGTCACTGACGCCCGGCAGCGACCAGCAACTGTCCGGCCTGGTACGGATCGGCGCTACCGAAGGTTATGGCAGTGCCATCCTGGCCAGCCAGCTGACCCGGCTGTCACAGCGTCACCCGGACCTGAAAGTCGAACTGCTGGCGGTTCCGCGCGCGCTGCAACTGTCACGCAACGAGGCCGATATTGTGATTACCCTGGAGCGCCCCGAGCGAGGTCCTTTCATCATCACCCGGCTAACCGACTACAGCCTGCGCCTGTATGCCAGTCACGGCTATCTGGCACAGCACGCCCCCATTCACCAGCGCGAACAGCTGAAGGGCCACAGCTTTGTGTCCTATATCGATGACCTGCTCTACAGCAAGGAGCTGCTGTTTCTCGACGAGGTTGTCAAGCCGGCGCGCACGCCCCTGCGCAGCACCAGCATTCTGGCCCAACAGCAAATGGTTGCCGCTGGTGCCGGGCTGGCAATCCTGCCGGCCTTTGCCGCCGACCAAAACCGCGCACTGGTAGCGGTGTTGCCGGATACCATCCGTTTCACCCGGACTTTCTGGATGCTGATGCCGATCGAACTGAAAGACATCGCCCGCATGCGCACCACCTGGAACTTCCTGCGAGAGCAGGCGGCCCAGCTGCAGTCCACCCTGTTGCCCGAGCATAAGTGACGTGACTGTATCCGCAGCAACGCAGCGCGGCACCGGCAGCACCGTCTCCATCGAGCTGGTGAAACAGTCGCTACAGGTGGCACACCGGAAGGGATTCTACCTGCAGCCGTTGCTGGAACGCTGCAGCTTGCCGGCAGATATCCTGCAGCAAGAGTCTGGCCAGCGTTTGCCGGTGGCCCGTTTTGCCGAGTTCTGGCGGCAGCTGGCCGATTTTCTGCAGGACGAATTCTGCCTGATGGACCATCGCGCCATGCGCCCTGGCAGCTTTGCCTTCATGTGCCGGATTGCCGCCAGCCAGCCGACCGTCGCCGAGGGCATTGCTGCTGGCCTGGAGTTTCTGTCACTGGTCTTTGACGACATGCATGCGGTGCTGCGACGGGAGCAAAACCTGGCCCAGATCGTCTTTCTGGAGAGCGAGCCACAACCTAAGCGGGCCTTTGCCTACTTCACCTTCTGGATGTATGTCCACGGCCTGACCTGCTGGCTGGCCAACCAGCGCATTCCGATCCTGGCCATTGATTCGCGCTGCCCGCCGCCCGAGCTGGACCAAGATTACCGGGTGATGTTCACCCACAGCCTGCGCTACAACTGTCAACAATCCCGGCTGCTGTTCGTCTGTGACAGCCTTGACAGCCCGATCCGCCGCAGCGAACAGGAGCTGCAGCGTTTCATTGCCGACTCCCCCGACAACATCATGGTCAAGTATCGCGACCCGCACAGCCTCACCAGCCAGGTTCGTCATCTGCTTGGCAGCATTCCCCCTGCTGAGTGGCCCGATGCACCCGCCACGGCGCAACAGCTGTGCATGTCGGTGGCCACTTTGCGCCGTCGCCTCAGTGAAGAAGGCCAAAGCTTTCAGGCAATCAAGGACAGCGTGCGCAAAGCCCGTGCCCTGCAGTTGCTGGCCAACGAGCATCAGACCTTTGTCGATATTGCTGCCACCTTGGGCTTTGCCGATGTCAGCTCGTTCTACAAGGCGTTTCGCAAATGGACCGGCATCCAGCCCGGCTTCTACCGCTCGACCGTGCTGAACCAAAACAGCTGATTGTCCAAATCGCTCAATCAGATTGATGGTTTTAGCTATTGTTTTACCTGTCACTTCAAGTCGACCATCAAGGCGTATCTCTTGCACTGTCAACAATAATAATTTGCCAGGAGTCAGCCATGAGCCCGTCCACCCACGACTATTTCGCCACCTATCAAAACTTTGACTATGCCGCCACCGTGCGCAATGCGCTCAGCGGCACACTGGAGGCAATGAACGCCTGCCACGAATGCTGTGACCGCCATGCCCTGCCCGGCCGCATTGGCCTGTTGCAGGAAAACGCCGACGGCACCTCCAGCATCCACAGCTACATTGAACTCAGGGACCAGGCCGCACAGTTTGCCAACTTCTTGACCAGCCAGGGCGTGGGCCCCGGCGACGTGGTGGCCGGCTTGCTGCCACGCAGCCATGAACTGCTGATCACCATCCTTGGCACCTGGCGGGCCGGTGCGGTGTACCAGCCGCTGTTTACCGCTTTTGGCCCCAAGGCCATTGAACACCGCCTGCATACCTCCGGTGCCCGGCTGGTGGTCAGCGATGCCGTCAACCGCGACAAGCTTTCGGCTGTCGAAAACTGCCCCGATGTGGTTACCGTTGCCGGCCCCAAGGGTGCCGGTGTGGTGCGCGGTGATTACAGCTTCTGGGCCGAAATGGCCCGTCAGGACACCGATTTTGACCCCGTCATGCGCACTGGAGACGACCCCTTTTTGCTGATGTTCACCTCCGGCACCACCGGGCTGGCCAAGCCGCTGCAGGTACCGCTCAAGGCGATTGTGGCCTTCCAGCGTTATGCCATTGATGCCGTGGGTGTGCGCCCGGACGACTCGTTCTGGAACGTGGCCGACCCCGGCTGGGCCTACGGCCTGTATTTCGGCATTACCGGCCCCATGTCGATGGGGGTGCCGGTGCTGTCGGTGGACGGCATTTTTAACCTTGACCGCAGCCTGGCCATCGCCAAAAAACACAAGGTCAACAACCTGGCCGGTGCGCCCACGGTGTTCCGCATGATGATCGCCGCTGGCGAAAAAGTGGCCCACGAATGGAAAGGCCAGCTGCGCGTGGTCAGCAGTGCCGGTGAACCGCTTAACCCGGAAGTGATCCGCTGGTTTGCCGACAACCTGGACGTGCGCGTGAATGACCATTACGGCCAAACCGAGCTGGGCATGGTGCTGTGCAACCACCACGGCCTTGA
Organism: Gammaproteobacteria bacterium; assembly: GCA_012728415.1. GTDB lineage: Bacteria > Pseudomonadota > Gammaproteobacteria > Pseudomonadales > Pseudomonadaceae > Thiopseudomonas. The sequence continues at coordinate 35,288 of JAAYFD010000015.1, forward strand.
CCACCCGATCCACATGGGGGCGGCCGGCTATGCATCGCCCGGGCACCGTGTTGTGGTGCTGGACGAGGAAACCCTGACCGAGCTGCCAGCCGGCGAACCGGGCATTCTATCCGTTGATCTGGAACAGTCACCGATGACCTGGTTCCAGGGCTACAAGGACATGGAAACCACCGCCTTTCGTGGCCGCTACTACCTGACCGGCGATACTGCCGAGCTCAACGAGGACGGCAGCATCAGTTTTGTCGGCCGCTCGGATGACGTCATTACCACATCCGGCTACCGTGTTGGTCCGTTCGATGTTGAAAGCGCCCTGCTTGAGCACCCGGCGGTGGTCGAGGCTGCGGTCGTGGGCAAACCGGACCCGCAACGAACCGAAATCATCAAGGCCTTTGTCATGCTGCAGGACGGCTATCGCGGCACACCGGAGCTGGCTGAAGAGCTGCGCCTGCACGTGCGCAACCGTCTGGCCGCGCACGCCTATCCGCGCGAAATCGAGTTTCCGGATGAGCTGCCAAAAACCCCGAGCGGCAAGGTGCAGCGCTTTATCTTGCGCCAGCAGGAGATCAACCGCGTCAACGAAGAAAGCAGCCGCAAGGTAGCCAACGGCTAAGGACCACAGCATGCAAACAGCACAGCATACCTTTGTCATCAGCGGAGGCGGTTCCGGCCTGGGTGCTGCCACCGCCCGTCACCTGTGCAGCCAGGGCGCACAGGTGGTGCTGCTGGACATCAACGCAGCAGCCGTGGCCGAACAGGCCGCGGCACTCGGCCCGCAGGCTCTGGGCATTGCCCTGGACATCTGTGATGCCGCAGCCGCCGAACAGGCCCTGCAGCAGGCCCGCGAGCACTTTGGCGCCCTGCACGGGCTGGTCAACTGCGCCGGCATCGTCGCCGGCTCACGCATTCTGGGCCGTGACGGACCGCATGATCTGGAGCTGTTCAACCGCATATTGCAGGTCAACGTCAGCGGCAGCTTCAACCTGTTGCGCCTGAGCGCTGCGCACATGGCCAACAACCAGCCCAACCAGCAGGGTGAGCGTGGCGTGATCATCAATACCGCATCGGTGGCGGCCTTTGACGGCCAGCTCGGGCAGGCCGCCTATGCCGCCTCCAAGGGCGCGATTGCCAGCCTGACGCTGCCGGCAGCCCGTGAACTGGCCCGGCCCGGCATCCGCGTCATGTGCATTGCCCCTGGCATCTTCGAAACCCCGATGATGGCCGGCATGACCGAAGAGGTCCGCAACAGCCTGTGTGCCGGCGTGCCCTTTCCGCCACGGCTGGGCCGCCCCGACGAATACGCTGCGCTGGTGCAGCACATTATTGAAAACAGCATGCTCAACGGCGAGGTGATCCGCCTCGACGGTGCGCTGCGCATGGGAATCAAATGACATGAACAAACAGGATCCGGTGGTTATTGTCGGCATGGCGCGCACGCCCATGGGTGGCCTGCAGGGTAGTCTGGCCAGCCTGACTGCACCGCAGCTGGGGGCGCAGGCGATTGCCGCTGCAGTTGAGCGTAGCAAGTTGCCCGCCAGTGCCGTTGACCAGAGCATTTTTGGTTGCGTGCTGTCTGCCGGGCTGGGCCAGGCGCCGGCCCGGCAGGCCGCACTGGCTGCCGGGCTGACGACAGCCACAGCCTGCACCACCATCAACAAAATGTGCGGCTCGGGCATGCAAAGCCTGATGCTGGCCCATGACAGCCTGCTGGCCGGCAGCGCCGAGGTTGTGGTGGCCGGCGGCATGGAGAGCATGAGCAACGCTCCCTACCTGCTGGACAGGGCGCGTCAGGGCTACCGCATGGGCCATCAGCAGGTGCGCGACCACATGTTTCTTGACGGCCTGGAGGATGCCTACGACAAGGGCCGGCTGATGGGCACCTTTGCCGAAGACAGTGCCAGCGCCTACGGATTTGCCCGGGAGCAGCAGGACGAGTTTGCCGAGCGTTCGCTACAGCGTGCCTGTAGCGCCATCAACAACGGCCTGTTTGCCGATGAAATCGTCCCGGTCCGGGTAAAAACCCGCGCAGGCGACAACGAAATCAGCCATGACGAGCAGCCACCGAAAGCCGATCCGGCAAAAATCCGCAGCTTGCGTCCGGCATTTCGCGAGGGTGGCACCATTACCGCCGCCAACGCCAGCTCGATTTCCGACGGTGCCGCTGCCCTAGTACTGATGCGGCAAAGCCAGGCCCGCGCCCGTGGCCTGCAGCCTCTGGCGATTATCCGCGGCCACAGCAGCCACGCCGCCGAGCCGCACCTGTTCACCACGGCTCCCGTCGGTGCAGTACAAAAGCTGCTGCAACGCACCGGCTGGACACTGGATCAGGTGGATCTGTTTGAAATCAACGAGGCTTTCGCCGTGGTTACCCTGATCGCCATGCAGGAATTGCAACTGGATGCTGATCGGGTCAACGTCCATGGCGGAGCCTGCGCACTGGGCCACCCGATCGGGGCCTCCGGTGCGCGTATACTGGTGACACTGATCAACGCCCTGAGGCAGCGCAAACAGCAATACGGCATCGCCGCCATCTGTATCGGTGGTGGCGAAGCCACCGCAGTGGCCATCGAGGCCTGCCAGCCATAACCGCCGTGCAGCAACCCGCAGAGGCCGGCACTGCAGCCTTCCTGCGGGTCAGGCACAGCTGCCTCGTGCACAAGATTTTCCGGACGCCGGGCAACTGCCCGCCCGTCACACAGCACACCTGTCATATCAAGGAGAGCTTCAATGTCCAAAGAACTGGAAACCTATCAAAGCGCCCAGCAGCTGCAACTGAGCAACAAGCTGGTGGTAGAAAAAATCGGCCATACCGCGCTGCTAACCCTGAACAATCCCTCAGCCAATACCTGGGATGCTGGCATGCTGCGCGGCATCGAGCAGCTGGTCGCGCACCTGAACCAGGATGACGATATCTATGCACTGGTGATTACCGGGGCCGGCGAGAAGTTTTTCAGCGCCGGTGCCGACCTGAACCTGTTTGCCAGTGGCGACAAGGCCATGGCGCGTGAAATGGCCAAGCGTTTTGGTGCCGCTTTCGAGGCGCTCAGCAACTACCGTGGCGTCAGCATTGCCGCGATCAACGGCTACGCCATGGGCGGCGGCCTGGAGTGCGCGCTGGCCTGTGACATCCGCATTGCCGAAGAGCAGGCACAAATGGCCCTGCCGGAAGCCACCGTCGGCTTGCTGCCCTGCGCCGGCGGCACACAAAAACTGCCCTGGCTGGTCGGTGAAGGCTGGGCCAAGCGCATGATGCTCTGTGGCGAACGCATCAACGCCGCCACCGCCGAACGCATCGGACTGGTCGAGGAAGTGGTTGCCCAGGGCGAAGCCCTGAATGCTGCGCTGGCACTGGCCGAGAAGGTCGGCAACCAGAGCCCGGTTGCCGTGCGCGCCATCAAGCCGCTGATTCAGGGCGCCCGCACCCAGGGGCCGGATCACTGGCTGCCACTGGAGCGTGAGCTGTTTGTTGACCTGTTTGATGCGCAGGACACCACCGAGGGCGTCAGCGCCTTTCTGGAAAAGCGCAAGGCCCAGTGGAAAAACTGCTAACACACTAAGTAACCAAATGCCCCGGGCATCTGGATGGCTTGTGGTTAAGAAAACGCTGAATAATTACCTGCGTTGTCAGGGCGTTGTTGGAAATCAGCTCACAGCCCTTGGGTTGAGCGTGCTTTAGCACGGCCGCAAAGCGGAGAGCGAAGCGAATACAATGCTCATTTACTACCAGCAAACTGCGCTTTTTCGCTGCTTTCGCCAGGCCCTGACTGAATCGCCAACATTATTCGGCGCACCTTTAAGGGTGCGCTAAAGTGCCGGCGTCCGGTACCTGCCAGTATCGTCAGGTACCGGACAGCCCTGCCGGGATTGATGTAGTAACCAGATACAGGGTATATCCGCAATAACACAACACCAAAAACGCTCCCTTGACGCGGCCGATGCTGCCGGCTTGGCGAAACCCGAAACCCAGCACCAGCAATGCCAGCGTCAAGCCGGCCATGACCGGAAGGTCGCGGGTCATCACTTCGGCAGTAACCGTCATCGGCTGTATGATTGCGGCCAAACCGACTACTACCAGTGTGTTGAACAGGTTTGAGCCCAAGATATTACCCAGAGCGATGTCATGCTCTTTCTTACGGGCTGCAGCAATGGAGGACGCCAGCTCTGGCAAGGAGGTACCTATTGCCACGATGGTCAGCCCGACCAACAGCTCACCAACACCAAAGCCGACTGCAATCTTGACCGCACCCCAGACCAGCACCTGGGAACTGACCACCAACAAGACGAGGCCAACAACCAGCCATGTCAGGGCCGCACGAACCGTCATCCGGTCCGGATCAGCAACAGGTTCTGCCGTTAACAAAACAGTCGACCTCGAGCGTAGCGCAACCAGAGCGGTCCACGCCATCAGCAGGCCAAAAATCAACAGTAATGCCATGCCTTCAAAGCGGCCAAGCCCGCCGTCCAGCACCAGCCAGAAGGTAAAGAACGTCACCGCCAACAAAATGGGCAATTCCTTGCGTACTGCCTGTACGGGCACGGTAACAGGGAAGATCAGCGCCGAAAGGCCAAGAATCAGCGCAATGTTGGTGATATTGGAGCCGTAAGCATTGCCAAGCGCAATATCCGGACTACCCTGCATTGCAGCCAGTACCGAGACTGCCATTTCCGGTGCGGAAGTACCAAAACCGACCACAACCATGCCGACCAGCAGCGGAGCCATACCGTAATGCCGGGCAGCCACTACGGCCCCATCAACAAAACGGTCCGCACTCCAGACCATCAGAACCAGACTCAACACAACAGCGACAAACGCAATCAACACAGGCAACACCCCGCCTCAAAAAATCAGTGCCGTATTATGACAGAGACACTCTGCCCAGCGTACTCTGTGTTGAATTTTGTCACGGTGACATGGCGACTTGCTCGGCTGATTTATTCACTCAAATCCGGATGGCTGGCGGGATCCTCAGGCAAGACACTACGACGAAGCGCAATGGCAAAGAACAACAAAACCGCACCGGAACCTTAAAGCACCGAACCTGGCGCATGGACTTAACCCAACCAGCCATTAGCCCAGGCATGCGGCAGATCAGGCCAGTCGTGCCGAAAAGCTGTTCGCCGCCAGCTGCTCAGCCTGTTCCTTACTCATGCCCAGGTGCTGGTGCAATGCCAGATAGTTTTCCGTTACATAGCCACCAAAATAAGCCGGATCATCCGAATTAACCGTTACCAGCAGACCCTGCTCCAGCATTTGCAAAATGGGGTGCTCGCTCATGTGCTGATAAACGTTCAGCTTGATGTTGGACAGCGGGCAAACCGTCAGCGCAATCTGCTCGTCAATCAGCCGCTGTATCAGCTTCTGGTCTTCCCAGGCGCGCACGCCATGGTCAATGCGGTCCACCTTGAGAACATCCAGCGCCTGCCAGACGTACTCTGGCGGGCCCTCCTCGCCGGCGTGGGCGACAGCCAGCAAACCTTCGCTACGGGCCCTGGCAAAGACGTTGGCAAACTTGACCGGCGGGTGGCCCAGCTCGGAGCTGTCCAGCCCGACGGCAAAGAACCAGTCACGAAACGGCATGGCCTGCTCCAGCGTGGCAAAAGCCGCTTCTTCGCTCAAATGGCGTAAAAAACACAGAATCAGCCCGCTGCTGATACCCATCAGGTCACGGGCATCAGCCAGTGCTTCGCTGATGCCCGTGATCGGCACCTCAAACGGAATACCGCGGTCGGTATGCGTCTGCGGATCAAAAAAGGGTTCCACGTGGAGCACATTCTGTTCTTCGCATTTTTTCAGGTAGGCCATGGTCAGGTCGTAGAAGTCCTGCTCGGTCTGCAACACGTTGGCACCCTGATAGTAAATATCGAGGAATTCCTGCAGGTTGTTGAAGCTGTAGGCATTGCGGACTTCTTCAACGGTGTTCCAGGGCAGTTTTACTTTGTTGCGCTGCGCCAGCTCGAACATCAGTTCGGGCTCCAGCGAGCCTTCCAGATGCAGGTGCAGCTCGGCTTTGGGTAATTCGTTTAACCAGTTGTGCATGGGGTATCTCGTATTTGGGGGTTGTGTACAGGATACCGGAGAATGGCTTTTTTGGGAGTCACGGGGTTGGGTTTTGCACTTCGGTTGCTGGCAGGCCGGTTTATGACTGCAGACTCCACTGGTTCGGGCCTGCGGCCCAAACCGCTAAACGCCTGCCGCCACACACCGGACTGCCTAAGTTCACCTTGTGCGGGGGAGGGTTTGCGGCCCGCCTGTGGCGGGCTGCTGTCGCGTGGAATGGTTCGGCTAATGTGGCTGTTATTTAGTTTTGCACTGCCGTGGCTAACCAGGTTGTGCCAGGAAGGGTGCTGCCAACTAAATACTGATGCGGAACCTGTTCAACGTTGCTGGCATTGAAACAATAAAACAGGCAGCACCCAGCTGTCATAAACCTACAAAACCCGATCTGGAAGAAGCGACAGCAGCCCGGCAACGCCGGGCCACCCACTCTCCCAATGTACGCGGTGTATTGATGCGGGCCGGGGACTGGACAAGGCCTCAGCACCTGTGTCGAAGCTTGCTTCGGCGCAGGTGCGTAGCCGCAGCACAGTCACCAGCCCGCACCCACACCGCACAGCAAAAAACCAACCCGCTACAACAGCCTTGATATGCAAATGCACCCGATAATCTAC
>JAAYFD010000016.1 GCA_012728415.1 Gammaproteobacteria bacterium
GCGGCGGCGCGCCGATTTCCATCGTGCGCCAGTACATCGAGCAGCAGCAAACCCCACACTGAAACCCAAAGACAAGGACGGCTGCGCCGTCCGCGCTATCCTTCCCCGCCCTGAACGGCGGGCTTGTCGCGCACCGGGTCAGCCACTTACTTGCCCAGTTTTGCAGAAAGCTGACCATTTGGCGGTTTGGCGTTTCCACACCCGATATCACAGTGCAGTTGATAGGCTCATGGCCCGTCATTCATACGCCTAAAGAAGCACCACCACCTGTTGGCTGTACACACCGCCAACAGGTTACTATCAGTAACACTGATCCTGATGATTTTTTTCCATGCATATTTATCGCCTCATCTTACTGCTGGTCATCGGCACTTACTTGTTCTCACCCGCCATTATGGACTGGTGGACGGCCAGTACCGATCCCTGGTATCGCCCTTACCTACTATGGCTGGCCTTGATTACACTGACTTTTGTCTTGCAAGGCAAAGGTGATGGCGAGTCGTTTTAACATGCAGCACCGAGCCTTCCTTCACTTGCAGGTAAAGACGCCATGGACCTGAGCATTTTCCAGCTTACGGGCCTGAGTATCGGCTACCTGTTAACCCTGTTTACCAGTGCCTGGCTGGCCGAAAAAAACCTGCTGCCACGCAAACTGGTTCATCATCCGCTGGTTTATGTTCTGTCGCTCGGCATTTATGTCAGTGCCTGGGCATTTTACGGCGCAGTTGGGCTCGCCAGCCAGTATGGCTACGGTTTTTTGGCCATTTACCTGGGCATTTCAGGCACGTTCGTACTGGCTCCTGTGTTGCTCTACCCTTTATTGCAGCTCACCCGCACACACCAGCTGGCCTCACTGGCTGACCTGTTCGCTTTCCGCTTTCACAGCACAGCAGCAGGTACCCTGACCACCCTGGGCCTGTTGCTGTGTACACTGCCATTGCTGGCCCTGCAAATCCAGGCCGTTGCAGATACAGCCCAGTTGTTGACTGGCGAAACCGTACAGGAAAATATCGCTTTGGTATTTTGTCTGGTGATCACCCTGTTTTCCATCCTGTTCGGTGCCCGGCATATCGCCACCCGGGAAAAGCACCAGGGCGTGGTTTTTGCCATGGCATTCGAGTCCCTGCTCAAGTTGCTGGCGATCCTGGCCGTTGCCAGCTGGCTGCTGTTTGGCGTATTTGACGGCCCTGCCGGCCTGCAGCAGTGGCTGAACGAAAACCGTACAGCCCTGGCGCAGCTACAACAGCCAATGGCTGATAATCAATGGCGCATCCTGCTGTTGCTGTTCTTTGCTGCCGTAATAGTCATGCCACACATGTTCCACATGACATTTACCGAAAACCTGAATCCCCGTGCGCTGGTCAGTGCCTGCTGGGGCTTGCCGCTGTTTTTATTGCTCATGAGCCTGCCGATTCCGATCATTCTCTGGGCAGGCCTCAAGCTTGGCATCAACACAGATGTTCAGTACTTTGCCATCGGTATCGGCCAGCAGCTGAATAGCGAAACCCTGGCGTTGCTGTCTTTCATGGGCGGTATGTCAGCTGCCAGCGGCGTGATTATCGTCTGCACCATTGCGCTCTCAGGCATGGTGCTCAACCATCTGATCTTGCCTGTCTATCAGCCGCCGGCCAAAGGCAATATCTACGGCTGGATCAAGTGGACACGACGCCTGTTGATCGTAACCATTATTATGGCCAGCTTTGTTTCTTATCGAGTGCTGGGTTCAAAACATCAGCTCAATAGTTTGGGAGTTGTCTCATTTGCTGGTGGAGTACAATTCCTGCCAGCAGTCATGGCACTGCTCTACTGGCCCAAAGCCAACCGCAATGGTTTCATGGCCGGCACCCTTGCAGGCTTGCTAATCTGGCTATATTGCATCCTGTTACCCATGGTTGGCATAGAGACCGCTTTGTCGTTGCCTGCAGTCGGTCTACACTACCCATTCGGGGAATATAATTGGCAACTGGCAGCATCTGCCGCACTGTTCATCAATTGCCTCCTGTTTGTTCTGGTGTCCTTGCTCAGCACAACCCGTCTGGAAGAGCAGCGCAGCCGTCAAGCCTGTCTGGTTAACCGGCCGCGCCTGCCGGAAAGCCGCCGCCTGCAGGCTGGTTCACCGCACGAGTTCGCCTATGCCCTGGCCAAACCACTGGGCAGCATAGCCGCTCAGCGTGAAGTCCAGCGGGCGCTGACCGACCTTCAACTGCCGATGGACGAAAGCCGTCCTTTCGCCCTGCGTCGCCTGCGCGACCGTATTGAAGCCAACCTGTCCGGCTTGCTGGGGCCTGGTGTAGCACGGGATCTGGTTTCAAGCTTTTTACCCTATCAAAATGCCGGCGCCGGCTATGTCACCGAAGACATCCACTTCATCGAGAACCGTCTGGAAGACTATCGCTCACGCCTGACCGGTCTAGCTGCCGAGCTGGACGCTGTACGCCGCCACCACCGGCAAACATTGCGCAATTTGCCACTAGGTGTTTGTGCTCTGTCGCGGGATGCCGAGATCACACTGTGGAACCTGGCCATGGAGAACCTGACCGGCATTGCCGCCTCACGGGTACTCGGATCGCCTCTGGACAACATTGATGAGCCCTGGCGGGATCTGCTGGTTGGTTTTAGTCAGGCGGACGACAATCATCTACACAAAAAGCGTCTTGAAGGCAGCTTTCAGTCACGCTGGCTCAACTTGCATAAAGCAGCCATCGCCGAACGCGGCACACCTGGCGACAGCGGCACGGTCTTGCTGATTGAAGACATTACCGAAAACCGCCAATTGGAAGACCAGCTGATCCATACCCAGCGACTGGCCTCTCTGGGCCGCCTGGCTGCGGGTGTAGCGCATGAGATTGGCAACCCTGTTACCGGCATTGCCTGTCTGGCGCAAATTGTTCAGGAGGAACGCCTTGACGACAAGGAGCTACAAGAAATCAGCGGCCAGATCATCGATCAGACCAAACGCATCACCCGCATTGTGCAATCCATGATGAGCTTCTCACGTAGCGGCCAGCCACATCACCACGCTCGCGAGCCCTTATGCTGGATGGAAGTTTGCAAAGAAGCTGTGAACCTCTTATCGTTAAACATGGAGGCGCGTCCGGTAGAGTTTCGCAACCTGTGTGATCCCGGACACTGGGTTCAGGGTGACCCACAGCGCCTGCATCAGGTGGTGGTCAACCTGCTGGGCAACGCCAGGGACGCCAGCCCCGAAGGAGGCCTGATCCTGATGGAGACCCGTGCCAGTAGCCACTGGATAGAACTACGCATCATCGACCAGGGCTGCGGCATTACACCAGAGCATCAGGCACAGCTGTTCGAACCGTTCTTTACCACCAAGGACCCCGGTGAAGGTACCGGGCTGGGACTGGCGATGGCCTACTCCATCATCAAGGAGCACCAAGGTGATATCCGCGTTATCAGCCCGGCTCAGGGCACGAGGAGCGGCACTTGTTTTTGTATTCGGCTACCGCGACATTTTCCAACAATAACCACGTAGCGGTTCCTGATTTTGACAGCAACAACCCGGAGTTAGAGAGAGTATTGATGTCCCACATCCTCATTGTTGAAGACGAGCCGATCATCCGCTCGGCCCTCAAGCGCCTGTTGGAGCGCAATGGCTACCGGGTAAGTGAAGCCGGTTCGGTACAGGAAGCCCTGGAAGGCTTTGATACTGCAGGCTACGACATGGTAATCAGCGACCTGCGCTTGCCTGGTGCACCAGGCACCGAAATGATCCAGCATGCTGGCAGCATACCGGTCCTGATCATGACCAGCTACGCCAGCCTGCGTTCGGCCGTGGACAGCATGAAGCTGGGCGCCATGGACTACATCGCCAAGCCCTTCGACCATCAGGACATGCTGACAACCATTGCCCGCATCCTCAATGAACACAAGCAGGCTCCGGTTATTGATGCCGTTCAACCGGCCAGCCCGGAAACACCTGTCGACAAGACGGCGATTGAAGACAACCATGACATCGGCATCATTGGCAGCAGCCCTGCAATGCAAAGCTTGTTCGGCAAAATCCGCAAAGTTGCCCCGGCCGATGCCAACGTCCTGATCCAGGGTGAATCCGGCACCGGCAAAGAGCTGGTAGCACGCGCCTTGCACAATCTGTCAGCCCGTGCTAACGCCCCCATGATCTGTGTAAACTGTGCAGCAATTCCAGAAAGCCTGATCGAATCTGAGCTGTTTGGCCATGAAAAGGGAGCCTTTACCGGAGCTGACAAGGCCCGTGCCGGACTGGTCGAAGCAGCCGACGGAGGGACTCTGTTTCTGGACGAAATCGGCGAGCTGCCACTGGAAGCCCAGGCCCGCCTGTTGCGTGTACTGCAAGAAAGCGAGATCCGCCGGGTTGGCTCCACCCAGTCACAAAAGGTCAACATCCGCCTGATTGCTGCCACTCATCGTGACCTCAAGGCGCTGGCAGCCGAAGGAAAATTCCGTGAAGACCTTTACTACCGCCTGCATGTAATCGCTCTGAATTTGCCAGCATTGCGCGAGCGCGGCGATGATATCAGCGAAATCGCCATGGCCCTGCTAGAGCGCCAGCGACTCAAGGCACAACGCAATGAGCCCATGCACTTTACCAAAGAGTGTCTGAAGGCCATGCACCACTATCACTGGCCCGGCAACGTACGCGAACTGGAAAATGCCATTGAGCGGGCTGTCATCCTGTGTGAAGGCAACACTGTGACTGTTGAACTGCTCGGTATTGATATTGATCTTGAACGACCCGCACGGCAAGCCCCGGTTGCGCAGAGCCCTACCGGCCTGTCACTGGAAGATTATTTTCAACAGTTTGTGCTGGACCACCAAGACCATATGACCGAAACCGAGCTGGCCAGCCGCCTCGGTATCAGTCGCAAGTCGCTGTGGGAGCGCCGCCAGCGCATGGGCATCCCACGCCGCAAGGCCGGAGCAGAAACCGAAGACGAACGGTAGGACTGCATTATTCGTTGAAAGCTGTAATGCGTGCCGGTTTCCTGATCGTAATACTGCCCCGGAAAGCGCAGGTTCATGCTGATCCGGCTTTTGCGTGTTTCACTCGTAGAATTTCCACGGTACGGGATTCATTGAGTACCCGGTAAAAAATGATGTAATTCTTGTGTACCACCAATTCCCTCAACCAGTCGGGCAAGCCAGGGCGACCCAGACGGCCCAAGCCAGGGAACTCTGCAAGCTGCTTTGCCTTATCGCGCAGCTCCTTACCAAATTTCTTGGCATTCGCTGGACTGTCTTGAGCGATATAGTCAATGATATTGTCTAAATCGGCTTCGGCAATGGGTCGCCAGATAACGCTGTAAGGTTTTCTTGACTTCGCCATAAGTTACTCGGCTGCCGCCATGTGATGGGCAATACGAGCATCCATCCGAGTCATGACCTTGTCATGCGGGATGCTTGACCGGGGATCATCAATAGCTTCCTGGATCTCGGCTGCCAACCACTGATTATAGGCTGCTGCTTCGTGTGCTTCGCGCATGGCGTCGGCACGGCTCTGCCTACTTCGGCTCATATCCTTCTGATCGGGGTTCCAGTCGGTGGCATCGACCTGGATAACGTCAATACCGACGTCCCGTAACACAATCAGCGCCGAAGTGGGATTACCAAATCGACGCGGTTCGGTAGTCCGCGCTTTCACTAGCATGGCGTCTTGACCGCTGCGCGTAGCGATTTCAACAAAGAAGCCTCCACCCTGCCCTTTCAGAGTTACACCTGTCACGCCACCAGCTCCGACCGCTGCCCGTAGCTGCTCTACCGTCATGCTTTGCATGATGCACCTCTTTTATCAAACAGCGTTAATATTGGGCATTAGTATGCATAACTGATAGAACACGTGCAATGTTTTTAGCATCCGAATACCCCCCTCTGGCAGGATAGTTGTCACCCCAAATTTTTACCAGAGTGGCGGTAAAGGATGTCCGTGATGAGCCGTTATTCACCCGAGCGCATAGAAGAACTCATCACAAACTCATCAAACAACCCAACCTTACTTGTAATCCCGGTGAAAGTTGTAGTGTGTGCCGGTTTCCTGATCGTAATACTGCCCCGGAAAGCGCAGGTTCATGTTGATTCGGCTTTGGTGTTGCTGAACGCTAACAGCACCAAAGGCTTCCTGGACCGCTTTCCAGCTGATGTCACCGGTTGCGTCCGTGGCCAGCATCGGAGTGTAGAGGTGATCGGTGTGCAAGTAATGGTACTGGGTCTGTTCGCTAGTCAGTTGATGTTCAGCAATGTTGGCTTGCCAGATCGGGTCGGTGCTCCACAGTCCCTGCTGGCCTGTTGTGGGGTTAAAGCCGTAGCTCACCTTCTGCGTTGGCTGCGGCAGCCCTATAATAATCTTGGGCATGAGAAATTGATCCTTGCAGCACTTAATTCTGAAAACTATTCCTCTTTTGGCTCATTGATTTATTTTGTTAGCTCACAACCAGGTATTGCGCGCACAACCTCAACAAACCCAGCTCGATTTGCATTTCTGCACGCTGTCGCCCCTCCATTTGTCGTTATATTTGGATCAGCCCCCAATTGTAACAGCAAAAGCGCTGTGCTTTCATGCCGCTTCCAAATAGCAGTAAGTAGCGCAGTCCTAATCCCACTAGTTTTTAATGCATTGATATCTGCGCCACTTTCCACTAGATACAGTACGATCTCCTCTCTTCCGTAGTAAGCTGCCAGATGAATAGGTGTAACCTTATATCTATCTGATACAATCGCATTGACATACGAATTTTCTTTCTCAACAACTGCCTTAACGTCAAGTAAGTTATTATTTCTAATTGCATTTTTCAAACATTCTCTATCCGTTTCAAATTCTTTATAGCTTGAATCCAGCCAAGGATTATCAAACAGAGAATTATCACAGCCCTGCATAAAAAACAGTAAAACAAAAAACACAAAGCCTCTCATCACGAACACCCTGGAATTGGCCCACACTGACTAGCAGCGCCTAGTTCCTCATTTTAATCAGCATATAAAAACCTACGGGCTGCGTTACCGGAGAAGCCAAAAAATCAATTAATGAGAGCTCAGATTGCGAATCCAATACTTCTTTATATCTCACTCTATCCGTATAATAATTCTCAACGCTACGCCTTATATCAATCTCATCCTTATCCAACAAATAGCCTATATATTTAATCTCATACTCAAGTTCAGATGAAAAAAAGCAAAAAGATTCTTTCATTCCAAAAGAAGCTCCATACCAAAAACAACACCACCCGAAAAATATAAAAGCTAACAGCTTTAGCTTACCATTCACACCGACCTCTCGAATTAATGAAACGCCAATTAATTAGTCATCGCGAGAAAGAAATCGACGCAAAAATTTCTAACTCAATAACAAATAAGGGTAAATAGACCACTTCGCTTCGCTCACAATCTCACCTTATGATTTACTCAGCTATTTTCAATAGCCAGAAGAGCAATCCTAATCTAAAACCTATGGAGCGTCAAACTATTAGCGTACAAAAACGGAAATAATCAACAGGAGAAATATCGAAACTTGAACAATAGATAGCGCTGTCAACAATAGCGAAACCCGCAGCAAGAACTTATCACCAAGCTCTGTATATTTTCTTTTGAATAAAAAAACATAAACTGGCCACCACCCATATTTATTTGTATTCATAGACATATACAAAGATGGCCGCCCCATATCCAAATACAGATCAGAGTGCTTGTTTCTAATTCGCAAAAAAAATAAATACAAAGCCATATACTCAAGAACACTAAACAAAATAAATAGAGAAATATTGAATAACAAAAAGCGATTAGAAACCTCAACCACAACAGTCCTCCATAGCCCCACCCAACACTACCGATCTTCCAAATGCACTACTAAAAACCAAAAGATCTGTTGATATTTGCCAACCCGTGGCCGAACAAGACGCCCCTCCAAGTGTTAGTTTCGTATATGAAGCAAAAATAGTACCTACACTGATCAATCTAAAATCACCATCAAAATCAGTGTAATCCATTGGCGCTTCACACTCTAAAGTTGATGTTTCAAGGGTTATTGGCCCTAAAAGACCTTTTCCTGCTTCCGCATCAACACCATAAAACAAAATATTCACCACCCCTTTTTTACCATTTATACATTCAGTTCCTAGCACTGCATGACCTACAACGCCACCCACCGAGATAAAACTCCCATCGACCGCTTTCCCAACAGAAATTAGACCATACATGCCTTTCCAAGTAACGAGCCCCAAGGGATCGGTTCCACTAATCGGATCTAACTTGACATACCCATACATATTCATCCCACCCCTCCAACCCAATCGGATCACTCTGCACATAACGCCCGGCATTGGGCTTGTAGTCCCGGTGGAAGTTGTAGTGTGTGCCGGTTTCCTGATCGTAATACTGCCCCGGAAAGCGCAGGTTCATGCTGATTCGGCTTTGGTGTTGCTGAACGCTAACAGCACCAAAGGCTTCCTGGACCGCTTTCCAGCTGATTTCACCGGTTGCGTCCGTGGCCAGCATCGGGGTGTAGAGGTGATCGGTGTGCAGGTAATGGTACGTCGTGTGTTCGTGGTCGAGTGGGTTGCTGGTGATAGTGGCTTGCCAGATTGGGTCGGTGCTCC
>JAAYFD010000001.1 GCA_012728415.1 Gammaproteobacteria bacterium
CTCCCCATGTGAGAGTAGGTCATCGTCAAGCTTCAAACGCAAAAAGGCCACCCCTGCGGGTGGCCTTTTTCATTTCTGGCCTGCGCAAGCCAGCGGGCCGCCTGCATGCTGGGTAAGCGCCCGGCCATCCCGCCCTGAGGCGTCTGTGCATTCATGGAGCTGTGGCTTTTGTTTTCAAATCAAATAGCTTTTATCATTGCTACTCTTTTAGTCAGTGGACGGGACTATACGTGCTCATTTGCCCTCTTTGTGAAACCGGACTGAAGATGACATCGACGGGCGTTGCCTGTGAAAATAAACACAGCTTCGACAGGGCCCGTCAGGGCTACCTCAATCTGCTGCCGGTACAGTACAAGGCCAGTCGGGCTCCGGGTGACAATACTGCAATGGTGCAGGCCAGGCGCAGCTTTCTTTCGGGTGGGTATTATCGGCCTATTGCTGACTTCCTGTGTGAACATGCCGTGGCTTGCAAGCCCTCTGAGTGGCTCGACATAGGCTGCGGAGAAGGCTATTACAGTCATGCGATAACAACTGCCCTTGGGAGTGGCAGCGGTTATGCATTGGATATCAGCAAAGAAGCAATCATCCAGGCCTGTAAACGTGACAAGAGCATCAACTGGTTAATCGCCAGTATGGCCCGTGTTCCGCTGGCAACCAAAAGTCTGGACTTATTATTCAGCATCTTTAGCCCACTGGACTGGCAGGAGGCTGAGCGCCTATTGAGCGCAAGAGGCGTCCTGCTACACCTTGGGCCAGCGCGTGATCATCTGCTTGAGCTGCGGAAAATGATTTACGACAGTGTGCGTCCATATAATGATGCCAAACATCTGGCGAAGCTACCGGATGGTTTGCAGGTTGTGCATACAGAATTTTTGAACTTTACACTGAATTTGCCAGACAGGGATGCGCGACTCAACTTGCTGTTAATGACGCCTCATGGCCAACGTGCTCGTCAGGAATGTCGTGACAATGTGGTACAGACGCTGGAAGCTGTCACAGTATCGGTTCGTCTGGACCGAATAGAGCGAGTGGGAGACTAAATCATGCAGCCGGATATTGAAATTTACCTAAAGGACTGTACCCCGGAGCAGGCTAGGCAGTGGTTATGCCGAGTGTTTGAGCGCTGTTCCGAATGGCAGAGCCATGGGCAGCTGTATAGATGTGATTGCGACGGTGTCACAGTGACCTGGTACAACAAGGCAGTTGGCTCGTGGCATTCGCTGTTGTTTGACAGCCCGGTTACGCCGTGGGGCAGTGATCTGGAGTGTGCACAGGCTGCATGTGCCGCTTTGGGTATTGAAGTGCGCTGTGCGCCTGGCGGCTGGCAAGAAGAACAGGGAGAGCAAGGTGCCGATGACTGGCTCAAGGTGAATGCACAAGGAGTCAGTCACATTGTCTGGCGGACTTGATAGCCAAGGTAATAACGGGGTCAGGTACATTCACCTGTAAACGTACCTGACCCCGTTATTGGACGCTTGAACAATTATTGTTTGTCAGAATGCAGGTGCTTATAAAGCCAATTGCCGATATCCAGAATCTGTTCGTGGGTCACCTCGTGCTGCATGGGATAATCCTTCCAGGTAGTACTCACGTCCCACTCATTCAGTTGCTGCCAGGCAGCCTGCCCCATAACCAGAGGAACTACACCATCGTAACGGCCATGCATATTTAAAGCGGGAGGTTGGGCGACTGGCTTAGTCACCTCTTCAAAGGTCGGTGCATAGGTGGAGAGCGCCATAACTCCACCAAGCGGGGCGTGCCAGCGAAGATAAGCGGTATGCAGAACGACAGCACCTCCCTGGGAAAAACCGGCGAGAAAGATACGCTTTGGATCAATCCCGGCATCCCGCTGAGCTTCAATGGTTCGGATCAGTTTTTGGCTGGACTCTTCCAGCTGGTCGCTGTTGATAGCCCGCTTACCGGGGCTAATTGACAGGATGTCGTACCAGCTGGGCATCTTGTAGCCGCCGTTGATGGTGACCGCCTGCGTGGGAGCTTGCGGCAGAATAAAGCGTACGTGGGGCAGCTGGGGCTGTAGCATACGGGCGACCGGCTCAAAATCGTTGCGGCTGGCTCCCAGTCCATGCAGCCAAATTACGCAGGCATCAGCGGGTTTCAGGGCTTCAACAATCAATGCAGTTTCCAGCATGGGGTCCTCTTTTATACTGATTCAAAGCGGCCTAAAGCACGGTTTTTCTGTACTTGACCAACGTTAAAAACTTGTCCATTCATCGTAATGTAGATGCCGGCTGAAAGACACTGCAAAACACCGATAGCGAAACCCAGGTTAAAAGGGGCATCGCTGTGCTGCATTCGCGCAGGCTGCATGGCTCCGGTGAACACAACTGTTTTGCCGGGTATGTTGCCCAAGGCTTCGGCGCTGTGTGCCATAGTGTCGGTACCATGAATGATCAGGATTTTGTCCGCGGTGGCCTGATGAACATGCTGAGCGAGTAGTTCCCGATCATTATCAGTAAAATCCAGACTGTCTTTTTTCAGTAAGCTGGTGACTTTATAATCAAAGTTGACGCCTGCTTCTGCAAGCAAGGGCGTAGCCATGGGCTCACCAATGCTGAACTCGGACAGGGCGTCATAGTATACTTTGTCGAAGGTGCCACCTGTGGTGTAAATCTGGATAAACATTGGAGCTCAAAGGTTTGACAGGAAAGGAGAGGATGCAGTCTAGCTCAAAACTACAGCTGCAGCCTAGTCCACAAGCCTGGTATGTGTATTTGGTCCGGGCCGAAAACGGTGCGCTCTATTGTGGTATCACCACCGACCCTCAGCGGCGCTTCAAGCAGCATCAAAGCGGGAAGGGTGCGCGGTTTTTCAATAGCAGCCCGGCGGTGGGTATGGTGTATGTTGAAGAGTGTGCGGGCAAGGGCTGTGCGTTAAAACGGGAGCTAGCGATCAAAAGGATGAGCAAGCAGCAGAAGGAAAGGCTGGTTGGCCAGCCTGATAATAGATAATAAGCAAAGCAGCCTGTTTTAAAGGCAACTGCTTTGCTGTTTATATAATGCCTTCAATTTACTTCCAGCAGTCACTAGCTGTAGCTGTGCCACCGGCGCCTTTGTCTCCCAAGGCATTCAGGGTTAGTTCACCACATTTTTCATCTGTGAAATTTGGCTTAGCAGTCAGGGTATAGTTATCAGCATCAGAAATAGTCAGCTCGTATTTTTTGGTTTCAGACGAGTTTTTTGCACCAAGGCTCGCTATGTCGTCTACCGAGGTTATGTATTTGTTGTTTTGTGAAAAATAGCGCTCTTGCCTGGCTGCAATATCCTGGAGGAAAGCTTGACCTTCGGCACGGTTGGCGCGGCGCACATACTCCTGATAACTAGGGTAGGCGATGGAAGCCAGGATGCCGATAATAACCACTACGACCATGACTTCGATAAGGGTGAATCCTTGCTGTTGCTTTGGATGCATCTGGTTATTCCTTGTGAAGTGAGTATTAAACCCGCCTGCCCATATTATGACGGGCAGGCGGCAGGCTCCTTGTTATGGGTTTTGGATCATGCGCCAGCTTTGACGGCCGAGCGATGAAGGATCAGGAGAAATAGGTTCCAGGTCCCCGGGAGCAAAGGCTTTATAACCCTCCTCGTCCTGGCCGATTGATACCCCGCCTTCAGTGCCAAACTGGATACCGCTGAGGATCAGATCATTTGCTCCCCGGGTATCGAAGGCATGATGCAGGGTGCGTCCACCAGTTGAAGGATTGATGGCGTATAGCCAGTTTCCGGCACCGTTGGCACAGGGGTCATCGTTAGGAATAAGAGTTTGCAGGAACAAGGTGTTACCCAAAGTGCGCATATCTTCAACCATGATTTCACCTTGTAAGCCACCACCGTTGAAATCCAGATACCAGCCACGTTGCTTGATCGGTTTGGTTGCGTTGAAGTCTGTATACCATTCGACTGGGTTGTTGCTTACAGTGCGGGCTTGGCGGGCGGTGCCGGTGGTTGCACCGGTGCCGCTTGTTTCACTGACGAAGCTTTGTTGGGTCATATTACTGCGATTAATCGGTGGCGCGGTCATGGCACCGGTTGGTTGACCTTTTGTCTGCATATCCCAGATACCATACAAGCTTTGGGCATGGCTCGTGTTAGGTTCCTTGTCACCAATTTCTACATAGCGGCCAGTACCAAATACCACGAGATACCCAAGGCGGGTTGGGTGGCGTATTACGCTAGGGGCCGAGGTAATTGGTTGGATTTGGCCGTTTTCTGATCTGGCTTTGAACATGGGGCTACCATTATAAGATACTTGGAATTTGCTGATGCCATCACTCTTGGTGCCATAGCTGCCATTACTGGGAGGGTTGGTATCAGGGCCGGTAGCGCTGCCACCGAGCAGATCAAAGCGCCACAGATTACCTTGTAGGTCACCGGCGTAGGCGTAGTCGGCTACACCATCACCGTCAAAGTCGACCAGTCGTGGAGTAGATAGACCGTTTTCCCCCGTTTCACCTGTTACTTCAAGGCTTTTTGTCAGCTTCCCAGTAATGGCATCAATGATGTAAAGAGCCGCTCCGCCATTATTAGTGCCTTCGCCCTTGTAACCATTGCCGGTTACCACAGCCCAGCGGCCATTATGCAAACGGGCCACCGTGGGTTTTGGGAAGCTGTAGCCGGGCTTGATGGCCAGATCGACGGCTTCTGCCGAGTATTCGTGGAACTCCCACAACAGACTGATTTTTTCGGGATCCGTAATGTCCAGGGCAAACAGGCCCTTGCCGCCCGCGCGCAGGGTGCCGACCAAAATGGTACGCCACTTGCCATTTTCCTTATCATAAATATCGGCGACGGTCGGCGTGCCATCGACATAATACTGGTGGGTGTAGCCTTTACCGGTCAGCTTGTTGAGGTAAGGGAAGACCGCAGTGGGTACAAAGGCAAACTCTTCTACACCGGTTTCGGCATTAAACGCATGCAGCATACCGGCGTTGCCACCGACATAAACCATGGCTTTTCTGTTTTGGATGGAGGCAA
>JAAYFD010000017.1 GCA_012728415.1 Gammaproteobacteria bacterium
GGTTTGCACTGTGGCGTCTGGGCCGGTCGGGGCGCTACGCCGGGCTGCGCTGGTTCGGTCCAGCAGGCTGGCCCAAACCGCTAAAGGCCCGGCTTCGGCCCCGCCCGTTCCGAATCTGCCTTGTGTGGTTGAGAGTTTGTGGCCCGCTACGCTGTAGCGGGCTGCTGTCGCTCTGTAGCTGGATGATTGTGCTTTGCCTGATGCAGCACCACGACACATCCTGGCGCCACAGTACAAAGCCCGCCTCAATCCTGCAGGCTGCGGTTCAGGGCACTGAACAACGCCTTGATGCTGGCGGTAGTGATGTTGTGGTCAATACCGACACCAAATACCGGACGCTCGCCGTCCCGGCGCAGTTCGATGTAGGCGGCTGCCTTGGCATTGCTGCCGCTTCCGATGGCGTGCTCGCTGTAATCCATGATCTCAATTGCTTCGGGCAGGCTTTCGGCCAGTGCGGCAATCGGTCCGCTGCCGGTGCCATCAAGCTGCAAGGGCTCGCCGTTTTTTTTCAGGCTGACCTGCAAGCGGCTTTCTCCGCCGCTTTCTTGCAGGTTATGGGTCTGGTACTGGTAAGGCGCGTCAGCCTGCAGATAGTGCGTGTCCAGCAGTTCATAAATTTGCAAGGCAGTCACTTCAGTACCGGAGCGATCAGTTGCATCCTTGATCACCTGGCTAAACTCGATTTGCATGCGGCGCGGCATCTGGATGCCATATTCCTGCTCCAGCAGATAGGTCACGCCGCCCTTGCCGGACTGGCTGTTGACGCGGATCACCGCTTCGTAGCTGCGGCCAATGTCGGCAGGGTCGATGGGCAGGTAGGGTACTTCCCAGATGCCGTCCGGGTCCTGCTGGGCAAAGCCCTTGCGGATGGCATCCTGGTGCGAGCCGGAGAAGGCGGTGTGTACCAAGTCGCCGACATAGGGGTGACGCGGGTGGACCGGCAGCTGGTTGCACTCCTCCACGACGCGGCGAATGTTGTCGATGTCGGAAAAATCCAGTTTTGGGTCAATGCCGTGGGTGTAAAGGTTAAGGCCCAGATTGACCAGGTCCACGTTGCCGGTGCGCTCGCCGTTGCCAAACAGGCAGCCTTCCACACGGTCGGCACCAGCCAGCAGCCCCAGTTCGCTAGCGGCTACACCTGTGCCACGGTCGTTGTGGGTGTGCAGGCTGACGACAATCTTGTCGCGGTGATTGATATGGCGGCAGAAGTACTCGATCTGGTCGGCGTAGACGTTGGGCATGGCCACTTCAACCGTGGCCGGCAGGTTGAAAATCAGCTTGTGGGTTTCAGTGGGCTGAATTACCTCGCTGACTGCGTTACAGACTTCAACGGCAAACTCGGGTTCGGTAGCGCTGAAGGTTTCTGGCGAGTATTCAAAGCGCCAGTCGGTATCGGGCTGTTGCGCGGCGTATTTTTTCAGCAACTGGGCTGCATGTACGGCCAGCGCCTTGGTGCCTTCTTTGTCCTGTCTGAACACGATTTTGCGAAATGCTGGCGAGGTGGCGTTGTAGACGTGAACAATGGCTTTTTTTGCGCCCTGCAGCGACTCGAAAGTGCGGGCGATCAGGTCTTCGCGGGCCTGGGTCAGCACCTGGATGGTGGTGTCGTCTGGCACCAGGTCTTCTTCAATCAGCAGACGGACAAAGTCAAAATCGGTTTGTGAGGCGGAAGGAAAACCGACTTCGATTTCCTTGATGCCGATTTGCACCAGTGTCTTGAAAAACCGTAGCTTCTTTTCCGGGCTCATGGGTTCGATCAGCGACTGGTTGCCATCGCGTAAATCCGAGCTGCACCAGATGGGCGCTTCGGTCAGGATGCGGTTGGGCCAGGTACGGTCGGGGAGGTTAACAACAGGGTAGGCGCGGTATTTGCTGGCCGGGTTTTTCAACATGCTCATGGGATATGCCTTTTTGGGGTTTTATTGCACAAATTTAGCCGGATGGGGCTGAAACTGATTGTAAATTTAAGTGTTTTGATTTTTGTGTGCAACAAATTTGGTGAAAATGAAATAATTGGCTGATTGCAGCCTGTCGGGTTTGTTTTTTTTGCGTTAAATCAAAAAAAACGCAATCAGCAGGCGGTGTGATGGTTTGACACGGGGGTGCTTTACTCTGTTCATGTTAGTTTGATCAGTGTTGTTCTTGTGTTCGTCGGGCTTTGCTCATGCCACATAGGCTGTTGTCACATCCTGCATTCTGGCTTGGCTGTTTTGCCGTGCTGATGATGCATCTGGGGCCACTGATTTCAGGGGCCCAGGGCGTCATGCAGCCGGCCAAGCCTTTTCAGCAGGCCGTGGTCAGTTTTGCTCCACAGCAGCATGCCGGGCTGGGCATGGCAGGCGGAGAGCATGCTGCCCATCATGAAATGATGGGGCACAAAATAAATCCGTATTTACCGGACTGGGTCAACAACCTGAAGATGTGCGGCTACTGCGAGCTGCTGACCCTTAGCCCAGCCTTGATATTGGCGTTGCTGGTTGTCCTGCTTGCGCCGCCTTTGTTGCCTGCTGCCCGGCCTTATCGGGTAACCGTCTATTTTGCAGTTTTGCGCTCCCATGCGGCGCCGCGTGCACCACCCTGTCTTGCCTGATCCGGCCTTACCTTCTTGATGTGTTGTTGATAGTGGCGCTGCTGACGATGGCGTTGGCCGACTCTATCTGTCGTGTTCAATTGCTCTGTGTGACGCAGAAGGCTGTGGCATGTGCCGATAGTCTTGCGCGCCCCTATCGGACATCTGGGTAATGGCTTTACTAAAACATTGATTTCATTTGTTTTGGAGCACTGATGTGCAGTGCTTACAGGTAAAGACATGCAAAAAAATATTTTCAAGCAGCAGCCGCTGGCCGTGGCTGTGTTGCTGGCGCTCGCCAGTTCGTTACAGGCCGCAGAAAACACGACCTACCTGCCGACCACTGTTGTTACGGGAGTGGCACAGCAATCCCCGGGCGTGGTGGTAACCGACCCCAAATTGCCACGCCAGCCGGTACCGGCCAGCGATGGCGCCGACTATCTAAAGACCATTCCCGGCTTTTCCGCATTGCGCAGTGGCGGCGTCAACAGTGATCCGGTGTTTCGCGGCATGTTTGGGTCGCGCCTGAAGCTGCTGACCAACGGCGGCGAGATGCTGGGTGCTTGCCCCAGCCGCATGGACTCGCCCAGCTCTTACATCAGCCCGGAAACCTACGACAAGCTGACCGTGATCAAGGGGCCACAAAGCGTGCAGTGGGGGCCGGGCAACTCGGCTGCAACGGTGCTGTTTGAGCGGGGGCCAGAGCAGTTTGACGAAACCGGCATGCGTATTGATGCCAATGTGCTGGTCGGCTCGCATCGTCGTTTTGACCGCAATCTGGATGCGGCCATTGGCAACAGCGAAGGCTATGTTCGCCTGATGGGCAATGCCTCGAAAGCGCATGACTATAACGATGGTGACAACAAGCGGGTGCCGTCACGCTGGAACAAGTGGAACACGGATGTGGCGATTGGCTGGACACCCAATGACGACATCTGGCTGGAACTGACCGGTGGCAGCGGTGACGGCGAATCACGTTACGCCGGGCGTGGCATGGATGGCACCCGGTTCAAGCGCGAAAGCCTGGGCCTGCGCTACAAACAGGAAAATTTGGGTGACACCTGGAAAACCGTCGAAGCGCAACTGTATTACAACTATGCCGATCACATTATGGATAACTACAAGTTGCGGCGGGCACCTGACAACCCGGCTGCTGGCATGCCAATGATGAGAGGCCCTTTTGCTAGCCAGGTCGATCGTCGCACATTGGGTGCAAGGCTGAAAAGTAGCTGGCAATGGGGCCGGTTCGAGTTGATTGCCGGTGTGGACGCACAAAAAAATGAACATCGTGCCCGTAAAGGGCCGGCGGAGCACTACAAGCAACAGAGCAGGGTAAAAGATGCCGAATTTAGCCAGTGGGGGGGCTTTGTCGAAAGCACCTGGACGCTGAATCCGGCAGACAGAATTGTGTCAGGTGCGCGACTGGATCGCCATGCGGCCAAGGACAAGAGGGCAGCACTCTGCACAGGTATGGGGGCATGCCTGGACAACCCGACCGCAGAAAAAACCCGCAATAAAACCTTGCCAAGCGGCTTTGCCCGTTATGAGCATGACCTGAGCAGTGTGCCGGCCACCGCCTATGTCGGGCTGGGCCATAGCCAGCGCTTTCCAGATTACTGGGAGTTGTTTTCAGCATCTAGTACACCTATCGGTGGCGGCATGAATCCAACCGGATTTGAACCAACCGCTTTTGCTACGGCCAAGCCGGAAAAAACCACCCAGCTGGACTTTGGCGTTCAGTATGCGCAGGGGCCAGTTGAAGTGTGGGCATCCGGTTATGCCGGCTGGATTCGCGATTATATGCTATTTGATTACCGGCAAGGCGGCA
This sequence comes from Gammaproteobacteria bacterium, assembly GCA_012728415.1. GTDB lineage: Bacteria > Pseudomonadota > Gammaproteobacteria > Pseudomonadales > Pseudomonadaceae > Thiopseudomonas. The sequence goes on from JAAYFD010000017.1 coordinate 4,398, forward strand.
TGATGGTGATGTCTTCAGTGCGCAACGTCAACGCCCGCATTATGGGCGCGGAAATTGGAGGTTCACACCGCTTTGCGCCCGGCTGGAAAGCCGATGCCAGCCTTGCTTACGCTTGGGGCAAGAACACCACCGATGGCCGTGCCTTGCCACAGATGCCGCCACTGGAGGCCCGTTTCTCCCTGGGTTACGAACAGGGTGACTGGAGCAGTGCGGCATTATGGCGTCTGGTCAGGGCACAAAATAGAACTGACAATATGAAGGGTAACGTCACCGGCAAGGATTTTGGTCCCAGCTCGGGCTTTGGCGTGTTCTCGTTCAATAGTGCTTACCGTCTCAGCAGTAACTGGAAACTCAGCGCCGGGATCGACAACCTGTTTAACAAGAAATACAGCGAGCACCTGAACCTGGCCGGTAACGCAGGTTTTGGTTACCCCGATGATCCGACCCGGGTCAACGAGCAGGGCCGTACCTGGTGGACGCGTATTGACATGAGTTTTTAACGGCTCAAATGACAGGCAGCAGGCATGGTAGGCGGGCAAACCTGATACATGCCGTGCTTGTCGAATTGAGGGCGCCAGTTGAGGCATGACTGCGGGGCAAGGAGGCCGGACAGCCGCATTAGTCAGGCTTCGATTGGCGTTTTCGGCTTACTCGGCTTCTGCCTGGCTCGCAATACAGGCTGGGCAGGAGCCGGGTACCCCGCCTCTGGCAGCAGTTAATCAAGATTGCAGGCGCAGCCCGGCAAAGGCGCTGAAGTCGCCGCCACTGGGTGCTTGGTAAACGCGCAGGCCAAACTCTGGCGCTATGGCCAGCAAGTGGTCAAAGATGTCTGACTGGATGCTTTCGTAGGAAACCCAGGCCGTGGTATTGGTGAAGCAATAGATTTCCAGCGGCAAGCCTTCGGGAGTTGGCTGCAACTGGCGAACTATCTGTAGCATGTTTTGGTTTACGCCGGGGTGGTTGCGCAGGTAGCGCTCAATATATACGCGAAAGGTACCTATATTGGTTAGGCGGCGGGTGTCGGCTGCTTCACCGGCTTTGGCGTGAATATAGCGCTGATTCCACTGGTTCAGTTCATCTATTTTGCTGTCAAAATAGCCGTACATCAGGCGAAAGCCTTTCAGATACTGCATGCGTTCGGTATCAAGAAAGCCAATGCTTTGCTGGTCGATCAGCAGGCTGCGCTTGATTCGGCGGCCGCCGCTCTCCTGCATGCCACGCCAGTTTTTTACTGCATCGCTGATAAAACGCTTGATCGGAACTGTGGTCGTGGTTTTGTCGAAGTTGCGGATTTTTACCGTGTGTAGAGCAATGTCTATAACATCACCATCTACACCCAGTGCCGGAATTTCAACCCAGTCGCCAACCCGGATCATGTCACCTGACGAGATTTGTACACTGGCAACCAGCGAGAGCAGGGTGTCCTGAAAAATCAGCATGAGTACCGCAGCCATCGCACCCAGACCGGAGAACAGGATCAGGGGTGAGCGATCAATCAGCGTGGCGATGATCAGCAGTGTGGACAGGGCATAAATGACGATCTTGACGACCTGCAAATAGCCCTTGATCGGTTTGCGGTGGGCGTCGGCACGGCGATTATACAGGTGATTCACCACATCCAGCGCGGCACTGATGGCCAGGGCAATGGTCAGGATAATAAAGCCGCTTATCACATTGAGAATGACGCTAACCAGGGCAGCAGGCAGATGTGGTACCAAGTGCAGGCCAGAACTGATCACCAGTGCTGGTGCTATGTTGGTAAGCCGTTTGACGACGCCGAAATCGTCCGAGTGGCCCTGAGTCAGATGCTTGAGGAACCGGTAGAAGCCGCGCAGCAGAATTTTCTTGATGACCTGGTTGACGATCAGGGCAAAGACGAGCAGGCCACTGGCGTACACAAAAGTTTCCAGTAGGGGAAATTCGGTGATCCACAGTTGCCAGAGTTCGATGATTGCTTCCATTGATAGCTCCCGGGAGGTGTCAGATGAGAAAGTCGATATGCTAGTGTGGGACAGCTGTTATTGCCTAATGTTGCCTGCACCAGCCTGCGGCTGGTGGCCTGCTTTGATGCGCTCCGTTAGCCAGTTGCTGCGCCCCGAGCCTCACTGCCGCATGGCTGTTTCTTGCCGGGGCCCTGCCGTGGCCTGCTGCGAGCGCGTTGCCTTGACACGTAAACCATCCGAACTTGCATGGGCGAGCCAGTCACACTGGCAGCTAGCGAACAGGTGCCGGCTGGACCGCGGTAATTTTTACTTGCAGGCTGCCGTCTGCCAGGCGCGCTGTCAATTGCTGGCCGGCAATTGCCTGTTGTGCGCTTTGTATAACCTTGTTGCTCGTGTGGTCGGTGAGAATGGCGTAGCCCCGGTCCAGTGTGGCGAGCGGGCTGACCAGTTGCAGGCTGCGGACCAGTTGCTGAAGGCTGTGCTGGTGCTGTTGCAGCTGTGTCTGCACACCCTGTTGTAAGTGTTGCTGGAGCTGCTGCAGGTTTTGCTGTGCCAATTGCAGGCGCAGTACCGGTGAAGCACTGTCCAGCAGCTGTTGCTGTTGCTGCAGCTGCCAGCGGGCCTGCTGTAGCTGTTGCTCTGAGGCGCGGCGCAGGCGCAGTTGCAGCTCGTCCAGGCGCTGCATACGTTGTTCGATTCGCTCGCGCGGGTGGCGTATGCGTTTGTGCTGGGCGTCCAGTTGCAGTTGGCGGTTCTGCAGCAATTCGGCCATGCGTCGTGCCAGACGCTGCTTCTGCTCCTGCAGGGTCATTAGCAGCTGCTGACGGTCAGGAGACAGAAGCTCGGCTGCTGCAGTGGGGGTGGGCGCACGTACATCAGCGACAAAATCGCTGATGGAGGTGTCGGTTTCGTGGCCGATGGCGCTGATCAGCGGGGTTTGGACGCGGGCCAGACAACGGGCAACGGCTTCTTCGTTGAAACACCAGAGATCCTCCAGCGAGCCGCCGCCACGGGCCAGGATAATGGCGTCAAAACCGGCCTGGTCAGCCAGTTGCAGGGCGTGGACAATTTGTGCAGTGGCCTCCTTGCCTTGCACAGCAGTGGGTACCAGCACCAGGTCAATGTGCGGTGCGCGCCGGGCAAAAACACTGATGATGTCGCGAATCACCGCGCCGCTGGGTGAGGTGACCAGCCCGATACGGCGGGGATGGCGGGGCAGGGGTTGTTTGTGTTCGGCAGCAAACAGGCCTTCTTGCAGCAATTGTTGCTTGAGTGCTTCGTAAGCAGCACGCAGGGCGCCCTCGCCAGCTGCTTCCATCTGGCTGACAATAAGTTGATAATCACCACGACCTTCATAAATGGACAGCCGGCCGGTCAGGCGTACTTTTATGCCGTTTTCTACTTGCTGGCGCGAACGGACAGCATTTTGTCGAAAGAAAGCACAGCGGATTTGTGCGCCGGCATCCTTTAGAGTGAAGTACAAATGGCCGGAAGCCGGGCGCGCCAGGTTGGAAATTTCGCCTTCCACCACTACTGCAGGAAACACGTCCTCCAGCAGGTGGCGGGCACGCTGGTTGAGCTGGCTAACCGTCAGGACTTCTTGCTGGGACATTAAACTTGCCTTGCAGGATATTTGTGTATTGGGCAGCCATTGTAGCTGGTTTTAACATCTGTTTTTAGCAGATTTCCGTGTAAGCCCACGTCCGCCCGGGCAGAGTATGGCAAGCGGGAACCCTGTAGTGGCTCCAGTCTGGTTCTGCACGTGTTTGCACAAGACCTGCTGCTTCTCTACTGCTGCCTGTTGATGCACGACGGGAGTATCAAGGCATTGCTCCGCTAAAGGCGGAAGGGCTGTCCGTCCGGTGCGTGGGTGCTGGCGCAAATCCGGCATGTCACCACTGACAAGATGCGGGCAGCCCCGCTCCGGAGCGTCAGCGGCCAGCGCAGCAAGCTGTCACTGAGGGGCACCCCGCCTGAAATGTCAAATGGCCAATTTATCCAGTGGTGATGTCGCGCCCGTTTCCGGACCAAATCATGCAAAGGGTCTGAAAATCACAAGAAAAGATGGAACTTTTCTGACTGGTGTGCTATAAAACGCGGCGCTTTGCAGGGAAGATCTGCAAGCGTACTTAATCCACACACATACCGACACGTTTTTCTGGGTGCCCTGCGGGGTTGAAGAGCGGGGTATGTGGAGGCTTAACCCGAACATTATCAGGAATCACCATGACTCAAAACGTATCCATGCGCGACATGCTGCAGGCTGGCGTCCACTTTGGCCACCAGACCCGTTACTGGAACCCCAAGATGGGCAAATACATCTTTGGTGCGCGCAACAAAATTCATATCATCAATCTGGAAAAAACCCTGCCACTGTTCAACGAAGCCATGAGTTTCATTGAGCAAAAAGCCGCTGGCAAGAACAAGATCCTGTTTGTGGGCACCAAGCGTTCTGCCAGCAAGATCGTTCGTGAGCAGGCTGAGCGTTGTGGCATGCCCTATGTTGATCATCGCTGGCTGGGCGGCATGCTGACCAACTACAAAACCATCCGCACCTCGATCAAGCGCCTGCGTGATCTGGAAGCGCAGGCCCAGGACGGCACCTTCGAGAAGCTGACCAAAAAAGAAGCCCTGATGCGTACGCGCGATCTGGAAAAGCTGGAGCGCAGCCTGGGTGGCATCAAGGATATGGGTGGCTTGCCTGATGCGCTGTTTGTTGTTGACGTAGATCACGAAAACATAGCCGTCAGCGAAGCCAACAAACTGGGTATTCCTGTTATTGGCGTGGTGGATACCAACAGCAATCCTGCCGGTATTGACTACGTGATCCCGGGTAACGATGACGCTATCCGTGCTGTTCAGCTATATCTGGTAGCTGCCGCTGATGCGGTACTGCGCGCACGCCAGAGTGCAGCAACTACAGCCGAAGAATTTGTTGAAGTGGCTGACGAGGCTGCTGAGGCCTGAGTGGCTGCTGGCGCCTGAAGAAAGGGGGCACAGCCCCCTTTTTTGTCCGAATTGGAGCGTGGCGGCCTGTGCGCCGGTCACGCCTGCTTAATGTTTTTGCGAGGAATTAGAATGTCACAGATTACTGCTGCAATGGTTAAAGAGCTGCGTGAGCGTACCGGTCAGGGCATGATGGATTGTAAAAAGGCCCTTGAAGCAGCGGGTGGCGATATTGAAAAAGCCATCGACGACATGCGTGCGGCCGGTGCCATCAAGGCAGCCAAAAAGGCTGGCAATATTGCTGCCGAGGGTTCGGTTGGTATCAAACTGGCCGAAGACGGCAAGACAGCCACCATTATTGAAGTCAACTCCCAGACTGATTTTCTGGCATTGCAGGATGATTTCAAAAACTTTGTGGCCGAAAGCCTGGATATTGCTGCTGCCAAGGGCTACACCGATGCGGCTCCGCTGATTGAGGAGCGTGAAGGTGCGCGTGAGCAGCTGGTCGCCAAAACCGGTGAAAACGTCAACATTCGTCGCCTGGCGCGCATCGAAGGTGATGTGCTGGGTGCCTATCAGCACGGTAACCGCATTGGTGTGGTGGTTACCCTGGAGGGTGGTGACACCGAGCTGGCGCGTGACATTGCCATGCACGTTGCTGCCAGCAACCCGCAAGTGGTTAACCCGGAAGATGTTGCCGAGGATGTCGTCGCCAAGGAAAAAGAAATCTTCATGCAGTTGAATGAAGACAAAATCAAGGGCAAGCCCGAGAACATTGTTGAGAACATGATCAAGGGTCGCATCAACAAGTTCCTGTCCGAAGTTAGCCTGGTGGGCCAGGCTTTTGTTAAAGATCCGGATGTGACTGTTGGCAAACTGGCCGAAAAAGCCGGTGCCAAGATCGTTGGTTTCACCCGTTATGAAGTGGGTGAGGGCATTGAGCGCGCCGAGGAAGACTTTGCTGCCGAGGTTGCTGCCCAGGTTGCTGCTTCCAAGAAGTAACCTGCCGGTCGTTCAGAAAACCGTCCGCACCCTTTGGGTTCGGACGGTTTTTTTGTGTCTGTATTGGGCTGCTTTACCGTGGAGCGTGGCCTGCTTTGGCTTTGTGCAGAACTTTCGTGAGTGTGCGTACAGCCAACCAGTTGCCCGGCACTCTGCCGGGGCAGGAGCAAAGAGAGGATGGGAGGGCTTAAAGAGGATGCTTTCTGGTTGGAGTGGCATGAGTGGTGGCTTTATGTGTTGAAAAACCTCAGCCAAAACGGGAGGCACGGTTATCCGGGGGAAGCCTTGTTGTAGCTGAGCAGGTTCATCGTGCACAGTACCTGTCAATAACCTAGAATTCTGGAGGCCGGGGCTGAGTTTAACTTCCAGCTACTGGTAGCCAAAAATATAACGCTGCCAGACTGGCCAACAGCACTGGCGGCGTCAGCAGCAAGCCAAGCTTCATGTACTGCCCCCAGCTAATGCGATAGTTCTTTCCGGCCAGTACGTGCAGCCACAGTAAGGTTGCCAGACTGCCAATGGGCGTGAATTTTGGCCCCAAGTCATTGCCGATAACGCTGGCATAAATCATCAGCTCACGAGTGTGTTCAGTGACTTGCGCCTGCTCAATAGCTAAAGCGCTGATCAGCGTTGAAGGCATGTTATTCATTACGGAAGCCACCAAAGCCACCAGTACGCCGCTACCGAGCGTGGCAACAAAATCTCCCTGGCTTGCCAGCCACTCAAGAGCATTTGCTCCAAGATCGGTCAGCCCTGACTTGCCCAATCCATACACGACAAGATACATGCCAAGGGAGAACAGCACGATTTGCCAGGGGGCACCTTGCAATGCCGTAGGTACAGAAACCTGGGCATCACGACCACCTTGCCACCAACGTCCAGCGACTGCCATCAATATCAGGGCAGCGGCTCCGGTGATTGCTGATACAGGCACACGCAGCGGAGCGGTAATGAAATAAGCCAGTAGCAACACAATCAGTAAAGGGCAGGTGAGCCGAAAGACCAGCTCATCCCGCACCGCACTGCGTGGTGGTTCAAGCCCTTTTAGGGAGTAGTGGCGTGGCAGGTTTCGCGCAAACACCAGCCACAGCATCAGCAGTGTTGCCAGCAATGAAACCAGGTTAACCGGCACCATCACCGCCGCATAGCGACCAAAGCTGATGTCAAAGTAGTTGGCTGTCACAATGTTGACCAGGTTGGATATGATCAGTGGCAAGCTGGTGGTGTCCGCAACAAAACCAGTCGCCACAATAAATGCCAGTGTTGCCAGCGGCGTAAAATTCAAGCGCAATAAAATTGCCATGATAATCGGTGTCAGTAGCAAAGCCGCCCCATCGTTGGCGAACAGTGCACTCACCAGCGCACCGAGCAAAACAATCAGTGGCAGCAGCATGCGCCCACTGCCACGTCCAAGCCTGGACATATGTAGAGCTGCCCAGGTAAAAATACCGGCCTCGTCCAGTATCAGCGAAATGATGATCAGTGCGACAAAGGTAAATGTGGCATCCCAGATAATGCTCCACACCAGTGCAACATCAGTCCAATGTACGACCCCAGCCGCTAACGCAGCACCAGCGCCTGCCAGTGCGCTGTAGCCAATACCCAGCCCCTTGGGCTGCCAAATTACAAACACCAGGGTGACCAAAAAAATTACAAAAGCCAGCAGCATGATTGTCCGTCTCTTTAGTTACAAAATGAAAGTCGCTTGCAGTTTGAATGTCATGGATTGGCGCAGCATCATCACCTCAGGAATGCTGGCCGCCACGGAACCCATGCAAAATGCCAGCGTGGTACCGATTGGCAGTCCATTCAACAGCAGGCTTTCCATCACGGGTACAGTTGCCGGTGTCTGTTGCGTTCATTGCTGGCTCTCATTTGGTTAGGTTGTGACCTGGCAATACTTCTGGTGAACAACTGGACCCGGCACGGAAGTCAAGACACAACCCGGGGTGGCCAGCACAGCACTCGTGGGCAAGAAAACTGATCAGCTCAAGTATCAATGGAATATCTGCGCGATAACGCTGATAGCGTCCTTTTTGCTCCACACTAAGCAGACCCGTCTGTGTTAAGTTTTTCAGGTGAAAGGACAGGTTGGTTGCAGGCAAACCCAGCTGGCTGGCAATTTTACCTGCTACCAGTCCGCCTGGCCCCTGCTTGACCAGTAGCTTGAAGATATCCAGCTGCACAGGGGAAGCAAGCGATTCGAAAAGCTGTGTTGCGATTTTGCTATCCGTCATGCAACTCTTCAACACGCGTTGAAGTATTGGAAAGATGAGCAATGTACCATTTTTAAAGGGGGACAACACGAACACCATGGCCTGCTGTGGCTCTGCTCGCAGCGCATAAAGAACATCCCGGGCTTGATGTGTAGCGGGCTGAGGTGCCAGCTCTGGCTGAGCGTCTGGGCGCGCAGCCTGCTGCCATCCATTAAAGCCTTGATGCAGCCAGGCAACTTTTGTCCGGGGGCGGCCCCGCTGGCGAGCCTTAGCCGGACTATGCCGAGGCAGCACCAAAAAGCATTAGCCTCGCATTGTGGAGCTGTTAAGGGCTACTGACCGAGCTTTTATTTGCGGGGCCATGGCAGTGAATGCAAGCAAAAAACGTTTGTAGGCGGCCACCCCTCGTTACTTGCCTGATCTCGGGGTATAATTCGACGGATAAATTTTTAGGAGATAGCCAATGGCCTTACCAGACAACAGTCGTCAGCCCCGTTACAAGCGCATTTTACTGAAGCTCAGTGGCGAGGCCCTGATGGGGTCGGAAAATTTTGGCATTGATCCCAAGGTATTGGACCGCATGGCACTTGAGATCGGCCAGTTGATCGGTATTGGTGTGCAGGTCGGACTGGTTATCGGTGGCGGCAACCTGTTCCGCGGTGCTGCACTGTCTGCGGCGGGTATGGACCGGGTAACCGGTGACCACATGGGTATGCTGGCTACAGTGATGAACGCCCTGGCGATGCGTGATGCGCTGGAGCGTTCTAATATTCCGGCGCTGGTGATGTCAGCCATCTCCATGGTGGGGGTAACCGAGCACTATGATCGCCGTAAAGCCATGGGCCACTTGCGCAAGGGTGAGGTGGTGATTTTTTCTGCTGGTACCGGCAACCCTTTTTTTACCACTGATTCGGCTGCCTGCTTGCGCGGCATTGAGGTCAACGCCGATGTGGTACTCAAGGCCACCAAAGTAGACGGTGTTTATACTGACGACCCTTTCAAAAATCCGAATGCAGAAAAGTTTGATCGGCTGAGTTACGACGAGGCGCTGGATCTCAAGCTGGAGGTTATGGATCTGACTGCGATTTGCCTGGTGCGTGACCACAAGATGCCCTTGCGCGTATTTAACATGAACAAGCCCGGAGCATTGCTGAATGTAGTGCTTGGCGGTGCCGAAGGTACACTGGTTGAGGAGACCGTTGAATGATCAATGAAATCAAGGCTGATGCCCAGACACGCATGCAGAAGTCGGTAGAGTCGCTGCAAAATGCGTTTAGCAAGATTCGCACGGGTCGTGCACATCCGAGCATCCTGGACAGCGTGATGGTGTCCTATTACGGTAGCGACACACCATTGCGTCAGCTGGCCAATGTAGTGGCGGAAGATGCCCGTACCCTGGCGCTGACCGTATTTGACCGTAGCGCAATTCAGGCGGTTGAGAAGGCTATTTTGCAGTCGGATCTGGGGCTGAACCCGGCCACTGCCGGTACCACCATCCGTGTACCGATGCCTGCCCTGACAGAAGAAACCCGCAAGGCTTACACCCGCCAGGCTCGCCAGGAGGCAGAAAACGCTCGTGTTGCTGTGCGTAACGTGCGTCGCGATGCATTGGGTGATGTCAAGGACCTGGTTAAAGATAAAGAAATCAGTGAAGATGAAGAGCGTCGTGCGGCTGACGAAATCCAGAAAATTACTGATACCTTCATTGAGGATATTGACAGCCAGCTGGCCGCCAAAGAAACCGACCTGATGGAAGTCTGATTCGGAGCGCGTATGCCCAGTAAAAAAGCTGTAGTGCCGCGCCATGTGGCTATTATCATGGATGGCAATAATCGCTGGGCGAAAAAACGCTTCCTGCCGGGTGTTGCCGGACACAAAGCGGGCGTCCGGGCGGTGCGCGAGGTTATCGAAACCTGTGCCGAGGCCGGTGTTGAGGTGTTGACACTGTTTGCCTTTTCCAGCGAGAACTGGAAAAGGCCGGCCGATGAAGTTAGCGCCTTGATGGAGCTGTTCATGGCGGCTTTGCGTCGTGAAGTGAACAAGCTGGACAAAAACGGCATCCGTTTGAAAGTACTGGGTGATTGCAGCCGCTTTCATCCGGATCTTCAGGCAGCGATCCGCGCTGCCGAGCAACAGACGGCAGGCAACACCCACTTTATTTTGCAGATCGCTGCCAATTACGGTGGACGCTGGGATATTACGCAGGCTGTACGCCAGCTGGCCGGGAAGGTGCGTGAAGGAAGCCTGCAACCAAGTGACATAACCGAAGACTTGATCAACAGTCACCTGATTACTGCCAACGGCCCGGAGCCGGATCTGCTTGTGCGTACAGGCGGAGAGCAGCGTGTCAGCAATTTTTTGCTGTGGCAGATGGCCTACACCGAATTTTACTTTACCGACTTGTACTGGCCCGACTTCCGGCGTGCGGCCATGCAGGCAGCGCTGGATAGCTTCACGCGCCGTGAACGGCGCTTTGGGCGTACCAGCGAACAGCTTGAGGCGGATAAAAACACATCATGTTAAAACAGCGCATCATCACAGCTCTCTGGCTATTGCCACTGGCGCTGGCCGGCTTTTTCGGCTTGCAAGGCCATGCCTTTACCGCTTTTGTGGGCATGATCATGGTGCTGGGAGGCTGGGAGTGGGCACGGCTGGCTGGTCTGACGGCCCAGGCAGGACGTATCGGCTTTGCCGTTGCGCTGTTGGCGCTATTTATTTTGTTAAGTCTGCTTGTACCTGTGCTGCCTGTGTTGTGGCTGGCGCTGGCGTGGTGGCTATTGGCAACGCTGATGGTGTTTGCTTACCCAAAATCTGCAGCCTGGTGGGGCGGACTTCCTGGCAAGCTCTTGATTGGCTTGCTGATTTTGCTGCCTGCGGGTATCGCTCTGGTCTGGCTGAAAAGCCAGCAGCAGGCCAATATGCTGATTCTGACCGTCATGCTGATGGTCTGGACTGCCGATATCGGTGCATATTTTAGCGGTCGTGCCTTTGGCAAGCGCAAGCTGGCACCAGCCGTCAGCCCTGGCAAGAGCTGGGCCGGCCTTTATGGCGGCTTGTTGGCCAGTGTGCTGGTGGCAGCTGTTTGCGGTTTATTGCTGGGCTTGTCTGCTGGCCAGTTAATGCTGTTTATACCGGCAGCAGCAGTGGTGGTGCTGTTTTCCGTCATTGGTGATCTGACCGAGAGCATGTTTAAGCGCACTGCCGGCATCAAGGACAGCAGCAACCTGTTACCCGGTCATGGTGGTGTGCTGGATCGCATCGACAGCCTGACTGCGGCGTTACCGCTGTTTGCTTTGCTGATGTTGCTGACCGGTTGGCTGGCCTGACATGCAGCAGATAACTGTATTGGGAGCGACAGGCTCCATCGGCAGTAGCACCCTGGATGTCATTGCCCGGCACCCGAACGAATATGAGGTGTTTGCCCTCACAGCCCACAGTCGCGTGAACGAGCTGGCGCAGCTGTGTCGTCGCCACCGTCCGCGTTACGCAGTGGTGGGTACAGCCGTGGATGCCCGGAAACTGCAGCGCCTGTTGAATGGGCAGGATTGTGAAGTGCTTTATGGTGAGCAGGGTTTGAACCAGGTTGCCAGCGCCAGTGAAGTAGACACTGTTACAGCGGCCATTGTCGGGGCAGCCGGGCTGGCGCCAACACTGGCTGCAATACGCGCAGGCAAGAAGGTTTTGCTGGCAAACAAGGAAGCGCTGGTAATGAGTGGCGCCTTGTTCATGCAGGCGGTGCAGGAGCATGGTGCCACCTTGCTGCCAATCGACAGCGAGCACAATGCAATTTTTCAGTGCCTGCCATGCAACTATCAGGAAGGGTTGCCGCAAACCGGCGTGCGCCGCCTGTTGCTGACCGCCTCTGGTGGGCCTTTCCGTGAAACCACGCTGAGTGAGCTGGCGCAGGTAACGCCAGAGCAGGCCTGTGCCCACCCTAATTGGTCCATGGGGCAAAAGATTTCTGTCGACTCGGCCACCATGATGAACAAGGGGCTGGAGCTGATTGAGGCTTGCTGGCTGTTTGCTGCCAGCCCCGGGCAAGTGGATGTGGTGGTGCATCCGCAAAGCATCATTCATTCGTTGGTCGACTATGTTGACGGTTCGGTGCTGGCTCAATTGGGTAATCCGGACATGCGTACACCCATTGCCCACGCTCTGGCCTGGCCGGCACGGATTGATTCCGGGGTGCAGCCGCTGGACTTGTACCAATTGGCGCGGATGGATTTTTTTGAACCGGACCTGGAAAAATTTGTCTGCCTGAGACTGGCCCGTGAAGCGGCCGAGCAGGGTGGTACCGCTCCGGCGGTATTGAATGCGGCCAATGAAGTGGCCGTGGCCGGTTTTTTGGGTGGGCAGGCCGGATTTTTGCAAATTGCACAAATTGTTCAGCGGACCCTGGAGCAGGCAGACATCTGTGCTGCTGATAGTTTGGACTGTGTGCTGGATGCCGACCGGCAAGCACGCGAAATTGCCAGTCAGTGGCTGGCCAGGATGAGTTGAGTGAGCGGTATCTATATGTTGCTGGGCACGCTGGTTGCGCTGGGCGTGCTGGTGACCATTCATGAATATGGCCACTTTTGGGTGGCGCGTCGCTGTGGAGTCCGCGTGCTGCGTTTCTCGGTAGGTTTTGGCAAGCCTCTGTTGCGCTGGCATGACCGCCGGGGAACTGAATTTGTAATTGCTGCGCTGCCGCTTGGCGGCTACGTCAAGATGCTGGATGGACGAGAAGAGCAGCTGCAGAAGCAAGAAGAGATGCAGGCCTTCAACTTGAAGCCGGTGCGCCAGCGCATGGCCATTGTGGCGGCCGGTCCGGTAGCCAACTTTCTGCTTGCGTTTGTGTTTTTTTGGATACTGGCCATGCTGGGCAGCCAGCAGGTCAGGCCAGTGATTGGTGAGGTTGAGCCGGGCAGCCTGGCTGAGCAGGCCGGATTGCAGGCCGGCCTGGAAATCGTCACAGTTGACGGCACCGGGGTCGGTGGCTGGGGTGATGTAAATGTGCAACTGATGAGGCGTCTGGGCGAAACTGGTACCTTGCAGCTGGAAGCGCGTCAGCAGGGCAATAGCGTGGCTAGCCGTTACAGCATCACGCTAGATGCCTGGCAAAAAGGCGTGGAACAGATCAATCCGTTGCAGGCGCTGGGTATTGAGCCATGGCGTCCTGAGGCGCAGGCAGTGCTGACGCACTTTGACGAACAGGGTCCGGCAGTGGCCGCCGGCTTGCAGTTGCAGGATCGGGTACTGGCACTTGATGATAAAACAGTTGATAACTGGCAACAGCTGGTACGGCTGGTACAAGCCCGTCCCGATGAGCGTGTTGAGCTGCGGGTGTTGCGTGGTGATAGCGAGCTGCATATTCCGGTGCGGCTGGCATCCCGCACAGAAGGGCAAACCAGTCATGGCTATCTGGGGGCGGGTGTGACCGGAGAGCCCTGGCCAGAGTCCATGCTGATTGAGAAATCTTATGGTTTATGGGGTAGCGCACTCGAGGGGGGGCGTCATACTTGGCGGATGAGCGTCATGACGCTGGTTTCCATCAAGAAAATGTTGCTGGGCGAGATGTCGGCAAAAAACTTGAGCGGACCCATCAGCATTGCTAAAGTAGCGGGTGCCTCGGCCGAGTCTGGCCTGCGCAGTTTTTTGAACTTCATGGCATACCTCAGCATCAGTCTGGGCGTGCTCAACCTGCTGCCGGTTCCGGTACTGGATGGCGGCCACTTGCTGTTTTATGCAGCAGAGTGGATACGCGGCAAACCCTTGCCTGAACGCATTCAGGCGCTGGGTATGCAGGTGGGCATCGCTCTGGTGCTGAGTCTGATGGCATTTGCCGTGATCAATGATATTGCCCGCCTCTGAACCAGGCGGCCAATGTAAAACATCGCTGTGGTTGCGACACAGCCCTGACAAGTCGGAAGAAAAAAGGACAGCATGAAACGTCTGTTATTATCCGCGGCAATTTCCGCAATCATCAGCACCCAGGCTTCGGCCGCCTCTTTCACGGTGACGGATATTCGTCTCAATGGCTTGCAGCGCGTCTCTGCCGGTAGTGTTTTTGCTGCCTTGCCACTTAATGTTGGCGATCAGGTTGATGACGAACAGCTGGCTGAAGCAACCCGCTCGCTGTTCCGTACCGGCTTTTTCCAGGACATTCGTCTGGCTCGTGATGGCGAAGTATTGGTGGTCAACCTGGTTGAGCGCCCTTCCATTTCGTCGATTGATATCAGCGGTAACAAGGCGATCAAGAAGGATGACCTGCTTAAAGGCCTGAAACAGGCCGGACTGGCCGAGGGTGAGATCTTTCAGCAAGCGACGCTTGAGGGGGTACGCAACGAGCTGCAGCGCCAGTATGTGGCCCAGGGCCGTTACTCCGCACATATTGATGCCAAAATTGTCGAGCAGCCGCGTAATCGTGTGGGTATCAAGATTGATATCAAGGAAGGCTCGGTGGCTTCGATCCGTAACGTCAATATCGTTGGCAATACGGTTTTCAGCGACGAAGAGCTGACCGGACTGTTTGAACTGAAGAAAAGACACTTCACTTCGTTCTTCAAGGGCGATGACAAGTATTCGCGTGAAAAGCTTTCCGGTGACCTTGAACGTTTGCGTTCACACTATCTGGACCGGGGTTATATCAATATGGATATTGTCTCGACCCAGGTGTCCATCACGCCGGACAAAAAGCATGTCTATATCACCGTCAACATTGATGAGGGCGAGCAGTATCGAGTGCGTGAAGTCAAGCTGAGCGGTGACCTGAAAGTACCCGAAGAGGAAGTCGAAGCGCTGTTGTTGTCCAAGGAGGGCCAGATTTTCTCACGTAAAGTGATGACCACCACTTCTGAACTGATTACGCGGCGCCTGGGTAATGAGGGTTACACCTTTGCCAACGTCAGCGGCATGCCGCAGCCTCATGATGAAGACAATACTGTTACCATTACCTATGTGGTTGACCCGGGCAAGCGCGCTTACGTCAACCGTATCAACTTCCGTGGCAACACCAAGACCCGTGACGAAGTATTGCGTCGCGAAATGCGTCAAATGGAAGGTGGCTGGGCTTCCACCTACTTGATTGATCAGTCAAAGGTGCGTCTTGAGCGTTTGGGCCATTTCAAGGAGGTTACGGTTGAAACTCCAGCCGTGCCCGGCACCGATGACCAGATTGACGTCAATTTCAGCGTTGAAGAGCAACCCTCCGGCTCCGTAAGCGCGAGCATTGGCTATGCCCAAAATGCGGGCATGATCCTGGGTGGCTCGATCAGTCAGAACAACTTCATGGGCACCGGTAACCACGTCACCATTGGCCTGACGCGCAGTGAATACCAGAGTCACTACAACTTCAGCTTTATTGATCCGTATTGGACCGTAGATGGCGTCAGCCTGGGTTACAATGCATTCTATCGCAAGACCAATTATGACAAGCTGAACTATGATGTTTCCAGCTATGCCGTAGACAGCGCGGGTGGCGGCATCACCATGGGCTATCCGATCAGCGAGGTATCCCGCCTGACTTTTGGCCTGAGTGCACAAAGTGACAAAGTTAAGCCCGGCACTTATCCGGCGGTAGAGATACAGGATTTTATCACCAAAGAAGGGAAGAGCTTTACCAACTTCAAGGCTACTGCCGGTTGGTCCACTTCGACCCTGAACCGCGGCATGCTGCCTACGGCTGGCGCCTCGCAGAGCCTGTTTCTGGAGGCAACGGTGCCTGGCAGCGACTTGAAATTTTATCGGCTGGACTATGACGGCCAGTACTTCAAGGGCCTTTGGGGGGATCATGTATTGCGTTTCCATACCCGTCTGGGTTATGCGGAGAGCTACGGATCCACCAGCAAGTTGCCGTTCTACGAGAACTATTATGCCGGTGGGTTTGACTCCGTGCGCGGTTTCCGGGATGGCGCCATGGGCCCGCGCAGCACTTATTACGGATACGGTAAGGACTGTACCCGTGAAAAGTGCGATCCGGACCGGGACTTTTTGCATTTCGGCGGTAACGTCCTGATTGAAGGTGGTGTCGAGTGGATTTTTCCGATGCCCTTTGTCAAGGACCAGCGCTCCATTCGCAGCTATGCCTTTTGGGATGTGGGTAACGTTTTTGACACCAATTGCAGCAAAGAACAAAAAGCCCGCAATGAAAGTGGTTGCAGCATCAAGGCCGGCGACCTGGGCAGTGCTGCCGGGCTGGGGCTGACCTGGGTGACCGCCATGGGACCGCTGAGTTTCAGTGTTGGCCGTCCGATCAAAAAACCGGATAACTCGAAAGCCCAGTTCTTCCAGTTCACACTGGGCCAAACTTTCTAACCCGTTGTATACGTCAACCAAAAGGAAATATACCGTGCGTAAACTCATTCAAATTGCAGTTCTTTCAACTATGGCGGTAACGGGAGCAGCCTGGGCTGATATCAAGATTGCCGTGCTGGACTATCAAATGGCCCTTTTGGATTCGGATGCAGCCAAAAAGTACGCAGTGGACTCTGAAAAGAAATTTGCTCCCCAGCTGAACAAGCTCAAAGCCCTTGAGTCCGATGCCAAGCGTCTGCAAGATCGTCTGATGAAAGACGGTGAAAAAATGCAGCAGGCCGAGTACGAGCGTTTGGAGCTTGAGCTGAAGCAAAAGGCCCGTGACTTTCAAGTGCAATCCCAGGATCTTAACGAAGCCAAAGCCATGGCTGATAACGAAGTGCTGCAAACACTCAAGCCGAAGCTGGATAAAGCGGTTGAGGAAGTACTGAAGGCCGGCAACTATGACTTGGTGATTGACCGCGGAGCCGTGGTGGATGTGAAGCCACAGCTGGATATTACTTTGCGCGTGATTGAGCGCATGAACCAGATGCGTTAAGAGACAATCTGATGAAAGCGTACAGCTTGCACGCGCTGGCCGGGATGCTGAATGCTCAGCTGCGTGGTTCGGCTGGCTTGCAAATCCACGGATTGGGCACCTTGCAGAACGCCGGTCCCGGGCAGCTGGCTTTTTTGGCCAGTGCCAGTTACCGCAAGCAGCTGGTGGATACCCGGGCTGGTGCAGTTTTGCTTAGGGCCGAGGATGCCGATGGCTTTGACGGCAACTGCCTGGTGGTGCCCGATCCCTACCTAGCTTATGCGAGACTGTCTCATCTGTTTGACCGCAAACCGGTGGCACAGCCTGGAATCCATCCGACTGCGGTGATTGCTGCCAGCGCCCAGGTGGCCGCATCGGCATCGATCGGTCCGGGTGTGGTCATTGAGAGTGAGGCCTACATTGGCGATAACGTGACGCTGGGTGCCCACTGCTTTGTTGGTGCCCGCAGCCGTATCGGCAAGGATGGCTGGCTGGCACCGCGGGTAACCCTGTATCACGATGTCACCATTGGCGAGCGGGTGGTCATCCAGTCCGGCGCCGTGCTGGGCGGGGAAGGCTTTGGTTTTGCCAAACAGGATGGTGAGTGGCTGAAGATTGCCCAGATTGGCGGTGTTTCAGTGGGTGATGACGTCGAAATTGGTGCCAATACCACCATTGATCGCGGAGCCCTGGACGATACCCGTATCGGCAATGACGTCAAGCTGGACAACCAGATCATGATTGCCCACAACGTTGAAGTGGGCGACCATACAGCGATGGCTGCTTGTGTTGGCATTTCTGGCAGTACCCGTATTGGTCGTAACTGCATGCTGGCTGGCGGTGTAGGTTTGGTTGGACATATAGAGATTTGTGATAATGTTTTTGTAACCGGAATGACCATGGTGACTCACAGCATCACGGAGCCGGGTGCTTATTCGTCAGGCACGGCGATGCAGCCGGCCGGGGACTGGAAAAAGAACGCAGTGCGGTTCCGTCAGCTCGATGATATGGCCAGACGTATTCGTGCATTGGAAAAGAACGACAGGAAGTAAAGCTTGACAGCTGGATTTCTGTTTATTTGTTTGGCCTGAGCGGGGTATCAACAATGTACCGCCGCTGCCTATTTGAAATGTAAGGTTGGTTTACCCATGTTGGATGTCAATCAAATTCGCCAGTTATTGCCTCATCGTTACCCTTTTTTGCTGGTGGATCGGGTAGAAACCCTCGACCTTGAAGAAAAGACCATCAAGGCCTACAAGAATGTCAGTATCAACGAGCCGTTTTTCAATGGTCACTTCCCGCAGCATCCGATTATGCCCGGCGTGCTGATTACCGAAGCCATGGCCCAGGCGGCTGGTATTCTGGGCTTCAAAATGATGAGCTCCTCACCCGAGGACGGCACCCTTTATTACTTTGTTGGCTCTGACAAATTGCGCTTCCGTCAGCCGGTAGTACCTGGTGATAAACTTGAGCTGCAAGCCCGCTTCCTTAGTGTCAAGCGAGGTATCTGGAAGTTTGATTGCAAAGCTTCGGTTGGTGATGCCCTGGTGTGTTCAGCCGAGATTATTTGTGCGGAACGTAAACTATGAGTTTGATTGACCCTCGCGCTATTATTGATCCATCCGCACGGCTGGCTGCCAATGTGCAAGTTGGCCCCTGGACTATTATTGGCCCAGATGTGGAGATCGGCGAGGGGACCGTTGTTGCGTCTCATGTGGTAATCAGGGGGCCAACGGTTATTGGACGCGATAACAAAATTTACCAGTTCACCTCAATTGGTGAAGACACGCCAGATCTGAAGTATAGGGGTGAGCCAACCCGGTTGCTGGTTGGTGACCGTAACGTCATTCGCGAGGGCGTTACCATTCATCGCGGCACGGTACAGGACCGCGGTGAAACATGCATCGGCAGTGACAACTTGCTGATGGCCTATGTTCATGTAGGCCATGACAGCGTAATCGACAATCACTGTATCCTGGTCAACAACACGGCTTTGGCTGGCCATGTGCATGTGGGCGACTATGCCATTTTGTCTGGCTATACCCTGGTGCATCAGTATTGCCATATAGGTCCGTATAGCTTTACAGCCATGGGTACAGCCATTGGTAAGGATGTGCCGGCTTTCGTCACTGTGGCTGGCAATCCGGCTGAAGCGCGCAGCATGAACTTTGAGGGCATGCGCCGCCGTGGTTTTGCCCCTGCTACGGTGCAGGCGCTGCGTCGCGCTTACAAGCTGGTTTATCGCAGCGGGCTGACCGTGGATCAGGCTGTTGAGCAGTTGGCCGATAGTGCCAGGGAGCATGCCGAGGTTGCGCTGTTTCGTGACTCGATTCGTCATTCGACCCGGGGCATTACCCGCTGATGGACAGGAAAATCAAGGTTGCCCTGGTCGCCGGTGAGGCCTCTGGTGACATTTTGGGTGGTGCCCTGATGCGTGAGTTGCGCGGTCAGCATCCGGATATCGAATTCATTGGCGTGGGCGGTCCGCAGATGCAGGAGCAGGGGCTGCAGTCATTTTTTCCGATGGAACGACTGGCTGTAATGGGGCTGGTTGAAGTCCTCGGCCGTTTGCCTGAGCTGCTCAAGCGTCGCAAGCAGCTACTGGAGTATATGCTGCATGAGCAGCCAGATGTTTTCATTGGCATTGATGCACCTGACTTTAATCTTGATCTTGAGCTGAAGCTGCGTGAGCAGGGTATTAAAACGGTTCATTATGTCAGCCCCTCTGTATGGGCCTGGCGCCAAAAGCGGGTATTGAAAATAAAGCAGGCTTGCGATCTGATGCTATGCCTGTTGCCGTTCGAAGCCAGTTTCTATGAAGAGCATCAAGTTCCGGTTCGCTTTGTCGGGCATCCGCTGGCCGACAGCATAGCGCTGGAGCATGATCAGGGCAGAGGGCGCCGCCAGCTTGGGCTGGATCTTGAAGCCCCGCTGGTAGCCCTGATGCCAGGTAGTCGTGGCAGCGAAGTGGCGCGCCTTGGTGGTTTATTTCTGCAAACTGCACGGCTGCTGCATCAGAATAATTCCGAGTTGCGTTTTGTGATGCCGGCTGCCAATGCTTTACGCAGGGAGCAGCTGGAGAACATGCTGAAGAGTTTTCCCGAAGTGCCGGTGACCCTGCTTGAGGGGCAGTCACAGCTGGCACTGCAGGCTTGCGACGCGGTGCTGATAGCCTCCGGCACTGCGACCCTTGAGGCCATGCTGTTCAAGCGGCCAATGGTGGTTGCTTACCGGTTGGCGGGGCTGACCTATCGAATCCTCAA
Source organism: Gammaproteobacteria bacterium (assembly GCA_012728415.1). Taxonomy (GTDB): domain Bacteria; phylum Pseudomonadota; class Gammaproteobacteria; order Pseudomonadales; family Pseudomonadaceae; genus Thiopseudomonas. Next base: position 24,580 of record JAAYFD010000017.1, read on the forward strand.
ACTGATGGTAAAAAGCCGTTATTTTGCCCTGCCCAATTTGCTGGCTGGCGAGGCGCTGGTGCCAGAGCTGATTCAGCAAGCAGCGACAGCGGATAACCTGGCGTGTGCTGTTGAACAGCAGCTGCGTGACGGGAGTCGCCAGGCCGGACGCTTTCTCGAGCTGCACCAACAGTTGCGCTTGAACGCATCCAGCGAAGCGGCCAAAGCGGTGCTGCAGCTGCTGGAAACTTGACAGGCAGTCATTAAGCTACAGGCATGAACACTCCATGCAACTGAATTTTATAGACTTTCCAGAAGTAACCCTGCTTGCTGGTGTTGATGAGGTTGGTCGTGGCCCACTGTGTGGCCCGGTAGTGGCAGCAGCAGTGATACTTGACCCGCAGAGACCTGTAGCTGGCTTGCAGGACTCGAAAAAGCTCACCGAAAAAAAACGCAGCGAGCTGGCCACCAACATTCGTGAACAGGCACTGGCCTGGTGCATTGCCCGTGCCGAGGTTGAGGAAATCGATCGCCTGAATATTTTGCATGCCACCATGTTGGCCATGCAGCGGGCGATTGAGGGCCTGCAGCCGACACCAGAGCTGGCCTTGATTGATGGTAATCGCTGCCCGTTGCTTTCCATACCCTGCCAGGCTGTGATCAAGGGTGATGACCGGGTGCCGGCGATTGCAGCCGCATCGATTTTGGCCAAGGTGGCCCGTGACCGTGAAATGCAGCAACTGGATCTGCTGTATCCTGGTTATGGCTTGGCCAGTCACAAAGGGTATCCGACCAAACAGCATCTACAGGCCTTGCAGCGGCTGGGTGCCACAGAAATCCACCGGCGTTCGTTCAAGCCGGTGCAACAGGTATTGAAGGTACAACAGCGATGACTCAGACGATGACCATTGCACTGCTGTTTCATGCCTTTTTGGTCGCATCGTTCAGTATTCGTATTTTGTTGCGTGACGACTTCTCGCCACCAGCACGACTGGCCTGGTTCATCGTCCTTAACGTGTTGCCGTATTTTGGCAGTGTTGCCTATTTTCTGTTTGGGGAAATTGATCTGGGTAACCGTGCCCACCGACTGCACGATCAGGTGTTTGCCGAGCTGCGTGAGAAGGCAGCCCATTTTATGGGTGACCGGGACAGCATCAATCAGCTGATTCCACGTATTTACCGGCCAGCGTTTTACTATGCTGCTTCAATTAACGGTTTTCATCCGGTTGCCGGTAACCGTGCCGAGCTGCTGGCCGATGCCGATGAAACCGTACGGCAGATGGTGGCTGATATGGATGCTGCCACCGATCATATTCATGTGCTTTATTATATTTGGCTGGATGATGAAACCGGCACTGCAGTGGCAGAGGCGCTGATCAGGGCTGCCCGGCGTGGCGTGACCTGCAGGGCGATTGCCGACGGTTTGGGTTCGCGTCACTTGATCGGTTCGGTGCTCTGGCACCGTATGAAGCTGGCCGGGGTGCAGCTGGCGGTGGCATTGCCGTATAACCGGCTGTTCAGGACGATTCTGACCAGCCGGCTGGACTTGCGCAATCACCGCAAGATTACAGTAATTGATGCCGCCATTACCTACTGTGGCAGCCGTAACTGTGCCGACCCGGAGTTTTTGCCCAAGGCCAGGTATGCTCCCTGGATTGATATCATGCTGCGCCTGCAGGGACCGGTGGTGGCGCAGAACCAGCTGTTATTTGCCAGTGACTGGATGCAGGCGACGGGCCAGTCCTGCAACTGTATTCCACTGCAAGCGGTTGCGCTGAAGGACGGCTTTCCTGCTTTGGTAATGGGTGCCGGCCCGACTGAACGACCAAAGGTTACGCCACAGCTGTTTGTGAGCCTGTTTGCCAGTGCCGAGCGCAGCCTGACCCTCACCACACCGTATTTTGTGCCGGACGCCACCACGCTGGAAGCCCTTTGTGCTGCCGCTTTGCGCGGAGTGCACGTGACACTGATTTTCCCCGAGCGTAACGATAGCTGGGTTGTTGCCGCTGCCAGCCACAGTTACTACCATCAGTTGTTGGATGCCGGTTGCCGGATTTACGAGCACGGGCATGGCCTGCTGCATGCAAAAACTCTTACCGTAGACGGTAAAGTCAGCCTGATTGGTTCGTCCAACCTGGATCTGCGCAGCTTCGACTTGAACTACGAGAACAATATTTTGCTGTACGATGAGGCCGTGACTGCCAGTATTGATCAGCGTCAGCAGCAATACCTGGCAGATTCCCGCAGGGTGGAGTTGCCAGAAGTGCTTTCGTGGCCTTTTTATCGGCGCATCTGGAACAACGTCATCGCTACCATTGGGCCGGTGCTATAAGCCTGTGGTTGTCTAAGGCGCTGGTGTTTTCGTTTTTTAGCTTTCCGTCACACTGCCTGAGGCGCGTCCACAGCGGGTGTTTTTGCCCGCACACCAGGGCTCAGCTTGAAAAACCGGTACTGGAGACCGTACCGTGGAGAGGTGCACTGAAGCTATTGCGACACCAGTTGATCCAAAAGCACCAGGATCTCCCCCGAGCCCCCTTGCTCTCAGAAGGATCAGGGGCCCAGGTTGATATTCAGATATTTGATTTCCAGATATTCCTCGATGCCGTAGCGTGAGCCTTCGCGGCCCAGCCCCGATGACTTGATGCCGCCAAAAGGAGCCACCTCATTGGAAATCAGCCCGGTATTGATGCCAACCATGCCGTATTCCAAAGCTTCGCCAACACGGAAGATACGTTGCAGGTTCTGCGTATACAGGTAAGCGGCGAGGCCGTACTCGGTATCGTTGGCCAGCTGCATTGCTTGCTCTTCATCGCTGAAGCGAAACAGCGGCGCCAGCGGACCGAAGGTTTCTTCACGGGCTACCAGGGCGTTATGGGGCACATCAAGCAAAACGGTGGGTTCAAAAAAAGTGCCGCCAAGGGCGTGGGGCTGGCCACCGAGCACAAGCCGGGCGCCCTGTTGCACTGCATCATCAATATGTGACTGCACCTTGGCTACCGCAGCTTGATTGATCAGCGGCCCCAGCTGGCTGCCGTCATCCAAACCATTGCCTACCTGCAGCTGTGCCACAGCCTGCTGCAGTTTTTCGGCAAAGGCATCATAGATGCCGTCCTGTATATAAAAGCGGTTGGTGCAGACACAGGTTTGGCCGTTGTTACGAAATTTGGCCGCCATTGCGCCGGCCACGGCCTGATCAAGATCAGCATCGTTAAATACAATAAAGGGTGCATTCCCGCCCAGCTCAAGTGAAACTTTTTTAATATCGTGGGCGCACTGCCGCAGCAACAGACGACCGGTTTGGGTGGAACCGGTAAAGCTCAGTTTGCGCACGAGTGGGTTGCCGGTCAACTCGCCGCCGATGGCCTGCGCATCGCCTGTGACTACGTTGAAAACACCGGCGGGAATACCGGCCTGGTGAGCCAGTTCAGCCAGCGCCAGTGCCGAGTAGGGGGTCTGGGGTGAGGGCTTCAAGACCAGGGTACAGCCTGCAGCCAGAGCCGGGGCTGTTTTCCGGGTAATCATTGAGGAAGGAAAATTCCAGGGGGTGATGGCAGCCACCACGCCTACCGGTTGTTTTACTACCAGCAAGCGCTGGCTGGCTACCGGCGCGGGTAGCAGGTCGCCGTAAATGCGCTTGGCTTCTTCGGCAAACCACTCAACAAAAGAGGCGCCATAGCCTATCTCGCCACGGGCTTCGGCCAGTGGTTTCCCTTGCTCAAGCGTCATGATACGGGCCAGCTGTTCTTTATTCTGCATGATCAGCTCAAACCAGTTGTGCAGCAACTTTGCCCGCTCTTTGGCGGTCAAGGCACGCCAGGCCGGTAGCGCATGGCTGGCAGCAGTAATGGCTTTGCGGGTTTCTTCCGCGCCCATAAGAGGAACTTGTCCCAGCATTTCGCCGGTAGCCGGATTATAAATGTTTGTCGTGCGGCCATCGCGTGCATCGCACCAGGTGCCGTTGATCCAGGCTTTCTGCCTGAACAGTGGAGATGTATTCATGGGAGCCTCCATACGATCTGTCAACAAGAATAACAGAGCGCCGGAGTTGCCGAAACGCGAAACGGGCGCTAGGGTATACATTGTTAAAATATAAAGTGTTTTGAGGTTCAGGCATGAGCAAAAAAATTTCAGTTGATGTTGCCATCATCGGAGCCGGCACTGCCGGCCTGTACGCCTTGCGCGAGGTGAAGCGGGCAAACAGGTCTTTTGTGCTGATTGATTCCGGTCCACTGGGTACTACCTGTGCCAGAGTTGGCTGCATGCCGTCCAAGGTGGCTTTGCACGCTGCTGGATTGTGGCGTATGCGGGCTGAACATGCAGGTTTTGGCATCAGCGGTACAGGACAGCTAAGTATAGATACGAATCGTACCTGGAGCAGGGTCCGCAGTATGAGAGACAGCTTTGCCGCTCGCGGTACCGAAAGTGCGGCAAAGGGTGCTGGTGAACATCTGCTTCACGGGCGGGCGGAATTTGTTGAGCCCACCTTGCTGCGGGTTGCCACCGAAAGCGGCGAACAGCTGGTCAGGGCAGCGGCGGTGGTGATTGCTACAGGTTCGCGCCCGGTGGTACCAGCCTTTCTCGACCCGTTTGCCGAACACTGCTTGACCACCGATGAGCTGTTTGAGCAGGAAACCCTGCCCCGGCGTCTTGGTGTTTTGGGGCTCGGAGCCATCGGTCTGGAGATGGGACTGGCGATGGCACGCCTGGGCGTCGAGGTTGTTGCTGCCGACATGGCTCCGGGTATTGCAGGTATTGCTGACCCTGAGGTAGGCCGTTATGCACTGGAAGCCTTCCGTGGTGAAATACAGATGCACCTGGGGGCGCCGGCACAGTTGGCTGCAGCAGAGCAAGGAGTGCTGTTGCGGACCGGCAGTGGTGACGTGGGGGTAGACAAAGTGCTGGTTGCTCTGGGACGCCGCCCCAATATTGACGGGCTGAACCTGGCGGAAGCGGGCTTTGTACTGGACGAACATGGCATGTTGAAATATGACAGCCAGACCATGCAGGTCGAAGGTTGCCCGGTATTTATTGCTGGCGATGCTAATGCCGAGCGTACGCTGATGCACGAGGCCGCCGAAGAGGGCGCAATGGCAGGCTACAATGCCGCACGCGGTGTACAGCAGGCATTTCGCCGCAAAGTGCCGCTGACCATTGCCTTTACCCAGCCGGACATTGTTGCAGTGGGTCAGCGCCTGGATCAGCTGGATGCCGAACGCATTCTGATTGGCAGTGCCACGACTGCAGCCAACGGTCGCAGCCGCATCCTGGGCGGTGGTGACGGCCTGTTGCGCATTTATGCAGACCGTGACTCCGGACATCTGTTGGGCGCGGCCATGGTCGGCTCGCGTGGTGAACATGTAGCACAGTTGTTGGCTGTGGCGGTGCAGCAGGGCATGACCGTACAGCAGTTGTTGCAGGGGCCCTATTACCATCCGGTAGTGGAGGAGCTGATTCAGAGTGCGTTGCAGGATATTGCTCGACAGCTGCCACAGTCAGGGCTGCCACTGGGCTTGCAGACGTTGCCTTGAGAGTCGCAAAGCAGGCAGGTATCGGCTGTTTGCTGATGGCCTGCCCTGCGGCTGTTGCACCAGAAAACCCACTGTTAGGAGAGGGTAAGAGATTCGCCAGCTAATGGTGTTTTTGACCAAAAACATGATTTAATTTGTTGCAAACAAATGTATCCTTACAAGTCTGGTCTCCAGCATTATGGCTACACGCTGATGCAGCTGACTTCGCAATCAGGCGCTATAAACACAACAAGGAGATGCGCATGCCGGCAAGTTTTAATCTGCAAACCATACCATTTAGTCTGTTGAGCGAGGCAGAGCAGGAAAAGCTGCTGGCTGCAGCAGAGTACATGGAGTTTGCACCGGGTGAGGTGTTGATTGATGCAGGCGATCCGCCACGTGGTGTGTTTGTCATTTATAGTGGCAAGGTTGCCGAGTCTGATCATCGGGTGGCCAGTGATGATTCTGGCGAACTGGCACCGGCGACCAGCGTTTTCATGTATTACGAGGCTGAAGAGTACTTCGGCGGCTGGTCGATATTCAATGGCAAAGCGATCCACAGGTTTTATGCGGTGGAAGCCACCAGCGCTTTCCTGATTCCGACCGCCACCCTGTTTGAGCTGATTGACAGCAACCCCCAGTTTGCCGAGTACTTTCAGCAAACCCTTGGTGCAAAGCGTGAAATCGTGGCTCAGCATGCTGCCAACCAGGATATGGCCGAGTTTATGCTGGCCCGCATCAAGGATAGTACCATCCGTGAACCACTGATTGTGGCTGAGGGAGTAAGCATTGAAGCGGCAACCAGGCTGATGCGCGAAGAGAAGTCCGATTGTTTATTGGCACGCAAGGGCAACCGTTACGGCATGGTTACAGGAACCGACTTGCTGGATGCGGTTATTCTCAACAAGCTGCCCCAAGAGACACCAGTGGCAGAAATTGCCAGTTACCGGCTGATCAGCATCCAGCCTGATGACTACCTGTTCAATGCGCTGATTATTATGACCCGCCAGCATATTGAACGGGTTGTGGTGCGTGACGACAAGGGCGAGCTGTGTGGCATTATCGAATTGACCGATGTCTTGAGCTATTTTTCCAGTCATTCGCATGTGATCGGCTTACGGGTCGAGAGGGCACAGACCATCGAAGAGTTGCGCGAAGCTTCCTTTGGCCTGTTCGACCTGATCAAGGCGCTGCTGTCATCAGGAGTGAAAATCCGCTTTACCATGGAGCTGCTGGCAGCTGTTAACAGCCGTATCTTGAGCAAACTGTTTGATCTTGTAGTGCCGAAGGAAGTGCATCCGCATGTCTGCCTGATTGTCATGGGCTCGGAAGGGCGTGGCGAGCAAGTCATGAAGACTGACCAGGACAATGGCTTGATTTATCGTGATGGGCTGGATTGGCCTGACATGCACAAGGTCATGCAGCAGTTTAGTGAGACCCTGATTTCTTTTGGATTTCCGCCTTGTCCGGGAAAAATTATGGTGTCTAACCCCGAGTGGGTGAACTCGGTGCGTGAATGGACCGGAAAGCTGAGCAAATGGAGCCGCAGCAGCAATCCGGCCGACATGATGAACCTGGCGATAGCGGCTGACGGCAAGCCGGTGGCGGGAAACACGGCGTTGTTCAAGGTTTCCCGCAATGCTTTCATGCGCCAAATTTTTAGCGACAAGGTGTTTTTTTCCTACTTTGCTCGTGCAGCACTGGATTTTCAAACGCCACTAACCTTTTTTGGCCAGTTGAAGACCAGTCACGGGCTGGATATCAAGAAAGCCGGGGTGTTTCCGATTGTGCATGGCGTACGCACCATGGCATTGCAGAACAAAATTATCGAGACCAACACCTTCAAGCGGCTTGAGTTGCTGGCCGAGCGCAAAATTGTTGAGCGTGAGATGGCGGCCAATTTGGCCGAGGCCCTGAGTTTTTTCATCCAGCTACGCTTGCAGCAGCAAATTCAGCGGGTAACGGAAAGCGGCCAGACTCATGATGAAACCCCCAATGAAATTGATTTTAAGCTGCTTAACAAGTTTGAGCGTGAACTATTGCGGGATTCGCTGGCGGTGGTCAAGGACTTCAAGAAATCCCTGCAGCACAGGTATCACATTACCCTGTAGGTGGCTTTGATACTGTGGCGTCAGGGTTTTGTACTGCGGCGGCTGGGCCGGACGGGGCGCTACGTCAGGCTGCGCTGGTTCAGTCCGGCAAGCCGGCCCAAACCGCACTTCGGCCCCAACCGGTCCCGAGTTTGCCTTGTGCGGGGAGGGTTTGTTGGCCGGTTTTCAACCGGCTGCTGTCGCTGCGCACTTAACCGGTATTAGCCGGCCAGTTTGCTGCGCAGCTGCACCTTGAGTTTGAGGGGTTCGCTGACGGTGCAGCAGCAGGGCAGTATTTCACCTTGGCGCAGCAGGGCCAGTGGTGGCCTGTCGTATTCAACACTGCCAGCCTTGAGCGGTACGCGGCAAGCGCCGCAGTAGCCGCTACGACACTGGTATTCGACGTGATGGCCGGTGCGCTCCAGCGCATCAAGCAGGCTTTCGTTTTCAGCCAGCTCGAATACCATGTCTTCAGTCATGATTGTTACGCCGGTGGTCACAGCTCGAATTCACCCAGGTCTTCAACGGACACGGAAGAGTCGATTTGGCCGACCAGATAGGAACTAACTTCCACTTCCTGTGGTGCTACCTGTACGTTATCGGAAACCAGCCAGGCGTTGATCCAGGGGATGGGGTTCTGGCTGGCGTTTTCAAAGAGCGGCTCCAAACCCACCGCAGTCATGCGCAGGTTGGTGATGTACTCGACATACTGGCTGAGGATGTCGTAATTCAGGCCAATCATTGAGCCATCTTTAAAGAGGTACCTGGCCCACTCTTTTTCCTGCCGGGCAGCATGGCGGAAAATTTCCACACTTTCCTCGTAGCAGGACTTGGCCACTTCGGCCATTTCCGGATCATCCTGGCCATTTTGCATGATGTTGAGAATGTGCTGGGTGCCGGTCAGGTGCAGCGCTTCATCACGGGCAATCAGACGAATGATTTTGGCATTGCCTTCCATCAGCCTGCGTTCGGCAAAGGCAAAGGAGCAGGCAAAGCTGACATAAAAGCGGATGGCTTCCAGCACGTTGACACTCATCATGCACAGATACATCTTGCGTTTGAGCTCAAACAGCGAGATTTCGTAGGTTTTGCCTTTAAGTTCGTGTTTGCCTTCGCCCAGCTTCAGGTAAATCAGGGTATCGTGGATCAGCGCATCGTAGTATTTGGAAATGTCACCGGCGCGCTCGATGATGTGCTCGTTACGCACAATGTCATCAAATACCACCGACGGATCATTCACAATATTGCGGATGATGTGGGTGTAGGAGCGCGAGTGGATGGTTTCTGAAAATGACCAGGTCTCGATCCAGGTTTCCAGCTCCGGGATGGATACCAGCGGCAAAAATGCTACGTTGGGGCTGCGACCCTGAATGGAATCGAGCAGGGTTTGATATTTCAGGTTGCTGATGAAAATATGTTTTTCATGCTCGGGCAGGCTCTGATAGTCGATACGGTCCTGGGTAACGTCCACTTCCTCGGGGCGCCAGAAAAACGACAACTGCTTCTCGATCAGTTTCTCGAAAATTGGATATTTTTGCTGATCGTAACGGGCGACGTTGACCGGCTGACCGAAAAACATCGGCTCTTTCATCTGGTCATTGTCGGTCTGGCAAAAAGTACTGTACTTCACGCTGGCTCTCCTTAAATTTTGCAAGCGCCGCCGGCACAGCCGTCGTCGAGGTCGCTCTGGTCGTCTTCAGCACCATCGCGGGTGTTCTGGTAATAAAGGGTCTTCAGGCCGAATTTGTAGGCGGTCAGCAGGTCCTTGAGTAGCTGGCGCATGGGCACTCGACCACCTTCAAAACGCTGTGGATCATAGTTGGTGTTAGCTGAAATGGCCTGGTCAACAAATTTTTGCATGATGCCAACCAAGTGCAGGTAACCCTCATTGTTTGGCATGGTCCAAAGCAGCTCGTACTGATCTTTCAGATTTTCATAGTCGGGTACCACCTGCTTTAGGATACCGTCTTTGGACTGCTTGACTGAAACCAGGCCACGGGGTGGCTCAATGCCGTTGGTAGCGTTGGAGATCTGGCTTGAGGTCTCTGACGGCATCAGTGAGCTCAGGGTGGAGTTGCGCAGGCCATGCTCAACAATATCCTTGCGCAGGGTTTCCCAGTCCAGGTGTAGTGGCTCGTTACAAATGCTGTCAATATCCTTTTTATAGGTATCGATTGGCAGCAAGCCCTGGGCGTAGGTGGTTTCATTGAAGGCAGGGCAGGCACCAAATTCACGTGCCAGCTTGTTGGAGGCCTTTAGCAGGTAGTACTGGATGGCCTCGAACGTACGGTGGGTCAGGGCATTGGCCGAACCATCGGAATACTTGACACCATGTTTGGCCAGATAATAGGCGTAGTTGATCACGCCGATACCGAGGGTTCGGCGCTTCATGGTGGCATTGCGGGCGGCAGCAATCGGATAATCCTGGTAGTCCAGCAGCGAGTCCAGGGCGCGCACTGCCAGCTCAGCCATTTCTTCCAGCTCGCTCAGGTCTTTGATGGCGCCCAGGTTGAAGGCAGACAGGGTGCACAGGGCAATTTCTTTATCAGCATCATGAATGTCTTCCAGCGGGCTGGTCGGCAGGGCAATCTCCAGGCACAGGTTGGACTGGCGTATGGGTGCCACTGCCGGATCGAACGGACTGTGTGTGTTGCAGTGGTCAACGTTCTGGATATAAATGCGTCCGGTACTGGCGCGCTCCTGCATCATCAGTGAGAACAGCTCGATCGCCGGGATGCTGCGTTTGCGGATGCTGTCATCCTGCTCATATTTGACATATAGACGCTCGAACTCGTCCTGGTCGGCGAAAAACGCCTCGTACAGGCCGGGCACCTCGTGGGGCGAGAACAGGGTGATGTTCTCGCTCTTGATCAGACGCTGATACATCAGCTTGTTGATCTGCACACCATAGTCCATGTGGCGGACACGGTTTTCTTCGACACCACGGTTGTTTTTCAGGACCAGCAATGACTCCACCTCAAGATGCCACAGCGGGTAGAAAAGGGTAGCGGCACCGCCGCGTACGCCGCCCTGCGAGCAGGACTTGACCGCTGCCTGAAACAGTTTGAAGAATGGAATGCAGCCAGTATGCTGGGCTTCGCCACCACGGATCTCGCTGCCCACGGCACGGATACGGCCCGCGTTGATGCCGATGCCGGCACGCAGGGAGACGTATTTGACGATGGCGTTGGTGGTGGTGTTGATCGAGTCGAGGCTGTCGCCGCACTCGATCAGTACGCAAGAGCTGAACTGCCGCGATGGCGTGCGTACACCGGCCATGATGGGTGTGGGCAGGGAGATTTTGAACAGCGAAATGGCATCGTAGAACCGTACGATATAGTCCAGGCGGGTTTCTTTCGGGTAATTGGCGAATAGGCACATGCCGATCAGCATGTAGAGCATTTGCGGGCTCTCGTAGACCTCACCGGTAACGCGATTCTGTACCAGGTACTTGCCTTCCAGCTGCTTGACCGCAGCGTAGGAGAAGTTCATGTCGCGGTCATGATCCAGTGCGTTATTGAGAGTGTCGTACTCCTCGCGACTGTAATCTTGCAGTAGATGGGCGTCATAGCGCCTGGCGGCAACCAGTTTACTGACGTGCTCATGAAGGTGGGGAGGTTCGAATTCGCCGTAAGCAATCTTGCGCAGATGAAAGATAGCCAGGCGGGCAGCCAGGTACTGATAGTCGGGCGTGTCTGCACTGATCAGGTCAGCGGCTGCCTTGATAATGGTCTCGTGGATATCCTTGGTGCGGATGCCGTTGTAGAACTGGATGTGAGATTTTAACTCGACTTGAGATACGGACACATGATTCAGACCAATGGCGGCCCAGTCGAGTACACGGTGGATTTTGTCCAGGTTGATGGGTTCCTGGCGGCCATCACGCTTGGTGACCAGAATGGTGCTGGGGTCTGTCATCACATTTTGTCCTTCAGGTAGAATGGAGTGCACTAAGCTTGCGCATGTCTGTTTTGCAGCGGATTTTCCTGTTGCCAAGCATAGGGGCGTTAATTATACCAAGCACAATATGATGTGTTTGGTGTTGGGACTGTGCGCAATATAAGGGATATTCGTCGTTCGGTTCAAATAATTTTTTTTGATTTTTACCTTGACAATGATGAAACCCGCATCAGCTGTGCGCCAGGCAGTGATGGCTGGTTGTCGGTACAGGTATCAATGGAGGCCGGACTCCGGCATTGTGTGAGCCAGCTCGAGATTTTTGACATTCCAAGCCCTTGCGTTGGCGTCTGTGAGTCGAATAACCGCGGCTATTGCAAAGGGTGTCTGCGTTCGCGGGATGAGCGTCTGTACTGGTTGCGGCTGTCATCGACGCAAAAGCGTGAGGTTATTCGCCTGTGCCAGCAGCGGCGTCAGCGTGTGTTGAGGGCACAAGATGAGGCAAGGCGGTTGCAGGAGGGGCCGGGTGATGAATCAGTAGAGCAGGGCAGCCTGTTTTAATCGTTGGTTTTAATCACTCTGATTGTCAGGGGGTGTCTCCAAAGCATGACTCAGGTCATATGTTTTAACTTCGCGGGGTTGACGTTGAATCGCCTCTAGATGATAATCGTTATCATTTTGCAATACTCGAGACTGGACTTCTATATCATGGCACTAACTGCAACACGCTGCATGGCCCTGGCTTTGGCCCTGGGCAGCAGTGTCATCATGGCCGATCAGCTTGATCAGGCCTTTTCCGAGAGTACTGAACACAGTCAGGCTGCAAAGCAGTCCCAGCGCAAGGTGGAAAGCCTTGATGATAGTACCCAGCAGATGCTGGATGGCTACCGGGCTGCGATTATTCAGGCAGCCAACCTGGAGCGCTATAACGAGCAAATGCGTGAGCTGGTACAGGCGCAGGAAAAAGAGCTGGCCAGCTACGAGCAGCAGCTGAAGGATCTTGAGCAGACCGAAGCCAGTGTCGCACCCCAGATGCAGCGGATGCTGGATGTGCTGGCCGAGTTTATTGCTGCCGACTTGCCGTTTTTGCCCCATGAGCGCAGTGACCGGCTGGAGAGACTGCAAGAGTTATTGCCGCGGGCCGATGTCAGCCTGGCTGAAAAGTACCGCCGTTTGCTTGAAGCCTATCAAATTGAAAGCGATTACGGTTACACGCTGGAAGCCTGGCGTGACAATCTGCAGCGCGATGGTCAGACGCTGGATGTGGATTTTTTGCGCCTGGGCCGGGTCATGCTGTATTACCAGACGCCTGATGGCCATGAAACCGGCTGGTGGAACCCCAAAGCCGGCCAGTGGCAGGTGCTCAATGGCAGCGCCAGACGTCCGGTAACCCAGGCAATTGAAGTTGCCCGCCAACAAAAGTCGGCAGACTGGTTGCAACTGCCGGTTAAAACTCTGGCTCTGGAGATAAAACAGTGAAGTACTGGGCAGGATTGATTACGGCCTTGTGGGCCGTTGCGGCAACCGCGGCTCCGGTGTCAACGGTTGAACTGCTTGAGCGCATTCGTCAGGACAAGAATAGCGAGCAGCAGCTGATGCAGCAGCGTGAACAGGAGTTTCTGCAGGATAAGGGTAGCCAGCAGAACCGCTATGATCGGGCCCGTGCGGCTCTGCGCAAGGCAGAACAGGAGGCCGCCGAGCTTAAGGTACGTTTTGCCGAGCAAGAGCAGCTGCTGGCGGAGCAAGAGCAGCAGCTGAACGATCGGATGGGCGAGCTGGGCGAGTTGTTTGCCGTATTGCGTCAGAGTGCAGGGGATATTGCCGGGCAGTGGCAAGGTTCCCTGATCAACGTCGAGCAGCCGCAGCGCGTTGCCAGGCTGGAGCGTTTTGCCAACAGCCGTCGCCTGCCGACTGCTGAGAGTATCGAAGAGCTCTGGCTGCACTTGCTGGAAGACATGTCGGCTACCGGACAGGTCAAGCGGTTCGAGGCGCCTGTGGTACTGCCCAGTGGCGAGCGTGTTACGCAACAGGTGGTACGGGTGGGCGGGTTTGGTGTCTATGGCGAAGAAGCATTCCTTTCCTATGCGCCAGGCGAGGATAACTTGCGTCAGCTCTCGCGCCAGCCAGGTGGGCTGGGTGCGGTCCGCAACTGGGTTGATAGCCAGGCGGATACCGGTGTGATTGCGGTGGATCCGACCCGTGGCAGCCTGCTGGAACAACTGCAGCGTCATCCGTCCTTTATGGATCGGGTGCAGCAGGGAGGTTTGGTCGGCTGGGTCATTATTACATTGGGGGCACTGGGCTTCTTGCTGGCGTTGTGGCGCATGATTGAGTTGCAGGCGGTCATTGGCAGCATTCGCAAGCAGATGCGTAACCTGTCCAGCCCACAAGCCAATAATCCGCTGGGCCGGGTGCTGGGTGTGCTTGGACCTGACCCGCAGTTATCCGATCTGGATACGCTTGAATTGAAGCTGGATGAGGCGGTGATGCAGGAGGTGCCTCGTCTTGAGCGCGGTCAGGGCCTGCTCAAACTATTGGCAGCGGTGGCCCCCCTGCTTGGTTTGCTGGGTACCGTAACCGGCATGATTATTACCTTTCAGGCTATTACCCAGAGCGGTGGCGGTGATTCCCGCCTGATGGCTGATGGTATTTCGCAAGCACTGGTTACTACGGTGCAGGGGCTGGTCGTCGCCATTCCGCTATTGTTTTTGCACAGCGTAGTAGTGGCACGCAGCAAAGGTGTGATTCAACTGCTGGAGCAACAGTGCGTGGGCTTGCTGGCCCTGCACATGTCGGCCAAGGACCCTTGTGAGTGTGACTAACTGGCAAAGTATTCGTATCTGGCTGGTGGACAGTGGCTACGCCCTGCTGGACTTGATGGGTGCCGGTGGCTTGGTCATGTGGCTGCTGGCTGGCCTGTGTGTACTGTTCTGGACACTGGTGCTGGAGCGCTTTTGGTATATGCAGCGTCAGTTTCCGGCTTGGGTCAGCGAGCGCCGGCAGGCCTGGAAAATGATTTGCTGTGATGTTAGCAGCAAGGACTGGCCACGCTCTGTGCGTGCTGCCTGGATTGCCCAGGCAGGCGAGCAGCTGATGACCCCGCTGACAGTCATCAAGGCGCTGGTGGCACTGTTTCCGCTGCTGGGGCTGCTGGGGACGGTGACTGGCATGGTCGCGGTGTTTGATGTGCTGGCGATGAGCGGGACGGGTAATCCGCGTGCCATGGCCGCAGGCGTCTGGCAGGCGACCTTGCCAACCCTGGCCGGGATGGTGTTGGCGATTGGCGGGCTGTTCAGCCTGGCTCACCTGGAGCGTAACGCACGTCGTGCACTGGCCCGGCTGGCTGATCAGCTGCGACATGAATAAAGGATATAACTTGCAATGAGAATGCGTCGTTACAGCCACAGCAGTGAAGAAGAAACAGGCATTGACCTGACGCCAATGCTGGATGTGGTGTTTATCATGCTGATTTTTTTCATTGTCACCAGCTCGTTCATCAAGGAGTCGGGTGTCGAGGTTAATCGGCCGCAAGCCGATACCGCCAGCAGCCAGGACAAGGGCAATATCCTGATTGCTGTTACCGCTGATGGCCAGGTCTGGCTGGACAAACAGGCAGTTGACGTGCGTACGGTACGTGCGCATGTTGAGCGTTTGCGCCAGGACCAGCCAGACGGCATTGTGGTGGTGCAGGCTGATCAGGACGCCCGTACTGGCCTGGTGGTGCAGGTCATGGACCAGGCGCGCCTGGCCGGGGTGGCAGATGTGGCGCTGGCGGCCTCGACGGAGTCCAACTGATGCTGCGCTGGTTGGTGTCTTTTACTCTGGCACTGATGGCCGTACTGGCCAGTTTTATCATGATTTTGTGGATGATCTCGCCACCAAAAGCCAGAGTCGAGAGCAAGCCGGTACAGGTTGGCCATTTTGTGCCGATGAGCCGGGACAGCACGCAAAGCCGCTCTCGTAGCCGGTTGAAAGAGCCGGAGCCGCCACCCGAGCAGGTGCAACCCCCCAGCCCGCAGCGACCGCAAACGCCTCAAGCGATGCAAGCGCCTACAGTCAAGCTGGATGTGAATCTGCCCAGCCTGCCTTCATCTGTCAGTATCCAGGCGGCAGCCATGCCCAGTCTGGCTGGTGTCACCGCGGCCAAAGCAGCACCTGCTCCAGCCGCCCCTTCCGCTCCGGCGGCCGCAGCACCTGGTCCGTCAGGTGTCGATTCTGAAGTGATACCTTTGAATGAAGTATTGCCAGAATACCCGGACCAGGCTCGTCGCCGTGGTATAGAGGGGCATGTGAAACTGGCTTTCATCATTACAGCGCAAGGACGAGTGGAAAATATTCGTGTGATTGAGTCTTCGCCGGCCAATGTGTTTGACCGGTCGGCTCGGCGTGCTGCGGCGCGTTGGCGTTTTGCGCCGCGCACCGAGGGTGGACGTGCTGTCGAGCGTGAAGCAGTGAAGACACTGGAGTTTCGCCTGACCAACGGGAGATAGCATGTGATGCGCTGGTTGTCATTACTTTTTTGTTTGTATTGCGGGATGATTGCTGCCCAGACGGTCGAGCCGGAGGTGCTGCGTGCGTTGCAGCAGGCGCAGGCGGCGCAAAACAAAGGTGAGCATACTCGTGGCCTGCAGTTGCTCGAAGCCTTATCGCCAGAACAGGGCAGTTTTGCCGAAACGCTGGTACTGCGCAACAAGGCTTATCTGGCCTGGCAGGCCGGGCAGACGCAGAAAGCCGCCGGCTACCTGGACAAGGCCTTGCAGGGCGGCCAGCTGTCGGCCGAGGAGATGCAGGAAGACAGCTTGAATCTTGGCAAGCTTTATTTGCAGCTAAAGCAGCCGGTGCAAGCGCTGGGCGCACTCAAGGGGCAGCCGCAAACTTCCGAGGTGTTACAGCTGAGTATTCAGGCGTGGCAAATGCAGGGCCGTTATGACAAAGCCTTGCCATTGGCCGAGCGCTATCTGGCCGGTCAGCAAAAAATCAGCTTTGAGTGGCTGAGTTTTATGGTGGCGGCCCATGCCAATTTGAAGCAGTATGACAAGGCGGCGCAATGGCAACGAAGGATTCTGAAGCGCGAGCCGGACACTTATTCCCACTGGAAACAACTGGCAGGCCTGCAGCAAGCTGCAGGTAATGCGCCAGCAGCCTTTGCTACATTGCGTATGGCTTACAGCAAAAAATTGCGGATGGAGGCGCAGGACCTGCAGCAAATGCTGGCGCTGGCTACAGCCGCCGGTCAGCCATGGCAAGGTGCCAGACTGCTGCAACAGCTGATGGATGATGGCAAGTTGCCCAATGACAAAAAGCAACAGGAAACCCTGGCGCAGCTCTATTGGCAGGCCCGTGAGCGAGGAAAAGCGATTGAGCTGTATCAGCAACTGGCGGAACGTGACAACAAGGCCGAGCACTGGCTGATTTTGGCTCAACTGGCGATGCAGCAACAAAACTGGACACTGTCAGGCCAGGCACTGGACTCGGCTCAGCGGGCGGGTGCGTCACGCAAGCAGGTTCAGTCCTGGCGTGACTGGCTAGAGAGCAGCAAAGAAGCCGAAAACATTGCTCGCGAAGGAATGGCGGCAAGGTAGGGGGTAAGAATTAAGGATGCGCTGAATAATGTGATCGATGTATCCAGGGCTCGGCGAAAACAGCTAAAAGTGCAGTTTGGTCATGGCAAGTGGGTGTTTTGAGCTGCTTTTGCACCATCCTGGCAGAGCTGGTATGTATTCAACGCTTTCTTGATTTGCGCGCGGTTAAAGTAACAGCAGCCTGCGTGAACGTATTCACACAGGCTGCTGAGCGTTCGCGACTGCACGGGTCCTTGTTGCCGATATACATAACAAGAGCCGCCCGGAACTGGTGCGGCCTTGCCGCCCAAGAAAGTATCGTGCCGGGACAAGCTCCTTGTACAGGAGCACGCTACTCCTATCACTTTTCCGCCACTTTATGCGAAATCCAGTGATCAGCGCTGCAAGGTCCTGGCCCGATACCGAAGTGATGGTGGCTACTTGATGTTTAGCTTGCGACTGTTTTCCATGGCTTTGCGCTTGGGCAGTTGCAGGCACAGCAGGCCTTCCTCGTAACGAGCTTCGGCCAGCTCCAGGTCGATTTCAGCTGGTAGCTCGAAACGGCGTGCCACGCTGCCGTAGTAACGTTCGGTGCGCAGTGTGCGTGCGTCTTCGCTTGTGCGGTCTTGCTGGCGAATCTCGGCCTTGATGGTTACTACAGCTCCATCAATGTCTACGTGAATGTCTTCTTTTTTCACGCCGGGCAGCTCTGCCTGGACCTTGAAAGTTTTTTCATCTTCCTGGATGTCGACACGGATGCTTTGGGGCAAGGGGTCACCATGCAGGGGTTTTACGTAAAAGCCACCCAGATCACCAATGAGTTCGTCAAACAGGCGGTTGCGGGCAGGAAACATGCTCATGAGTGTTCTCCATTTTGGTTACTTGGACAACACTATATATAAGAGTTTTTTTTTATTTTTCAAGTGTCAGGCAGGCGTACTCGGGCCGGCAATAAAAAACCCCGGTCTTGCGACCGGGGTTTTTGGGTTCACTCAGAAACAGTCTACAACTTAGATGTTGTCGAACTGGTTCATGGTGTTGTCTTCACCGCTGGCTTTCAGCGCAGCGTCACCGGAGAAGTACTCTTTGTGAGTATCACCGATGTCGGAACCAGCCATGTTCTGGTGACGTACGCAAGCGATACCTTCGCGGATCTCTTTGCGCTGTACGCCAGCAACGTAAGCCAGCATGCCTTCTTCGCCGAAGTAGCCTTTTGCCAGGTTGTCAGTGGACAGTGCCGCAGTGTGGTAGGTCGGCAGGGTGATCAGGTGGTGGAAAATACCTGCTTCACGGGAAGCATCCTTCTGGAAGCTCTGAATACGGCGGTCGGCTTCATCACACAGCTCGGTACCGTCGTAGTCGGCGCTCATCAGGCGGTCGCGGTCGTACTTGGATACGTCTTTGCCTTCTGCTGCCCAATCGTCGAATACTTGCTGACGGAAGTTCAGAGTCCAGTTGAAGCTTGGGCTGTTGTTGTACACCAGCTTAGCATCTGGAACTTCCTTGCGGATCATGTCAACCATTTCTTTGATTTGGCCAACGTGTGGTTTTTCAGTTTCAATCCACAGCAGGTCAGCACCGTTCTTCAGGGAGGTGATGCAGTCCAGGACAACGCGGTCGATACCGGTGTTTTCGCGGAATTGGAACAGGCCGCTTGGCAGACGCTTGGGCTTGAGCAGCTTGCCGTTGGCTTTGATGACTACGTCGCCGTTGTCGATGTCGGCAGCGCTTTCAATGTAGTCGCCATCCAGGAAGCTGTTGTACTGGTCGCCCAGGTCGCCTGGCTCGTTGGTTACAGCAATCTGCTTGGTCAGTCCGGCACCCAGGGAGTCGGTACGGGCAACGATGATGCCGTTGTCAACACCCAGCTCCAGGAATGCGTAACGCAGTGCGTTCAGCTTGGCGATGAAGTCGGCGTGGGGAACGGTCACTTTACCGTCCTGGTGGCCACACTGCTTCTCGTCGGAAACCTGGTTTTCGATTTGCAGGGCACAGGCACCAGCTTCGATCATTTGCTTGGCCATCAGGTAGGTGGCTTCTTCGTTACCGAATCCGGCGTCGATGTCGGCAATGATGGGCACAACGTGGGTTTCGAAGTTTTCGATCTGGTCCAGAATTTTGGCTTCTTCAGCCTTGTCGCCGGCCTTGCGGGCCTTGTCCAGCGCGGTGAACAGCAGATCCAGCTCGCGGGTATCAGCCTGGCGCAGGAAGGTGTATAGCTCTTCGATCAGGGCGGCAACGGAGTTCTTCTCGTGCATGGACTGGTCGGGCAGCGGACCGAACTCGGAGCGCAGGGCAGCAACCATCCAGCCGGACAGATACAGATAGCGCTTGTTGGTGGTCTTCAGGTGCTTTTTGATGGCGATCAGCTTTTGCTGGCCGATAAAACCGTGCCAGCAACCCAGGGACTGGGTGTACTTGGATGGATCTGCATCGTACTCGGCCATGTCCTTGCGCATGATGTCTGCGGTGTACCTGGCGATATCCAGACCGGTCTTGAAGCGGTTCTGGTAGCGCATGCGCGCGGCAAACTCAGGGTTGATTGCGCTCCAGCTGCTGCCGGCTTTATCTACTACGGCAGCAATGGCCTTGATTTCGTTCTGATATGACATGGTCAATCCTTCATAGAGTATGGTGCGTTGAGTCTTACCCGACACAACCTGCTATCACTGGATGTAAATCGGTAGGCTCGCGCTGCCTGGTTGAAGAGGGCATGACAGGAAATGTTGCTGGGCGGGCGACTGTTTGCATGAAACAGCCGGTCAGTGGCTCTGTAAGCCGGACATGGGCAGGTGCTTCCCCGTCCCTCGGGACAACAATGTTCCTGTCGCAATCCTGTGCAATCATCTTGTGAATGTTGCAACACGGAATTTTCGGGTCGTTCGCCTGAAAAATCCGAAGGTTCTATACCTTTGGCTAGCGGGAGCGGGTCGTATGATGCGCTTTCGTGAGGCGTTCGTCAAATTTTTTGTAGTGTTTTTTTTGCGACACTACAAAAAGTACTGCCGGCGCTGTCTTTTTATTCATCCAGTAATTGTACTTTGATCCGTAAATTGTTGTTTTTTGTAGAGTAATGCTTGCTGAGGGACAGGCTTCCGGAGCGTTGTTGCTCTGTGTCCAGATTGATCCTGCCCAGCTCAATCCACTGACCCAGCTGTCCGCTAACGCGAGTTGACAGGTTTTTTTGTTCGATAATTCGCGAATCCTGGGGGGAGAGCTGGTCGTTTTGTGAGCTTAGCTCAAGGGTAACCTGGTTGCCCTGAATGCTTGGGGTTACATAGAAGCCCTGGTTTAACTGCCGCTGCACGGTATGTACGGCGGGCCTGCCGTATTGGTCACGACCCCATTGTTGCTGAGGTATCTGCTGTCCGGTCTGGATGAAAGCAGCGCTGCCCTCCAGGGTTTGTACACTGCGCTGGCCAGTACTATTGTCATGGGTGCTGTAGTGGCGGATATGAATCCGGTTTGCGCCAGGACCGGGGTCCCCGAGGATAATTTCACCTTTATGTCCGCGGACGCGGCCACGGGCTTCAACGCCACCGCTGCTATCACTGATGGTGCTGGCGTCATCCAGAGTGATCAGCAGGCGTCGCAGGGGCCTGTCCAGGCTTGCAATCAGCTGCTCCAGTTCGAGAAGCCGTTTGCGGTCTGCACTGAGAATCAGCTGTTGACCATCATCGGCGACTCGCTCCCGATTGTGCAGCATTGGCTGCAGTAGCCGGGTTATTTCGCTGCCTGTACGGTGTTGTAGCTGGATAACGCGCAGCTCGGCGCTGGCTGGCAGGCTGGCCAGGAACAGGGCAAGTACAAGAGGTCGAAGCAGGGTAGTCATAGGGGCATCCGGCGCAGATTGATATCGATACGTGACAAGTCCCACATGGCTGCAAATTGCTCAAAGTATGAACGGGCTTTTGCAGGCTGGCCACACAGCAGTTGACCCTGATGTGGCGCGGAAGTTTTGCGTAACAATAGACCATGACCGTCAATTGATAGCCAGCAGTCGGGGATTGTTTCCTGCTGGGGGTGGGTCAGGCGTATCTGGGCCCGACTGCTCAGGCGCTCGATCAGTGCCAATAGGCGATGGCTTTCGCTTAGCAGGCGCTGGCTGTCATGCAAGAGAATCTGCAGGCGGTTGTTTGCGTGGCGCAGCAGAAAGTCCTTGCAGGCAGCAACCATTCTGTCGCTGTCATAAAGCCAGGGCTCGAAGTCGGGCGAGTATATGTGAACTGTATGGCGCGCCTGCCGGATGAGCTGCAGGCTGTGCTGGTGAACTTCTTCCCGGCCATGCAAAAACAGGGGTGGCGCAGGCCTGATCCTCTCAGGCCGGTTGACGACAGACGGGTTGTGGATGCTGAATTTTCCTGGTGAGACAAATTCGATGGGTGTATCCCTGCTCTCTTCAGGAGATGTCGGCGGTGTCTGCCGTTGCATGCTCTACTCGCTGCTTCTCAGCATGTCGATATGGGGAATGCCTGCTTCGATAAACTCTTCACTGACGGCTCTGAAGCCCAGCCGCTCGTAAAAGCGCGAGGCATGCACCTGGGCTGTGAGGGTCTGCTGCTTCAGGCCGCGGCGTTCGGCTTCGTCAATGGCCGCCTGCATCAGGGCTTCACCGACTTTCAGGCCGCGCCACTCTTTAAGTACCGAAACCCGGCCAATGCAGCCATCAGGCAGCAGACGGGCGGTACCTACGGCAAAGTCTTCTTCCTCGGCCAAAAAGTGAATGGCGTCAGCATCCAGGCTGTCCCATTCTTGTTCGGGGGTCACCCCCTGTTCGTCGATAAACACTCGTTTGCGAATGCGGCGCAGGTCTGCGTTGTCTTTGTTCCAGTCAGCAATGCGTACTTCGATGTTACTCATCCATATACTCCAGACTGCCTTGTTTGACCAGTTCACACAGGAGGGTGACAGCCTCGTCACGATCCAGCCAAGAATGTAGATTATCCATAGTCAGAAAGTCCTGACTACAAAGGAGCTGAACAAATCCGACTAAATGCTCAGGGAACGGACGGCTCTTGCCACAAGAGAATAACAGGACAGCTTGCTCTCCATCCAGCTGCAGGTAACTCCAGGCCAGGCGGGCTGCCGGGTTACGAGCCAGTACGCCGCCGCCCCGGAGAAAGTCGAGCAGGCTGTCAGTATCGGTTTCATGACCCTGAAGAAACTCAGGGTACTTGGGCTCGGTCATGTGCTGGCCGAACCAGCTTAGCAGCAGATTGTCGTCATCCAGTTGCTGGCGAACCAGATTGCGCAGGCGCTGGATGTCTTCCAGGCGGATTTCGGCCGGGTCCTGTACGGGCGACAGGTCGGCATCGGCATAACGGTCTTCGTCGGACAGGAAGCGGGCGACAAAATCGGTGTAATGGGTGATGATCTCGGCGCTGGATGGTGCGCGAAAGCCGATCGACCAGGTCATGCAGTTGTCCAGCGCGGTACCCCAGTGGGCCAGGCGCGGCGGCAGGTAGAGCATGTCGCCCGGTTCCAGCACCCAGCTGTTGGTGGTTTCGAAACTGTCGAGAATGCGCAGGTCGGGGTGGGGCAGCAGCGGGCTGTCACTGTCGCATAGCTGACCGGTTTTCCACTCGCGGCGGCCTTCGGCCTGCAGCAGAAAGACATCGTAGTTGTCAAAGTGCGGGCCGACCCCGCCACCGGGGGCAGCATAGCTGATCATCAGGTCATCAATGCGCCAGCGTGGCAGAAACTCAAAGTCTTTCAGGTAGTCGGCCACCTCTGGCACAAACTGGTCCACCGCCTGTACCAGCAGTGTCCAGTGGCTTTCCGGCAGTTCGGCGTAGGTTTGCTCGGTAAAAGGACCGTGGCGCAGCTCCCATGGCTCCTCGCCGTGCTCCAGAATGATGCGCGACTCGACTTCGCTTTCCAGCGACAACCCGGCCAGCTCGTCACCGTCAATCGGGCTGACAAAATCCGGAATGGCCTGACGGATTAACAGTGGTTTTTTTTGCCAATAGTCACGCAGAAATTCTTCAGCGGTGATATTGCCAAGGATGGGAATGTTCATAGTGATTCTGGATTCGTATGGTTGTCTTGAGTCGGTGTATTTGCCTGTGTGGTACATCTTCCGCAAAGTCGCTACAAGTACTTCTCTGTAGGCTCCATGCCGCCATCCATGGCGGCAAAGCTTTGCTGTATATGCACCACACAGGCAAGCCGGGTATCTGTGTGTGCGCAAGCACTTAAAACAGTGTTGCTTGTTAGGTAGCGATTTGTGATCAAGATTTACTGATCATGTCTTAATGCTATCAGGCATGACGGATGAGGTTGTACCGCATGCACAGCGACAGCAGCCCGGCAAAGCCGGGTCACTCCCTCCCCGACAACGCAGATGTATCCGGGCCGGGTGGTGTCTGTGCCAGGCATCAGCACTCGTGACGAAGCTTGCTTCGGCGCGGGTGCGTAGCTGCAGCACAGACGCCGCCCGGCCCTAAGCACCAGGCAAGAAAAAACTAAACCCGCTTGGCCTGCTCCACCGCATTACCAATGTAAGTGGCCGGTGTCAGCTTGCGCAGTTCGTCTTTGGCGGCTTCCGGCATGTCGAGGGTGTCGATGAACTCCTGGAGCGCTTCGGCGCTGATGCCCTTGCCGCGGGTCAGGTCCTTGAGCTTTTCATAGGGATTTTCAATACCGTAGCGGCGCATCACGGTTTGTACCGGCTCGGCCAGCACTTCCCAGCAGTTATCCAGATCAGCGGCCAGTGGCGCGGTATTTACCTCCAGTTTGCCAATGCCCTTCAGGCTGGCCTCGTAGGCAATCACGCTATGGGCAAAGCCGACGCCCAGGTTGCGCAGTACAGTGGAGTCGGTCAGGTCGCGCTGCCAGCGCGATACCGGCAGCTTGCTGGCCAGGTGCTGGAAAATGGCATTGGCAATGCCCAGGTTGCCTTCGGAGTTTTCAAAGTCAATCGGGTTGACCTTGTGCGGCATGGTGGAAGAACCAATCTCGCCGGCAACGGTTTTTTGTTTGAAATAACCCAGGGAAATGTAGCCCCAGACATCGCGGTCAAAATCGAGCAGGATGGTGTTGAAGCGGGCAATGGCATCAAACAGCTCGGCAATGTAGTCGTGTGGTTCGATCTGGGTAGTGTAGGGGTTGAACGTCAGGCCCAGGTCGTTTTCAATAAATTCGCGGGCATTGGTTTCCCAGTCGATGCCGGGGTAGGCCGACAGGTGGGCGTTGTAGTTGCCCACGGCGCCGTTGATTTTGCCCAGCAGTTCGATATTTTCCACCTGTTTGATCTGGCGCTCAAGGCGATAGACCACGTTGGCCATTTCTTTGCCCAAAGTGGTAGGAGAAGCCGGCTGGCCGTGGGTGCGTGACAGCATGGGGACATCGGCCAGCTCGTGGGCCAGCGTGCGAATGCTGTCGGTAAGCTGGCGCATCAGTGGCAGCAGTACCTGGTCGCGGCCTTCACGCAGCATCAGGGCGTGGGACAGGTTGTTGATGTCCTCGGAGGTGCAGGCAAAGTGGATGAATTCGCTGACCTTGGCCAGCTCGGGCAGCTTTTGTGCCTGCTCCTTGAGCAGGTATTCCACTGCTTTTACGTCGTGGTTGGTGGTGCGCTCAAATTCCTTGACCCGCTCGGCGTGTTCCAGCTGGAAATTTTCTGCCAGCTGGTTCAGCAGCTCGCTGGCTTCGGCGGAAAAAGGCGGAACTTCGTTGATCAGCGGATGTTTCGACAGGCGTTGCAGCCAGCGCACCTCTACGTGCACGCGGTTACGGATCAGGCCGTACTCGCTGAAGATGTTGCGCAGGGAAACGGTGCGGCTGCCGTAGCGGCCATCGACGGGGGAAACAGCGGTGAGCGCGGATAGTTGCATGGGTATTCTCTTGATATTGACCAAAAATAAATGGAGCGGATTATACAGGAAGCAGCGGGGCTTTGCTCCCCTGCTGCCAGATGCAGGGTCTGTGAGAGCCACTTTAGTGGCGAGCAATGTCGTGCAACCGGGCGCTGCGGGTTGCGGTTGAAGCCGTTCGTACAGGAGCTCGTGGTGCCATGTGACGTCAGGGGCCATACAGCTGATGCGGCAGCCAGGTGGCGATTTGCGGGAATATCAGCAGCAGGGCGATGGCGACCAGTTGCAGCAGGACAAAGGGTGTCACACCACGGTAAATCTGCCAGGTGGAGATGCTCGCCGGCGCCACGCCGCGCAGGTAAAACAGCGAGAATCCAAAGGGCGGCGTGAGAAAACTGGTTTGCAGGTTGACCGCAACAATCACGGCTAGCCAGACCGGGTCCACGTCCATCATCAGCAGGATCGGCGCGGTGATTGGCAATACGATAAAGATGATTTCCATCGCATCGAGCACAAAGCCGAGCAGGAACATCAGCAGCATCACAAACAGAATGGCACCCAGGGTACCGCCGGGCAGGGCGTTGAGAAAGCCACTGACCAGCTCGTCGCCGCCGAGCATGCGAAACACCAGGGAAAATACCGAGGCGCCCAGCAGGATGACAAACACCATTGAGGTGATATTGGCGGTGGCCTGCATTACCGCCTTGAGATTGGCGTAGGTCAGCTTGCGCTGGGTGGCGGCCAGCAGCATGGCACCGATGGCGCCGACAGAGGCGGATTCGGTCGGTGTGGCAATGCCGGACAGGATCGAGCCCAGTACGGCTACCACCAGCAAGAGCGGCGGAATCAGGCTGGTCAGCACGTCACGCCCAAGCCGCGCGCGGTCTTCGGCGCTGATCTCCAGTGCAGGACAGCTGTCCGGGTCTTTCATCGCCTTGAACGCCAGCCAGAGCAGGTATAGCCCGACCAGCATCAGGCCAGGCAACAGGGCGCCGGCAAACACGTCACCCACCGAGACAGTCGAAGGTGCAAAGTTGCCTTTTTCCATCTGCACCTGGGCATTGATGGTGGACATCATGTCGCCCATGAAAATCAGTACGGTAGATGGCGGAATGATTTGTCCCAGAGTGCCCGAGGCGCAAATCACGCCGCTGGCCAGTTTCGGGTCGTAACCGGAGCGCAGCATGGCCGGCAGCGACAGCAGCCCCATGGTTACCACGGTGGCACCGACCACGCCGGTGGAGGCGGCCAGCAGGGCGCCGACAATGACTACCGAGAAGCCCAGCCCGCCGCGCAGGCTGCCAAACAGCCGCCCCATGGTGATCAGCAGTTTTTCTGCCATGCCGGAGCGCTCCAGCATCATGCCGATAAAAATGAACATCGGTACTGCCACCAGTACCTCGTTAGTCATTACACCCAGATAGCGCGGTGCCAGGCTGGTGAAGTTGCTTGGGTCGAACACGCCGGCCAGATAGCCGATGCCGGCAAACAGCAGGGACACGCCAGCCAGCGAAAAAGCCACCGGAAAGCCGAACATCAGTACGCCGACCACGGCAAAAAACATGCACAGGGCCAGCACCTGGCCAAACAGGGTCATGTCCACTATTGGGCCTCCTGATAGCGGAGGCTTTCCGGCAATAATTGTTCCTGATTGCGTAGCACCAGAATGCCGCGCAGCAGCATGGCCAGAGCCTGCAGGCCGACCACAGCAGCAAACAGCAGGATAAAGCTTTTCAGCACAAACAGGCCGGGCATGCCGCCGTAGTTGGCCGAGCCTTCATAAAAACGCCATGAACGCTGCACAAAAGGCAGGCTGTACTGCACCAGAATCCAGATAAACGGGCCAATAAAAAACAGGCTGCCAAGAATATCCACCCAGGCCTTGAAGCGCAGGCTGGCGGGCCGGTAAAAAATATCCACCCGTACATGACCGTTTTGCAGCAGCGTATAACCGGCGACCCCCATGAACATCGCGCCGTTCATCCATACGTAGAGGTCTTGCATCCAGACAAAGCCGCTGGTGAACACATAACGCATAATCACCACGGTAAAACAGACCAGCACCATGGCCAGCGACAGCCAGGCAAACAGGCGGCCAAGCAGGGTATTGGCAGAACTGATCAGGCGGACAAGAAAAACCATGGATAGTCACCTTGGGGCAGGTTGGCGGCGAATCGGGAACAATACCCGAACCGGCCGCCCGGGTCATCTGCAGCGACTGTTTTTGGTTTCCGGTTTTCAGAGCGGCCTTCCAGCTGGCAGCAAAATGATGAGCTTGGTGGCCCGACTGGGAAGCAGCTGCATTGAGTGCTTCCGGGGTGTTTCGTGTGACGTGGGCACGGCTTTAAACCTGGCTGGTATTTTCCAGATTCAGGGTTTCGATGGTGGCATGAATGAGGCGAATTTCTTTTAGCAGATCTTCGACCCGTGTGAACTGAACGACATTCTCAAACAGGCTGCCGCCTTCAAACCGGTTTTGCGTGGTGCGGATGGCTATCAGCAAATTGCCTCCGATAAATCCGGCATAGAGATTCGACCCCTTGCCGCGTCGGGTGTCGCCCAGCAGCTCGTCGAGCTCAAGAAGACGCTCCATGAAGCCAGGCGTGAGCAGATAACGAGCTTCAATCTGATCGGTAGAGTACACGGTGAACAGTTCGTTGAACCTGGGATCTTCCAGGAAAACAGGCTCGCCCCGCTGGCTGGGCTCGATTTGCTCAAGGCTGAGCAGGGAGCTTATGCGCCCGGTTTTGGCGAGTATTCGCGTATGGCCAGTGAATGACTTATTGAAGCTGAACTGAAGCAAGATGCCCTGAAACAGCGTGTGTGTTCTGGTGGTGCCCTGGTTCTGGTCTTTGATCCGGGTTGTGCTGAGCCTGGTTTCGCACAGGCTGAACTTTACCCCGTCGTGGCAGCCGGTGATTTTGTCTTCCAGTCTGGCCCGCTGATAGTTGGCCGGCAGAATTCCTGCGCGGACAAACGAGTCAAGCGGGTAGTGATCGGGCTTGGCTGTGTGGGTCATGCCCAGGTAGGTGCATACATTGGTCACCAGGCTTTGCTTCAACTGATTGCGCAAACGTTGAAGCAGCAGGCCTCCTGTTGCGGCGCCGGCAATAAAGCCTCCTTTGGCTGCCAGTTCCAGCCAGCCCTGTAATTCATCCAGGAACAGTATGGGTAGCAGGGCCAGGCCGGCTACAGCAAAAGCCAGGTAAACCCAGCCGAGGGTGCGGACCCGTTGTTGTTCGGTTTTTTCCAGGTCGGGCTTCAGTGTGGTTGTGTACCACTCCTGCAGGGCTTGATCGCTTGTCCGCTGCTGCAAGCTGATTTTGGTGCTCATCTTACTATCCGGAAGGTCAATGGCCATGAGTTGTTTGCTATGAGCCTGCTCGCCGGGCGCCGCTGTGTGAGCCGGCAATGAGCAGGCAGTCTTGGTTTGGCTTCGCTTATGGGGCAAGAAAGTCGTCTACATGCACTGGCTTGCGCATCTCGGCGCTTTCCAGTTCAAACAGGGGCATCTGCCGGATGCGCAGGATTTTGGCTACCAGTGAGCCGGGAAATATTTGCACACGATTGTTCAACCTGGTGACTGCGGTATTGTAAAAACGTCGGGCCGCGGCGATGTGACCTTCGACTGAGTTGAACGTTTGCTGGGCTTGCACAAAGGTGGCGCTGGATTGCAGCTCCGGATAGTTTTCTGCTACGGCAAATATTCTTTGCATGCCATTTTGCAGGGCTGCTTCGTTGTGCAGGTGTTGCTGGACTGCATCAGGGTCTGTGGGTGTGTAAGACTTTTGCACTTCGGTGCGCAGCTGTGTAACTTCGGTTAGCAGGCTTTTTTCATGGGTTATGAAGCGTTGGGCCAGTTGCAGGATGGGCGGGAGCAGGTCGTGGCGCTGGCGCAGCTGTACATCAATGGACGAGAGCGCCTCAAGAGCATGGTTGCGGTACCGGATCAGGCTGGCGTAGATGCGATAAAACAGGATCAGGACAAGAATCAGTAAGGCGATGGCAATCCAGGCGGTCATAACTAAGAATCCTCATATAGCGCTGTAACACAAAAGTTTTAGCATTTTACAGATGCCCTTGCGCCCCCTCTTTGAATGGGGCGTAGCGGCAGGCAGCCCTGTCTGGTTTGGGGTCTTGCCGGGCGAACAAGACCTAGAGGTCGGCTCGGAGTCCGGTTTTGGTGTAAAGGCTATTTTTATGGCTATACTTGGCGCTTATTTTTATTGAACTGGAGTACCCTGATGTCGGGCAACACCTTTGGCAAGCTGTTTACAGTAACCACCGCCGGCGAAAGCCATGGTCCTGGCCTGCTGGCCATTGTTGATGGCTGCCCTCCCGGCCTGCCCTTGAGTGCTGAAGACCTGCAGCAGGATCTGGACCGTCGCAAGCCTGGTACCAGCCGTCACACCACGCAGCGCAAAGAAGCGGATGAGGTGGAAATTCTTTCCGGCGTTTTTGAAGGTGTCACCACGGGCTGCCCGATTGGCCTGCTGATCCGCAATACCGACCAGCGTTCCAAAGACTATTCCGCAATCAAGGATTTGTTCCGTCCGGCCCACGCCGACTACGGTTATCACCACAAGTATGGTTTGCGTGATTATCGCGGTGGCGGGCGCAGCTCGGCGCGGGAAACCGCCATGCGTGTGGCAGCTGGCGCGATTGCCAAAAAATGGTTGGCCACGCAGGGCATTGTCATTCGCGGCTATATGAGCCAGCTGGGGCCGATTGAGATTGCGTTTGAGAGCTGGGATGAAGTGGGTAACAACGCCTTTTTCAGCCCTAATGCCGGCAAGGTGCCAGAGCTGGAAGCCTATATGGACCAGTTGCGCCGCGACCAGGACTCGGTCGGGGCGAAAATCACCGTGGTGGCCGAAGGTGTGTTGCCCGGTCTTGGCGAGCCGATTTTTGACCGTCTGGATGCAGAATTAGCCCATGCATTAATGAGCATCAATGCGGTCAAGGGCGTGGAAATTGGTGATGGTTTTGCCTCTGTGGCCCAGCGCGGCACCGAACACCGCGACGAGATGACACCGGAAGGGTTTTTGAGCAATCACGCTGGCGGCATTTTGGGCGGTATTTCTTCTGGCCAGCCGATTGTGGCGCATATTGCGCTTAAGCCGACTTCCAGTATTACCGTGCCGGGTCGCACCATTACTGTGGATGGCGAGCCGGTGGAGATGATCACCAAGGGTCGCCACGATCCCTGTGTTGGTATTCGCGCCACGCCGATTGCCGAGGCGATGATGGCGCTGGTGCTGATGGATCATTTTCTGCGACATAGAGCGCAGAATGCGGATGTAAGGGTTAGTACGCCGGTGTTGTCTCAACTATAAGTTTTGGTTTTGCACGGTGGCGGCTGGATCGGGCAAGACCTTCATCCGGCTGCGCTGGTGCGTGTCAGCAGGCTGCCACACACCGCTAAGGCCGGATTACGGTCCTGCCCGACCCGAATCTGCCTTGTGCGGGGTGGGAGGGATTGGCCCGCCTTTGGCAGGCTGCTGTCGCGGTGGCTAGTTTGTGTTTTTGTGTGAAGGAGCTGGCTGCCGAAGTTTTTAAACGGTGGCGGCTGGATCGGGCAAGACCTTATTTTGCACGGCGGTTAATGTTTCATGTAAATGTCGAGAGGCATCATGCCCTATTGGCGCTTGTCCAATTTTTATTTCTTTTACTTCGCCTTGCTGGGTGCGGTGGCGCCCTTTATGCCGTTGTATCTGGAGTATCTGGGTTTTACCCCGGCACGTATTGGCGAGTTGCTGGCGTTGCCGATGTTGATGCGTTGCCTTGCGCCGAATTTGTGGGGCTGGCTGGGTGACAGAACGGGGCAGCGGTTATTGATTGTGCGCTGGGGCGCGCTGCTGACGCTGCTGGGCTTTGCGCTGATTTTCATTCGCCAGGATTATCTCTGGCTGGTGCTGGTCATGCTGTTGCATGCTTTCTTCTGGCATGCCATCTTGCCGCAGTTCGAGGTGCTGACCTTCGGGCACCTGAAACAGCAGCCCGAGCGTTACAGCAGAGTCCGGCTTTGGGGCTCGGTGGGCTTTATTGTTACCGTGGTGTTGATGGGTCAGGTGTTTGACCGTGACGGGCTTGGCAGTTACCCGATACTGGTATGCCTGATCATGCTGGGCATTTTGGCCAGCAGCCTGTGGGTGCCGGCAGCCGCAGAAAAAACTGCCAGCCACAAAGAGGCAGGCCCGGTCCAGGGTATCCGGGCCATAGTGCGGCGCAGGCCGGTGTGGGTGTTTTATCTGGGTGTGATGCTGATGCAGGTATCACATGGGCCTTATTACAGTTTTTTGTCGATTTATCTGGGGGAGCTGGGCTACAGCCGTACCCTGACCGGCTGGCTCTGGTCGTTGGGGGTGCTGGCAGAAATCGTTCTGTTTCTGTTGATGCCGCGTATCCTGACGCGCTTTAGCGTGCGGCAGGTGTTGCTGGCCAGCTTTGTGCTGGCGGCGCTGCGCTGGCTGATGCTGGGGCATCTTGCTGACAGTATCGGCTGGCTGGTCTTGATCCAGCTGTTGCATGCGGCTACCTTTGGCAGCTTCCATACCGGCGCCATGCAGTTTGTGCAGCAGCAGTTTCCGCGCGGCCGGCAGGGTATGGGGCAGGCGTTGTATGTTTCGTTGTCCGGTGTTGGTGCCGCCATGGGAGCACTGTATGCCGGCTACCTGTGGCAACCGGCTGGCCCGGCGCTGACCTTTGCCGTTGCCAGCGCTGCGGCGGCAGTGGCAGCCGGCATTTCATTTTTTGGCCTGAAAGGGGAGTAGCATGAGTCATCTGTGCGTATTTCATGAGAGCAACACCCGGCAGCCGGTCAAGCTGCTGAACCATCAAGAGGACATTGCTGTAGAGCTGTCCGGGATCGGTGTGAGCTTTGCGCGGCAGGAACTGGCTGCACCGGTTACCACCCAGACCAGCAGTGACGAGGTGCTGGCCGCCTACCGTGCCGAAATAGAGCGCTTGTACGGACAGCAGGGCTACACCTTGGCTGATGTCATCAGACTGGATGAAAGCCAACCGGAAAAAGAACGCAACAGTCAGCGGGCAGCCTGTCTTGTCGAGCGCACAGGGGGCAGGGAGGCGCTTTTGTTTGTTGCCGGACGCGGGCTTTGCTGTCTGCATGTGGGCGATGAGGTTTATGCCGTGATGTGTGAAAAAGGCGACCTGCTTAGCATTCCGGCCGGCATGAAACGCTGGTTTGACGCGGGCGAGCACCCGCGGGTGGTAGCGATACGCTTGCTGGCCAGTGAGGATGACAGAACTGGTCAGCCGACAGGTGATGACCCTGTCAGCCAGTATCCGGATTTTGATGATTACTGAGGACAAAGGGGCAGGCAGGTTTGGCTGCAACCGGCTGTATCTGTCCCCCAGGCCTGCTTTATTGCTCCAGCCGGCTGGCAATTTCGTCCGCCAGCGGCTTGCGCAGGCCAAACATGAAGCCCAGCTCGGCCACGACAAACAGCGGTCCGATGGCCAGCCCCATGATGTCGTCCAGAAAGGCCGGCTTGCGCCCTTCGTAGTGGTGACCAATAAACTGGATAATCCAGCCAAGTACAAACAGCACCAACCCCCAGCCCAGCCAGCCGGCAGTAGACAGCTGGGCCAGAAGGGCGGCAAACCAAAGAAAGATTGTTAACTTGAGCGCCATTACCACTCCGTAGCGCAGGTCAAGCAGCAGGTAGTAGACAGCCGCCAGCACGCCGGCCAGCAGGGCAGGAGACAGCCACAGGCCGCCACTTTGCATGCCCGGTCGTGACAGCAAGGTGGCAACTGCCAGTACTATCATGGGGATGCCGATGAAGTGTGTCAGGATATTGCGCCGGTCCTGGTGGTAGGCGGCATAGAGTGTCAGTTGCTGCTCGAGGGTTTTCATTATTGTTGTCCTTCCGGGTACCCGGGTTGAGTGCTTGCCCGATTCAAACAGCGACCTGCTGGTCATGCAAGCTATACAGAGGGTGTACATGATAAAGGGGCAGTTATAGTGACTGCAGTCATGATGTAACGACCTTTTTGCCCTATACCCGAGCTGCGCACTTGGTCTTTATTTTTTGCGTGAAATTGCGTACACTGCAGTCATTCTTGCGAGGAGCAAACATGAGCGTTATTACGATTACTGAAGCAGCACAAACATACCTTGCCGACCTGTTGAGCAAACAGAACACCCCAGGCATCGGTGTGCGCATTTTTATTACCCAGCCCGGTACGCCCAACGCAGAAACCTGCCTGGCTTACTGCAAACCTGACGACCAGAACCCGGAAGATGAAGTGATCGGTTTTGCCGAGTTTACCGCCTGGGTTGACCGCCCCAGCATTCCATTTCTGGAAGATGCCGTGGTGGACTTTTCCACTGACCGCTTGGGTGGCCAGTTAACCATCAAGGCTCCCAATGCCAAGTTGCCGATGGTGACAGATGACAGTCCGCTGGAGGACAAGGTCAATTATTACATTCAGACCGAAATCAACCCGGGTCTTGCCAGTCATGGTGGACAGGTCAGCCTGGTGGATATAGATAATGGTATTGCGATTTTGCGCTTTGGGGGCGGTTGCCAAGGCTGTGGTCAGGCTGATTTGACCCTGAAACAGGGCATTGAGCGTACCCTGTGCGAGCGGATTCCGGAAATTACTGGTGTGCGGGATGTCACGGATCACAGCTTTCGTGATAATGCCTACTATCGATAAGTGGTCTTTTCCTTTTATAAATAAGTGTTTACCTTGAGCGCAAACTGTGCAAGGATTTGCGGGTCGATGTGCAATCACCCGGGTACAAGGGGCATTTAATGACAAAATCAGAACTCGTCGAGCGTATGGCCAGTCACTATGATCAGCTGCCGGTACGTGATATAGAACTTGCGGTGAAAACCTTGCTGGAGCAGATGACTCAAACCCTCGCAGAAGGCGGACGTATTGAAGTCAGAGGCTTTGGCAGCTTCACGCTGAGCTACCGTGCGCCACGTGTAGGGCGTAATCCGAAAACAGGTGAGCCGGTCCAGCTGGATGCCAAATATGTTCCGCATTTCAAACCCGGCAAAGAACTGCGTGACAGGGTCAATGGCGAGGCCTGACCCGGCTTAACCCGCTTTGGACAAACAGAGCTCAAGGGGATATCGAATGCGAAAAATCAGGCGTGCCTTTATTGCCCTGATCTGCCTGTTGCTGGCAGTGACGGTATTATTTTTTACTTTGGAAAACAAACAGCAAGTTGAGCTGGGCTTTCTGGGCCATAGCAGCCCGTCGATGCCACTGGCAGTTGCCGTCCTGGCAGGCTTTGTTGCCGGGGCGTTTTTTGCCGGACTGACCTTTTGGTTGCCGCTGGGCCATTACAAGCGCAAAGTGGCCAAACAGGCAAAACAACTGGTTCTGCTACAGGAGCAGCTGGCTCAGGCTAAAGAACAACAAAAGACCCAGGCCAGCGAGCCCAAAAGCCAGGCCACCGGTGTTGTAGTGGCCGATACTGCGGCCTGAGCTGCACTGCCGCAGTTTATATCCCGCCGGGCCCCAGCGCTTCCTGTAGGAGCGGTTTTAGCCGCGACCCATGGTTGACTGTGCTCACGCATTGTTCGCCACTGAAGTGGCTCATACAGGTTGTAGGAGCGGCTTCTGCCGTGACTTGTGCATCCTGGGGCTATGTGGGGCTGGAGCGCCCGGTCATTTCCCGTGCCATCTCTGTAGCATAGTTGTCGGTCATGCCGCCAATGTAATCAATCACCCGCAGGAACGACTGGTAGAGCGTCCAGCCCGCTTGGGGTGCGCTGTTGCCCAGCAGGTCAAAAATACGTTGATTCTTGAATGATAGCGGCTGGCCACCATGAAACTCCAGCACGGCACCGCAAAATGCATTGAGAAGAATCTCCAGGGTAGTGTAGGCGCCGATTTCGTGCAGGGTTTTGCGCTTGTCCTGGAAAATCTTTTCCCGTGCCAGCTGCTTGGCTTTGAGAATGCATGAGCGTGCGGGATCGCGCATATGGTGTACCAAGTCACCGGGCAGCTTTCCGGTCAGCAGCAACTCTTGTTGTTCAACAAAGGCGTTGGCTGCAGCCTGGGTCAGGTGCTCGATGGCCTTGCCGCGCAAAATAGCCATTTTACGCCGGCGCGAGTCGCCGGGGCCAAGCTGGCGGTAGGTTTCCGGCAGGTCATCGCCAACCAGATTCAACAGCAGTTCTTCGACTTCGCTATAGTCCAGCAGATCCATTTCAACACCGTCTTCCAGGTCGATCAGGCCGTAACAGATATCATCGGCGGCTTCGACCAGGTACACCAGCGGATGCCTGGCCCAGCGTTGAGGGTTAATTTGCGGCAAGCCCAGTTTACTGGTTATGCTTTCCAGCAGGGGCAGCTCGCTTTGGTAGCAACCAAACTTGTTTAGCTTGAACAGTCCCTGGCTGGCGTACTGGGCGGTCCAGGGGTATTTCAGGAAGGCACCGAGGGTGGCATAAGTCAGGCGCATGCCGCCGTCAAACTGGTGGTATTCGAGCTGCGTGAGCACCCGGAAGCCCTGAGCATTACCTTCAAACTTTAGAAAATCCTGCTGCTGTTCTTCGTTCATGCCATCCAGCCATCCCTTGTCGCGGGCCTGACGAAACCAGTAGCGTATGGCATCCTCGCCGGAGTGGCCAAACGGTGGGTTGCCGATGTCATGCGCCAGGCAGGCAGACTGAACTACCATGCCAACATCACTGGGTTCGCTCCAGACTGGCAACTCACCGCGCAGCATTTCGGCCACCAGCATGCCCAGCGAACGGCCAACACAGCTTACTTCGAGCGAGTGGGTCAGGCGGGTATGAATCAGGTCGTTGCTGGAAACCGGGTGTACCTGGGTTTTACGGCCCAGCCGTCGAAAAGCACCCGAAAATATCACCCGGTCATGGTCCTTGTGAAAAGGACTGCGCCCGATTTCCTCAGGGCTGGTGGTGGTTTTACCCAGACGCTCGCGGGTCAGCAGTTGGTTCCAGTCCATGTGTGGTGTCCTTGTGTGCGGTTTGGCAGGTTTTCAGCTTTACATGATAAGGCAGGAACAGCCTTAAACATACAGGGTATGAAATTGCAGGCCTTGCAGTCGTTGCCCGGGTATGATGTGCCAGCTTCCGGAGCGGGGGGGAATGAAGTGGTATCCCGTCGATAACGCACAAACCCGCCGGACGGCGGGTTTGTGGTGAGCTGCTGCCGGATTACAGTAGGGGCAGCTTGTAGGTCAGGATGATGCGGTTTTCATCCAGGTCTTTGGTGACATTGGAACGGATGGTGGAGTTTCTCCAGCGTACGCTGAAGTTTTTCAGTGCGCCTTCCTGGAAGGCGTAGGTGACATCAAAGTCACGTTCCCATTCGCGGCCTTCTGGGTTGCCTTTACCCAAGTCGGCGCCGGTACCTTTAACGTAGCGGTTGAACATGGTTAGGCCGGGGATGCCTAGGCCGGCAAAGTTGTAGTCATGGCGGATCTGCCAGGATTTTTCATCTTTGGCGGCAAAGTCGCGGTTGGCAACAAAGTTGGCCAGGAACGGGTCGGTGCCGGCAACAAAGGCGTAACCGGTGTCACCGGTCATTTTCTGGTAGCCAAGGCCCAGCTTGTTGAAGCCAAAGCTGTAGGTGACCATGCCGGAGAAGGCTTTGTTGTCGATGTTGGTGCGGCCATCATCCTTGGAACGGGCGACACGCAGGTCGGTACGCAGTGAGCGTTGCTCACCCAGATTCCAAGTGTGTACACCGTTGACCAAGTGTTGCTTGTACAGGTTGTCCAGGCGGGAAAAGGAATAGCCGGCAGACAGGCTGTCGGTGAACTGATAGTTCAGGTGGCCCATGTCAAAGGAGTTGGAGGTTTCTTTGCCTTTGATGACGATGCCTTTGTTATGGCCACCGCGCATATCCAGACGCATGCCTTCGTAGTCGGAGGAGCCGCGGTTATTGACGCGATCCAGGTGCATCAGGTTCACGGTCAGGCCAGAAATGTCCTTGCTGGTGAGTAGGCCGCCAGTAAAAATCTGAGGCAGCATGCGGCCTTCCAGGTTGGCTTGAATGGCTGGGAAGCGAGGCATCAGGCCGCCTACACGCAGCTCACTCTCGGAGAGCTTGAACTTGGCGGTCGGTGCAAACTTGGTGAACTCACGCTCGGAGTGGCCGTTGCGTTTTTGCGGGAACATGTCAGGGCTGCGGTTGTGGCCGCCGTCCAGACGCAGGCCCAGTGCGGCGTATACATCAACACCCACACCTATGGTGCCTTCGGTAAAGCCGGACTGGTAGTTAAAAATAAAACCCTGGCCCCATTCGTCATTGGTTTTGTTACCACTTTTTTTACCAGCATCACCGCTGTGGCGGGTGTCCTGGTTCATGTAAAAGTTGCGCAATTCCAGAGTGGCTTTGCTGTCTTCGAAGAAGGCGGCGGTGGCTATGGAGGGAGCGGCTGCAAACGCAGCCGAGAGGCTGGCCAGGGCAATTGCGCGGGAAAGAGGGGCTCGTTTCATTAGTTCAGGTTCCTGAGGAAGCATTGTAAAAAACATGGGTATTCAATTTGGGCAGCATCATATACCAAATAAGATAGTTTTGCCAAATCTGGCTTGACAGGTTAGCTAATGAATTTCAAAGGGCAGGAGTTTAAAGCGAGGTAGGGAAGGCGGGAAAGGAGCAGAAGGATGTGGCTGTCAGGGTGCCAAAAGTGACGAACCCGCCAGAAGGCGGGTTCGTGGTTCCTCGAATGTAGTGATTACATCAGGGGAATGGTGTAGCTTACGATCAGGCGGTTTTCGTCCAGCTTTCCAGCTACGTCTGAGCGAACAGTGGCGTTACGCCAGTGGAGTCGCAGACCTTTAAGAGTATCGTTCTGGAAGCTGTATACGATATCGGTATCGCGCTCCCACTCTTTTCCTTTTTTGGCGCCCATGTCGATGTTGGTACCGCGCAGGTAGCGAGCCATCAGGCTCAGGCCGGGAATGCCCAGACCTTCAAAGTTGTAGTCGTAACGAGCCTGCCAGGACTTTTCATCCTTGCGGCCGAAGTTCAAAATTTGAACGTAGTTGACCAAGTACGGGTTGGTGCCGTCAATAAACACATAACCGTTATCGCCAGACATTTTCTGATAAGCCAAGCCAAACTTGTTGTAACCCAGAGAGTAGGTCAGCATGGCGCCGGCAGCTTTGTTGTCCAGCTTGCCGTTGTAGTTACCACTGTCTTTGGTGCGAGCATAGCGCAGGTCGGTACGCAGGGACTGGCCGTCTGCAATGTTCCAGGTGTGGCCAGCATTCAGAATGTGCTGCTTGTAAATATTGTGCAGTTTACCGTAGCTATAGCCAGCGTTCAGACCAAAGTCAGTCAGATTGTAGCTTAGGTTAGCGAAGTCGAACTTGCTGCTGCTGCTGCCAGCTGCACTAATGGCTTCGTTATTGGTAGAAGCCTGCTGGTTTACGCGACCCAGTCGACCCAGGTCGATGTTAAGGTTGTCGATTTCCTTGCTGTTGACGTGCACGCCCGTGAAGGTTTGCGGCAACAGGCGGGTATCAGCGGCGGAAACGGTCGGCAGGTTGGGACGCAGGGTGCCGGCTTTCAGTACACTTTGGGACAGTTTAGCTTTGAAAGTGGCACCCAGCTCGCCATAGCTGCTGTGTGCACTTTTGCCTGAACGGCGTACAGGTAGAAGGCCGCTGTTTTTGGTACCTGCACCACCGTCTAGCTTGATGCCGGCGAAGCCCATGGCGTCAACACCTACACCTACAGTGCCTTCGGTAAAGCCGGACTCATAGCGGAACAGGAAACCCTGCGCCCACTCTTCCGCTTTGCTTTGCAGCTTTCCGTTAGGCAGAGCTGGTCCATTGTCGTTACGGAAGTCGCGGTTAAAGTAAAAGTTGCGCAGTTCCAAGCTGGCTTTGCTGTCTTCGATGAAGGCAGCCTGCGCCGGAATGGCCATGGCCAAGCCCAGTGCGCTGAGGCTCACGGTTTGAGCGATTGCTTTCAGTTTCATTAGTTATTATCTCCGGAGGGAAACACAGTAAAGTTAATTGCTGAAATCAAGCGGTTGTAATAGAACACGCATACATGGCACGAGTCGCTTAGACATTGGTCGATTTTTTTAAAAAGGTCAAGCTGACTCAAACAGGTTTTGACTGTCGGGTCAAATTATTTCGCATTCATTATTTTTTATCAATTCTATTTGCTTAATGAACGCTGAATGGACAACTGAAAAAACTTGAGGGTGGAGCCGTGGCGACCTTGCGCTTTGGGTCCTGCAGGCTGTCTGTAGGCCAGAGGACGTGTAGCCTGGCGGGTTTCGGTGCAAGAAGATGCTTTCGGTAAAAATAGTATATAAGTGTGCATCTTCGCAGGTTGCGCGGCTATCAGGGTATTTGTCTGAGCCAGGCCCGGTAGCTTGTAATTATGCTGTCGTGCATTAGTCTGGGTTGAAAGATTAATAGCAGGGCAAGAGTTTTGTAAGTCGCAAGGTGTCACCGAAGGTTTTCTATTTGCCGGGTGTCTGCGCGGTATCGATGATGAGCGGCTGCCTGGCAGGGGTTGGCAGTGGTCGTAGCCTATTGACACAGGGCAGCCCGCTGCAATGTGCCGTGTGTTACTTTCTTGATCAGACGGATATTTTTTTGCGACAGGTTTCGTTAGCCTGCCTCTGTCTGTGTATAATCGCAGCTTATGGTAAGCGTATCTGGCCGTGTTTGCCGATTGCGTCCCGAGCTTTATTGAAAAAGGCCACTGCGTGACCGAAGTTTTTTTACAAGCCCGCGGGCTAACATGTGAGCGAGACTGGCGTGTGCTGTTTTCCGGGCTGGAGTTGCAGCTGGAATATGGGCAGATGCTGCAGGTGTCTGGTCCCAATGGCAGCGGCAAGACCAGCCTGCTGCGTTTGTTGGCTGGGTTGATGCAGCCGACCGCAGGCGAGATTCTCTATTTGGGCATTCCTCTGGGCCGTCAGCGTCATGAGCTGGCCCGCCATAGCCTGTGGATTGGCCATGCGGCAGGCATCAAGGGCTTGCTGACCCCAGAAGAAAATCTTGCCTGGTTGACGGCCTTGCAAAACAGCGCCAGTGACGAGGCTATTGCTGAAGCGCTGCAGGCTGTTGGGCTGAAGGGGTTTGAAGATGTACCTTGCCATACATTATCCGCCGGCCAGCAGCGCCGGGTCGGGCTGGCCCGCTTGTATCTGCCGGAAGCGCCTGCACTATGGATTCTTGATGAGCCTTTTACCGCGCTGGACAAAAAAGCTGTCGCCCAGCTGGAGCAACACTTGGCCGGACATTGCGAGCGGGGCGGTATGGTGATTTTTACTACTCACCACGAGCTGCAGCACAGACCTGCCAGCTTCTGTGAGCTTGAGCTGGGGCAGTAGGGCGTATGGGCAGGGTGTTTTTTCTTTTGCTGGTGCGCGAGGCGCGCCTGATGTTTCGGCGTCCTGGTGAGCTGGCCAATCCACTGGTGTTCTTTGCCATTGTCATATCGTTGTTTCCTTTGGCAGTAGGGCCGGAGACCCAGCTGTTGCGCACTTTGTCGCCGGGGCTGGTGTGGGTTGCGGCGTTGTTGGCCGTGCTGTTGTCTCTGGATGGTCTTTTTCGCAGTGATTTTGAGGACGGTTCGCTGGAGCAGTGGGTCGTATCGCCGCATCCGCTGGGTGTTTTGGTGCTGGCCAAGGTACTGGCGCACTGGCTGTTTTCCGGCCTGCCGCTGGTGCTGTTGTCACCGGTGCTGGGGTTAATGCTGGGCTTTCCTGCCGAACGTATTCCTGTGCTGCTGGCTTCGTTATTGATCGGTACACCCATTTTAAGCCTGCTGGGAGCGGTCGGAGCAGCACTGACCGTGGGGCTCAAACGGGGCGGCATTCTGTTGACTTTACTTATTTTACCTCTATATATTCCCGTGCTTATTCTGGGGAGTGGTGTATTGCAGGCAGCATTACAGGGCCTGCCGACTTTAGGCTATCTGCTATGGATGGGCAGCATGCTGATGCTGGCGATCACCCTGACACCGCTGGCAATTGCTGCTGGCATCAAGATCAGTGTAGGCGAGTAGGAAGAAAGACTTGTTAAACAAGAAGCGGGTAACTGCATGAAGTGGACGTGGTTTCATCGCCTGGGTTCGCCCAAGTGGTTTTATGGTATCAGCGGACGCTGGATGCCGTTGCTGGCTGTGGCTACAGTACTTTTTTTGAGTGCGGGGCTGTTTTGGGGGCTGGCCATAGCCCCGCCAGACTATCAGCAAGGCAACAGTTTTCGCATCATGTACATCCATGTGCCGGCTTCGTTTCTGGCCCAGTCGATCTATGTGTCCATGGCTGTCTGTGGTGTGGTCGGACTGGTCTGGAAAATGAAAATAGCTGATGTGGCTTTGCAGCAATCGGCACCCATCGGTGCCTGGATGGCCTTTGTGTCCCTGCTTACCGGTGCTATCTGGGGTAAGCCGACCTGGGGAGCTTACTGGGTGTGGGATGCACGCCTGACAGCCATGCTGATTTTGCTGTTTCTGTATTTTGGCGTGATTGCGCTGGGGCAGGCCATTAGCAATCGCGATAGCGCGGCACGGGCCTGCGCTGTGTTGTCCGTGGTTGGTGTGGTTAATATTCCTATAATTAAATACTCCGTAGACTGGTGGAACACGCTGCATCAGCCAGCCAGCTTTACCCTGACTGAAAAACCGGCGATGCCTGCTTCGATGTGGGTGCCGCTATTGCTGATGGTGCTGGGTTTTTACTGCTTCTATACCCTGGTGCTGTTCATGCGCATGCGCCTGGAGATTTTGCGCCGGGAGTCGCGTACCAGCTGGGTACGCTCCGAAGTGGCGCGTTTGACGGGCAATAAGTGATGACAGAATCAATGTTTGCATTTAATTCGTTTGCCGAGTTTGTGGCCATGGGCAAACATGGCTTTTATGTCTGGCTTTGCTTTGGCATCACTCTGGCAATTGTGGTCTTGAATGTGGCCCTGCCATGGGTGGCGCGTAAAAAGTATCTAAACCAGGAAGCTCGCCGTTTGCGTTGGGAGGCACAAAATGAATCCGGTTCGTAAGAAACGCCTGATTATAGTCTTGGCAATTCTGGCAGGGATGGCCGCTACTGTGGGGCTGGCTGTATTTGCCCTGAGTGAAAACATTAACCTGTTTTACACGCCGAGCGAGATTGTCGAAGGCAAGGCGCCACAGGATGTACGCATTCGTGCCGGCGGCCTGGTGCGTGACGGCTCAGTGCAGCGTGATGAAGACGCCTTGACTGTGCAGTTTGACGTGACCGATGGCGAAGCAGATATCACTATCGAGTACAAGGGCATCCTGCCTGACCTGTTTCGTGAAGGGCAGGGCATTGTTGCTCTGGGTCGCCTGAATGAGCAGGGTGTGCTGGTTGCTGATGAAGTTCTGGCCAAGCACGACGAAAACTATATGCCGCCTGAAGTCAGTAGCGCGCTGGAAAAGACCGGCATGCTTAAACATTACGAAGAGACACAGGAAAGCAAAAAATGAGTTTGACCCTGTTTGTGCCCGAGCTCGGGCACTTGGCCATGATTCTCGCGTTGTGTTTCGCCGCGATCCAGGCATTCTTTCCGCTGATTGGTGCCTGGAAAGGTGACCATCACTGGATGAGTCTTGGCCGGCCGGCGGCCTGGGGCCAGTTTGTATTCCTGTTCATTTCGTTTATGGCTCTGACCTGGTCATTCCTGGCGGATGATTTCAGTGTTGCCTATGCGGCCAACAACTCCAACAGCATGCTGCCCTGGTACTACAAGATCAGTGCAGTTTGGGGGGCTCACGAGGGCTCTCTGCTGCTGTGGGCGCTGACTCTTGCGGGTTGGTCCTTTGCCGTGGCGATTTTCTCCCGTCAATTGCCGGAAGAAATTTTGGCAAGGGTACTGGCGGTAATGGGGATGGTCAGCATCGGCTTTTTGCTGTTTCTAATCATGACTTCCAACCCGTTTGAGCGTGTGCTGCCGAATATTCCGCTGGACGGGCAGGACCTGAACCCGCTGCTGCAGGACTTTGGCCTGGTGGTGCACCCGCCCATGCTTTATATGGGTTATGTTGGATTTTCGGTAGCCTTTGCTTTTGCCATTGCGGCTTTGCTGGGCGGCAAGATGGACGCTGCCTGGGCACGCTGGTCACGTCCCTGGACGTTGATTGCCTGGTCGTTTCTCGGTATCGGCATCACACTGGGTTCCTGGTGGGCCTATTATGAGCTGGGCTGGGGCGGCTGGTGGTTCTGGGATCCGGTTGAAAACGCCTCCTTTATGCCCTGGCTGATCGGCACTGCGCTGATTCACTCGCTGGCCGTCACGGAAAAACGCGGGCTGTTCAAAAACTGGACTGTCTTGCTGGCAATTGCCGCTTTCTCGCTGAGTTTGCTGGGTACTTTTCTGGTGCGCTCCGGTGTGCTGACTTCAGTGCATGCCTTCGCCTCCGACCCGGATCGTGGTTTGTTTATACTGGCCTTTCTGCTGGTGACGGTAGGTGCTTCGCTGATCTTGTTTGTGTTGCGTGCCCCTTCGGTGAAGAGCCGGGTGGGCTTTGGCTTCTGGTCGCGCGAAACCCTGCTGCTGATCAATAACATCGTGCTGGTTGTGGTGACTGCCATGATCCTTATTGGCACGCTGTATCCGTTGATTCTTGACTCGCTGACCGGTTCCAAGCTGTCGGTTGGCCCGCCGTATTTTAATGCCCTGTTCAACCCGCTGATTGGTGCCCTGATGATGGCGCTGGGGCTGGGTGTGGTGTTGCGCTGGAAAAACACTTCGGGCAACTGGCTGGTGAAAATGCTTGGGCCGGTATTGCTGGTCAGTGCTGCCCTTAGCCTGTTGCTGACCCTGCTGGCGGATGAGTTCAATGGTGCCGTACTGGTGGTGTATTTCCTCAGCTTCTGGGTGTTGCTGGCAAGTATCCGTGACCTGCTGGACAAGACACGTCATCGTGGCTTTCTCCCCGGTCTGCGCATGATGACGCGTAGTTACTGGGGGATGCAGATGGGACACCTGGGTGTGGTGGTTTGTG
The DNA here is from genome assembly GCA_012728415.1 of Gammaproteobacteria bacterium. Classification (GTDB taxonomy): domain Bacteria; phylum Pseudomonadota; class Gammaproteobacteria; order Pseudomonadales; family Pseudomonadaceae; genus Thiopseudomonas. The sequence continues at coordinate 68,385 of JAAYFD010000017.1, forward strand.
CCATTGGTGTAGTGCTATCAAGCCATTACAGCATTGAGCGTGACCTGAAAATGAACGTCGGTGACAGCGTTCAGCTGGGTGCTTACAGCTTTGTCTTTGATGGCGCGCATCACTTTGAAGGGCCTAACTATATTTCTGACAAGGGTACTGTGCGTGCGCTGAAAAACGGCCGCGAAATTGCGGTGCTGCACCCGGAAAAACGTCTTTATATCGTGCAGCAGATGCCGATGACCGAAGCAGGTATTGATCCGGGCTTCACCCGTGACCTGTATGTGGCACTGGGTGAGCCGCTGGAAAACGGTGCCTGGGCGGTACGTTTACAGGTGAAACCCTTTGTTCGCTGGATTTGGCTGGGCGGCATGCTGATGTCCTTTGGTGCGCTGCTCTCTGCCTGGGATCCGCGCTACCGTGCGCGTATTCGTCAAAAGGTACGTGATGCCTTGCCTGGCAAGGAAAAGGAGGTAAAGGCTGATGTCTAAGGCGCGTTTGTTAGCGGTATGTTTGGTGTTGGCTGGTGTCGCCGGCTTTGCCTGGATGTCTATCTACGGGCTGCACAATGATCCGAGGGAGCTGCCGTCGGCCTTGCTGGACAAACCGTTCCCCGAGTTTTCGCAACCTGCGCTGGGTGAGCCGGAACGCTTGCTGACGCGCAATGACTTTCTGGGCAGGCCTGCGCTGGTGAATGTCTGGGCAACCTGGTGTCCAACTTGCCGCCAGGAGCATGCTTATTTCAACAAGCTGGCTGCCCAGGGGGTACCGATCTATGGCATCAACTACAAGGACGAAGAAGACAAGGCACAGAAGTGGCTGCTTGACCTGAAAGACCCCTATGTCATGAATGTCAGCGATCCTCGTGGATCACTGGGAATGAATCTGGGTGTGTATGGTGCGCCAGAAACCTTCATTATCGACAGTGAAGGCGTGATCCGCTTCAAATATGTGGGTGCCGTTGACGACAGGGTCTGGAAGGAAAAAATGGCTCCTGTCTATGAAGGGTTGCTGAAACCATGAGAAAAATTTTGCTGCCGCTGCTATGCAGTCTGTGGTTGAGCGCGCCTGCAATGGCTGCAATCGATACTTACGAATTCGAGACCCAGGCGGAACAGGACCGCTATCGCAAACTGATCGAAGAGTTGCGTTGCCCCAAATGCCAAAACCAGAATATTGCCGACTCCAATGCGCCGATCTCGCTGGACTTGCGTGAAGAAACTTTCCGCATGATGACCGAAGAAAAAATGACCGATGAGCAGATCGTCGACTTTCTGGTCGAGCGCTACGGTGACTTTGTGCGCTATAAGCCACCGGTGGACAAGCGTACGCTGGTGCTCTGGTATGGTCCCTTTGCCTTGTTGGGGTTTGGCTTTCTGATGCTGGTGATCATTGTTGTACGTCGCCGCAAAGACAGCCATGGTCCGGATTCGAAGGCTTCGCTGTCCGGTGACGAACAGCAGCGTCTGAATGAACTATTGAATCAACCACGGGAATCTGCAGACAAATGACTATTTTCTGGTTACTGGCCCTGGCGCTGCTGGTCGGCGCCCTGATGCTTATGCTGTGGCCGGTACTGAATGTGCAAAAGCACCAGGACGAAGAAGACCGTACCGCGCTTAACGTAGCGCTCTATCAAGAGCGCCTGGCTGAGCTGCAAGGGCAGCTGGAGCAGGGCACCCTGTCAAAGGAGCTGTTCGAGCAGGGGCGGGTCGAGGCCGAGCGCGAATTGCTGGATGATACCGCTCAGGGAGCACCACAACAAAAAGCGCGCCTGGGCACAGCCTTTCCTTTGCTGGCTGCCCTGATGCTGCCGGTAGCGGGTGCAGGTCTCTATCTGCTCTGGGGCTCCAGTGATCAAGTAGCGGCCACTCTGGACCGGATACCACTGATGCAAGAGCAGCAGGCCGTTGATGCCCTGATGACGCGTATTCCGGAAATACAGGACGAGCAGGCCCGTGAACAGGCCATGAACGAACTGATTGGCCGCCTGGAAAACATTGTCCGCATGCAGCCTGATGCTGCTGATGTCTGGTTTTTTCTTGGCCGCAGTTACATGAACGATGAGCGTGTAGCCGATGCAGCCCACGCCTACGCCCGCGCCATGGATGCTGCTGGACGGCAGCCGGAAATTCTGGCGCAGTGGGTGCAGGCACAGTTTTTTGTCAATGACAGCCGCTGGAGCGATGAGCTGCAGCAGGCGGTGGATGAAATTCTTGAGGCAAATCCGCGTGACGCGACTACACTGGGCTTGATCGGTATTGCCGGTTTCGAGACTGGTAACTTCAACATTGCCCGGGATGCCTGGAACCGTTTGTTGGACTCCATGGATCCGCGAGATCCCTCCGCGGCAGCCGTGCTGACCGGTATTGAGCGAGCTGAGAAGGCCATAGAGGAATTTGGTGAAAACAATCCGCAGGCTGTCCGTGGGCCGGTGTTGCCGCCGCTGCCTGACCAGAGTGCCCTGAGCCAGTCAGGACGCATTCGGCTGGAAGTCAGCCTGGCTGCAGAGCTGGCTGCAAGCCTTGAGCCAGATGCCAGTGTCTTTGTATTTGCCCGTTCACCGCAAAGCGGTCAGCTGCCACTGGCAGCCCAGCGCCTTACGGTGGCCGATCTGCCTGCCGAGGTGGTGCTCAGCGATGCCGATGCGGTGATGGGCGAGCTGCGGCTGTCAAAAGCACAGGACATTAAAGTCCAGGCCAGCATTGCAGTAGATGGCAATGCCAGCGCACCGGACTGGACCAGCGCCACGCAGGATGCCATGGTGGACAGCGCTAATGTGCTGGAACTGGTGATCAGCCAGCCTGCCGGCAACCAATAGCCTGCTTGTAATACCCAAGCCCGCCGGTGTGATGCCGGCGGGCTTTTTTGTGTCAATTGAGCGCACAAAACGCCGTTGCTGGTACAACTAAAGTCGGCTTTTAACGGCATCAAAGCAGAATCCATTCGCTGTGCATGGGGCAGGATAATGAGCGCAAAAAGGAGGAGCACCATGCGAAAACCATTACTTATCTGCGTGTTATTAATGGCCGGCCAGTTGGCCCAGGCGGCGGATAGCGTGCTGATCGGCTTGAGCCTGCCGCGTACTGGTCATTACCGTGCCGGAGCGGTGGATGTTGCCCAGGGGGCATTGCTGGCGGTGGATGACATCAACGCTCAGGGTGGGGTGCTGAGTAAGCGATTGGTGCTGGATATACGCGACAGCGGCTCGAACGTTGAGCAGGCGCAGCGCAACGTGACGGCCTTTGCCGCACAGGGTGCAGCCATGGTTATGGGCGGCGGCAGTACGGAGGAAACCATTGCGGCAGGCCGTCAGGCGGCCAGCCAGCGCATGCTGTACTTGGCAGCGTTCAATCATGCCAACGAAATTACCGGCCGCGACGGGCACCGACACCTGTTTCGCGAGCCAGCTAATGATTGGATGACCGCGCAGGCGCTGGGCCAGTATCTGGCTTGGAATCGCCCCAATCAGCGCTATTACTATGTTGTCAGCAACGATGGCTGGGGGCTGGGAACTGAAGAGGGCCTTCGGCGTACCACCGGTAGCCAGGACAAGGCGCGCCATGGTTTTACCCGCATTGCGCCGGATGCGGCAGGGCAGAAGTCCTATCAACAGGTGGTGGATAAAATCCGTAAGGTACGCCCCGACATGCTGGTGCTAGCTTTGCAGGGGCACCATTTGCTGCAGATGATGCGCACGCTGGAAAGTAACGGTTTGCTCAAAGAGCTACAGGTCATTATTCCTCACTTAAGTCCGGCCATGATTGAAGAAATTGGCCTGCATAGCATGCAGGGCGTGATGGGTGTCCAGTCCTGGACGTGGCGGGTGCCCGCACTGGAAAAAAGCCCACGCGGTGAGCGCTTTGTGCGTGACTATGTGGCGCGCTATCAGGTATATCCGGGTAGCATGGCGGCATCTGCGTATGCCACGGTTGTGCAATGGGCAGAGGCAGCTGAACGCACCGGCAAGCTGTCGGCCGATGCGATTATTGGTGCCCTAGAGCGGCATGAATATCAGCTGCTTAAAGGCGTGCAGCACTGGCGCGATTTTGATCATCAAAATGTCCAGGACGTGTATGTGGTGCAGGTGCGGGAACGCAGCGCCATACTCGCCAGCCCTATGCGGCAGGATTATTTTTCCATCCTGCACCGGATGGATGGTGCCGAGGCTGCGCAAACTTTTGAGGACTGGCAAAAAGAACGCGGCGAACAGCTTGAATTGCAGTAGGTCTTGGGTTGCAGTGTGGCAGGTTGCATCGTTGCTTGCAAAAATATCCAAACGACGTAGAATGGCCGCCACGTTCAGTTCTGGACGGTTCTCGATGGTGGCTCTGTTGGTCCCCTCGCAACAATCAACCGTGAACCCGGTCAGGCCCGGAAGGGAGCAGCCGTAGCGGTGACATTGTGTGCCGGGGTGTGGCTGGCAGGGCCGCCTCCATTTCTGGCCTATAAAACTTTGTTGTCCGACGATAATAGCCTGTTGCGCTCCATGGACAAGCGTGCTGGTTTTCCTTAGCATGTAGCCTCTATTTTTACGGCATGGAACCCAGATGAGTTATCAAGTATTGGCCCGCAAGTGGCGTCCGCGTTCATTCCGTGAAATGGTCGGGCAGACCCATGTGCTCAGGGCCTTGATCAGTGCGCTGGATACGGGTCGTCTGCACCATGCCTACTTGTTTACTGGCACCCGGGGTGTTGGAAAAACCACCATCGCCCGCATCATGGCCAAGTGCCTGAACTGTGAGCAGGGTGTCAGCTCTACTCCCTGTGGTGAATGTTCCATTTGCCGTGAAATCGACGAAGGCCGTTTTGTCGACCTGATTGAGGTGGACGCTGCCAGCAAGACCAAGGTGGAAGATACGCGCGAGTTGCTTGATAACGTGCAGTACATGCCCGGTCGCGGCCGCTACAAGGTCTACCTGATTGACGAAGTGCACATGCTGTCTACCAGCTCGTTCAATGCCCTGCTGAAGACGCTGGAAGAGCCTCCCGAGCATGTCAAATTCCTGCTGGCCACCACCGATCCGCAAAAGCTGCCGGCCACTGTGCTGTCGCGCTGTTTGCAGTTTTCTTTGAAGAACATGCCACCCGAAGCGGTCGTGGGACATTTGTCTCACGTGCTGGACAGCGAAAACGTTCCTTTTGAAGAGCAGGCGCTCTGGTTGCTGGGCCGGGCTGCTGATGGCTCAATGCGCGATGCCATGAGCCTGACTGACCAGGCGGTAGCCTTTGGCGAGGGCAAGGTGCTGGCGGAAGATGTTCGTGCCATGCTGGGAACCCTGGACCAGGGGCAGGTGTTTGGCGTGTTGCAGGCACTGGCCGATGGCGATGCCCGGGCCATGCTGCAAGCGATTCGTCAACTGGCCGATCATGGCCCGGACTGGATGGGCGTGCTGGGCGAGCTGCTGGGCGTATTACACCGCACCACCGTAGCTCAGATGCTGCCTGATGCGGTGGACAACTCCCAGGGTGATCAAGAACAGATTTTGCAGCTGGCCCAGGCGTTGCCTCCGGAAGATGTTCAGTTTTATTACCAGGTGGCATTGCTGGGGCGGCGCGATCTGCCGCTGGCACCGGATGCCCGTGACGGTTTTGAAATGGTCATGTTGCGTATGCTTGCGTTCCGGCCGGCCAGTTTGCCGGGAGCACCGCGTACACCACTGGTTTTTGACAGCACTGCTGATGCTGCGGGTTCTGGCGACATTAAAGAGGCAACTGCGAAACCAGAAACAGCTGTGAAGTCAGAAGCAACAACTGCCGGGTCTGAAATAACAGTTTCAGAGACAGAATCAACAATCGGCAGCGGAGCCGCTGTCAGTGCCCCCGCTGATGTAGAGGGACAGCAACTGCGGGAGACTGCTCCAGCTGCGGCTGAGCCTGATCAAGAGCTGGCTCCCTGGGAAGCGGCGCCAGATGAGACACCAAAAGAAGCATCTGAAGCACCTGTAGAATCTGAAGAAGCAACAGAAAAGGCAACGGCGGAGGCGCTTCCTGAAGAAGAGGCAGGAGCAAGCACCAGTGTAGAGGCAGGGACAGAAACAGCGACAGAACCACAAGCGGCTGGGCCGCACTCTGTAGAGCCAGCCACAGAGCGGGACGAGCCTTTTTCTGCGCGGCAAGCTGGGCCGCCCAGGGGGGCAGCAGGAGATGAAAAGCCTGTTGTTGCAGCGAAGGAAGCTGGGCAAGCCGCCTGCCAGACACTGGCTGGCAGTGCAGTTATAGAGTCTGCCGCAGCTGGCATGGCTGACGGGTTGGCTGCACAGCCGGCTACAGCCATTGCTGATGTGGTCAGGCCTGCCAGTGCGGCTGAGACTGCTGATGTGCAGAGTGATCCGGACGAGCAGGACGAGGACCAGGAGCTTGCGGCACTGCAGGATGACCTGGCGGCCTATGCCAGCTGGCACCCGGCAGCGGAGGAGCTGCTTGAGTTGCAGCAAGACCGTGAAGAAGGGGATACCGATCTTAGACCGGATATTCCTGCCGCAACCGGTTTGGCAGCACGCTGGATTGAGCTTTGTGAGCAAATGGGCCTGACCGGAATAACAGGCACCATCGTGCGTCACACTACACTGGTTGCCGAAGAGGGTGACACCTGGCAGCTGCATCTGGACCCGACACACAGTGCGCTGTTCAACGCTACCCAACAAAAGCGCATCAATGAAAGCGTCAATCAGGTGCTGGGACGTGAAGTGCATTTGCAGATCGAAGAGCGCGCACCCGAGGCAGAGACACCGGCGCTGGCGCTGGCTCGCCGGCGTGCCCGGCAGCAGGCCGATGCAGTGCTGTCGATTGAGCAGGACCCTGCCATCCAGACGTTGCTCAGAGAGTTCGGTGCAAAGATTTTGCCGGACAGTATCCGGCCACATAATCCCGTTTAAGCGGCTCAAATATCCATATACAAGAGGAAACTCCCTATGAAAGGCGGTATGGCTGGCCTGATGAAGCAGGCCCAGATGATGCAGGAAAAAATGCAAAAAATGCAGGAAGAGCTGGCCAATGCGGAAGTGACCGGTGAAGCCGGTGCCGGTATGGTCAGTGTAGTGATGACGGGCCGTCACGATGTGCGCCGTGTAAGTATTGACGACAGCCTGCTGGAAGAAGACAAGGAGATTCTGGAAGACCTGATCGCTGCTGCAGTCAACGATGCCGTGCGCAAGATTGAGAAAAACAGCCAGGACAGCATGGCCAGCATGACTGCCGGCCTGCAGATGCCGCCCGGCTTCAAGATGCCGTTCTGACATGGCGTTCAGTCCCCTGATGCGCGAGCTGATGGATGCTTTGCGCGTGCTGCCCGGTGTCGGCCAGAAAAGTGCCCAGCGCATGGCACTGCATTTGCTGGAACGTAACCGTGCGGGTGGTCAGCGCATGGCGCAGGCGATTCAGGCTGCGCTTGATCGTGTTGGGCACTGCCAGCGCTGTCGCGCCCTGAGTGAAGACGAAGTCTGTGCGCTTTGTCTGGATGAGCGCCGGGATAACAGCCAGCTGTGCGTGGTGCAAGGGCCGCAGGATATTTTTGCCATTGAACAGACTGGCTATCGCGGGCGTTACTTTGTATTGCGTGGCCTGCTGTCGCCGCTGGACGGGCTGGGGCCTGAAAGCATCGGTATTCCCCAGTTGCTGCAGCGCATTGCCGATGAGGACTTTGGCGAGGTCATTCTGGCCACCAACCCGACCGTAGAAGGTGAAGCTACTGCCCATTATATTGCCCAGAGTCTGCAAGACAGCAGTATCCTGGTATCCCGCCTGGCGCATGGCATGCCGCTGGGCGGCGAGCTGGATACGGTGGATGGCGGCACTCTGACCCATGCGCTGGCCGGGCGCAAGGCCATGGAATTTTAACTGCTTGCCTGCCGGGACGACCAGATGCTGTCGAAAAGCCAGAATAAATTGTTGCGCAGCCTGCAGCGCAAGAAAGCACGCCAGGAACACAGCCTTTTTTTGGTTGAGGGCGGCAAAGCCGTCAGCGAATTGCTGGGCTCCGGCTGGCCGCTGCACAGCCTGTATGTCAGTGACAGTTTTGCTGCTGCACACAGGGTGGCACTAACAGGCTGCAAGGTGCCGGTCACTCCATGCTCGGTCGAAGCCCTGACTGCAGCCGGAAGCCTGGTTAGCAACCGTGACGCCATTGCCGTGGCCCGCATTCCGGCTGCCGGCGTGCCACAGATGCAGCCAGGGCAGTGGGTACTGGCTCTGGACCGCATCAATGATCCGGGTAACCTGGGTACCCTGCTGCGTATTGCCGACTGGTATGGCATCCGTCAGCTGGTGTGCACGGAAGACACCGTTGATTTGTACAACCCCAAAGTAATCAGTGCCAGCATGGGTTCTTTTTTGCGGGTCAGTCTGGTCCACACAGACTTGCACGCCTGGCTGGCCGGTCTGCCTGAGCAAACTCCGGTGCTGGGTGCCTACCTGACTGGTACCTCGGTGCACCAGCTGTCTGGCGACTTGCAGGCGGGAGTGTTGCTGATGGGCAGCGAAGCCCATGGCATTGATGCAGGGCTTGAATCTCTGGTAACCCAAAAAATCACTATCCCTTCTTTCGGCGCTGCCGAGTCTCTCAATGTGGCGGTTGCGACAGCAATCATCTGCGATAATCTGCGCCGCATTACCGGCTGACAAAAGCTCCAGCCGGCTGTGTCTTACCGGTTTAAAGCCACAAAATTATTTCCAGAAGCTGGTTTGAAGCAAGACCTTTCCAGTAGGTTTTGTTTATCGGGCTGGTTGTTTTTTGTACAGCTAAAAAAATATTTTTCAGCCCTTTTCTGAATCTTTTTGACAAAAACAAAGTTGTTGCAAGCCGCTGTCTGCTGGTGATTTTTCGATGTTATCTACAGGGCTGAAAAGCTGTTGGTAGCTGCTTGACAAAGCCCGGAAAAACGCAAAATAAATTTGGAACTGCTTTTTTTACTGCTGTAGCATGGCTCATCCTGATTAGAAAACTAAAAAGGATGAACATGAAAAACCTACGCAAAACCATGGTGCTCACAGCTGTTTCGGCAGCCCTAACAATAACCAGTGCGAACCTGTTTGCGGCAGATTTGGCCCAGCTAAAAGACAAGGGTGTTATCCGTATTGCTGTGGCTAACGAAATTCCCTATGGCTATGCCGATCTCAATGGTGATGTAAAAGGGGCAGGTCCGGAAGTGGCGACCCGGGTGCTGAAAAATATTGGCATCGACAAAATCGAATGGCAGGTCACCAATTTCAGCTCATTGATTCCCGGGTTGCAGGCTGACCGCTTTGACATGGTGGCAGCAGAGATGGCCATTTTGCCCCAGCGTTGTAAAACCGTGATGTTTTCCGAGCCCAATAGCTCTTACGGTGAGGGCTTGCTGGTGCCTGCTGGCAACCCGAATGGCTTGAAAAGCTACGAGGACTTTGTCGAAAGCAGCTACAAGCTGGCAATCATGGCGGGGGCCGACCAGCTTGAAATGATGCAGGCATTGGGCATGGACGAGTCGCGCCTGGTGACTATCGCCACCAACTCGGACGCCATTTCGACTGTTGCCACGGGGCGTGCTGACGCTTATGCGGCGACCGGTCAGACAGCAGCCGGGCTGGCAGGGCAGAGCAACAAGGTTGAGGTAGTAGAAGACTTTACCGATCCGGTGATCAATGGCGAAACCGTGCGCAGCTGGGGTGGGTTCACTTTTGCCCAGGGCTCGGATGCGTTGCGCGATGCTGTCAGCGAAGAGCTGGCGCGTTTCAAGCAGACGCCTGAGTGGGCAGAGATCATGGAGCGTAACGGCTTTGTTGCCCATGACCGTGAGGAGTCGTTCAAAAAAACCACACAGGAGCTGTGTGACGGCTAACAGGCCGGGACGGGGAGGCAGGCTGTGCCTCCCATGCGCTCCCGCATGGCAGGAGCGCTACAGTCCGCCAGGGGCAGCCAGTTGATATGGCCGGTCGAATAGCTTTCACCGTTGCAGTGCAGCCTTTCTGCACACCCTGGCAAGCCTGTGGTCAAGACGGATCATGGATATTTTAACCTACAGTGGTCACCTGCTTTCGGGTGCATGGGTGACCGTGCAGCTGACCCTTTACTCCAGTGTGCTGGGGTTGTTTTTTGCTTTTGTGCTGGGTGTCGGGCGGGTTTCAGACAACCCTTTCGTCCATGGCCTGAGCGCGGGCATCATCGAGTTTTTTCGCGGTACCTCCTTGCTGGTGCAGCTGTTCTGGCTGTACTTCGCACTGCCAATGATTGGTCAGACGCTGGGTTATGATTGGCGTTTTCCACCGATGCTGGTGGGCACACTGGCGCTGGCGCTGAACATCGGTGCCTATGCCGCCGAAGTGGTGCGCGGCGCGATCCAGGCGGTAGCGCCGGAGCAATACGAGGCGGCCAAGGCGCTGGACTTCAGTCCAAGGCAAACCATGTGGCGCATCATTGTGCCGCAGGCGGTGCCGGAAATGATGCCGAGCCTGGGCAACCTTGCGATCCAGAATCTCAAGGATACCGCGCTGGTTTCGCTGATCAGCCTTGCCGATCTGGCCTACAAGGCTGAGCAGCTGCGTAACTTTACCCAGGATAGCACCACCATCTACAGCCTGCTGTTGTTGATGTATTTCGGCATGGCGCTGGTTGTGGCCGGATTGATGAAGCTGGCAGAACGCTATGCCTGCCGCTGGCGTGCGGGAGGCAATACCTGATGCTGTTTGGAATTGAATGGGATACCAGCAGCCACTGGGCCTTTGCCGTATCCATCCTGCCGATTCTCGGCAAGGGCTTGCTGGTGACCTTGCAAGCGACTGTTGTCGGTTTCTTGCTGGCAGCCAGTTTGGGCCTGGTACTGGCCGGCCTGAAAGGCATGCGCAGCCGGCTGATTGCTTGGCCGGCGCGTTTTATTAGCGAGTTTTTGCGCGATACGCCTTTGCTGGTGCAACTGTTTTTTCTCTATTACGTGCTGCCGGACTACGGCCTCGTATTGCCGGCATTCATGACGGGTGCCCTGGCGCTTGGCCTGCAATACAGCGCTTATACATCAGAGGTATACCGGGCCGGCATTCAGTCGGTACCGGCCGGCCAGCTGGAGGCTGCGCGGGCACTGGACCTGACGCCGGGGCGCACTTTTGTTGCCATTGTGCTGCCGCAGGCAATACCCCGCATCATTCCAGCGCTGGGCAATTATCTGGTTTCAATCATGAAAGATGTGCCCATTTTGTCTGTGGTGGCAGTACTTGAGCTGCTTAACGTAGCCAGAATCATTGGCGACCGCAGTTTTAACTATATGATTCCGCTGTCCATGGTTGGGCTTATTTATCTGCTGATGACCCTGGTGGCGGCCTGGGCTGTGCGTAAGCTGGATGAGCGCCTGCCCAAAGAAGGAATACATTTGCAATGAGTGAGTCAGACAAGATCATCGACTTTCAGAACGTGACCAAAAGCTATGGTGATCATGTAGTGCTGGATGGCCTGGACTTCAGCGTACGCCGTGGCGAGAAAGTTACCATTATCGGTCCATCCGGCTCGGGCAAGTCCACCGTGTTGCGGATTTTGATGACGCTGGAGGATATTCAGGATGGGGTTATTTATGTCGCCGGAAAACCGCTTTGGCATGAAGAAAAAAACGGCCAGCTGATTCCCGCCGGGGAAGCCCACTTGCGCATGATGCGCAAGGAAATGGGCATGGTATTCCAGCAGTTCAACCTGTTTCCGCACATGACGGTGATGCGCAATGTAACTGAAGCGCCGCGTCAGGTGTTGGGCTTGAGCCGGGACAAGGCGAAAAAACGGGCACTCAAGTATCTGGACCTGGTTGGTATGACTGAACATGCCGACAAGTTTCCCAGCCAGCTGTCGGGTGGCCAGCAACAGCGGGTTGGCATTGCTCGTGCACTGGCAATGCATCCGAATATTTTGCTGTTTGACGAGCCGACTTCGGCACTGGACCCCGAGCTGGTCGGGGAAGTGTTGCAGGTCATTGAGCACTTGGCCAGCCAGCATGATTTGACTATTTTATTGGTCACCCACGAGATGCAGTTTGCCCGGCAAATTTCTGACCGGGTGTGTTTCTTTGATCAGGGAAAGTTTGTCGAAGAGGGTAGCCCGGAACAAATCTTCACGGAACCCAGGGAAGAACGCACCCAGGCCTTTCTCAGCAGTTTTTTAAGTGAGCAGTAGGGGCTCAGCATGGAAAGTCAAGGGTTGACTTTTATAGTTGTGCACATATGCGTGCACACTTTGTAAAAGATGCTGAGTTAGCACTGAAACCTAGGTGAATATTTTGTTTTTGATTGCAACTCATTGAAATAAAAGTATTTTTGCGATGCTGTTTGTTTTTTGTACAAAGCGTTCGCGTCCCTTGAATTATGGGGTTTTGGCTGAGTTTCCTTCAGGTTGTACACAAAGTTATCCACAGGGTTTGTGGATGTCTTGAGCAAGGCGGCATGGCTGCAGTGTTATCTGGCTTTGCTGCCTGTGTCTGTGTGAGGCGTGCAGCAGGCACACACCCACACGACAGTTGGCTTTTTTAGCTTGTGCTGGCAGGGCTGGGAGAGTCCTGTTGTTTCTGCCTTGGGTGACAAGCAAGTGCTGCCAGAGCCCTCCGTGGCGCATGTTGGCGGTCAGCTGGCTTTGGGTTTGAAATACAGGGTTTCACCACGCTGCAAGCCTGTCAGGCTGGCATCATCACGCACCACTTCGGCCTCAATCGGCAACTCCTGGCCTTCGACCTTGAGTGTGACGCGGGTGATGGCACCCAATGGGCGGATGTCGCGCACTACACCCGCGCGGTGCTCGGGTTCGGCATGGCGTGACAGCAACACTTCGTGCGGGCGAAACTGGATTTGCTGGTTATCCAGTTGCAGCTGATTGGAGTCACCAAGGAAATGATAGACAAATTCATTGGCCGGGTTTTCATAAACCTCGGCCGGAGTGCCAATCTGCTCTATTACGCCTTTGTTCATGACTACAATGCGGTCGGCCACTTCCATGGCTTCTTCCTGGTCGTGGGTGACGAACACCGAAGTCAGGTTGATTTCTTCATGCAAGTTGGCCAGCCAGCGACGCAGCTCCTTGCGTACTTTGGCATCCAGTGCGCCGAACGGTTCATCCAGCAGCAAAATTTCTGGCTGTACAGCGAGTGCACGGGCCAGGGCAATGCGCTGACGCTGTCCGCCGGACAGTTGTTCAGGATAGCGGTCAGCCAGCCAGTCCAGCTGCACCATACGTAGCAGCTCCAGTACCTTGTCGTGAATGATGTTTTCTGACGGCCGTTGACGGCGTGGCTTCATGCGCAAGCCGAAGGCCACGTTATCGAATACGGTCATGTGGCGGAACAGGGCGTAATGCTGAAATACGAAACCCACATTGCGCTTGCGTACGTCACGACGGGATACGTCGTCGCCATTGAAGATGATATGACCACTATCGGGCTTTTCCAGGCCGGCAATAATACGCAGCAGGGTGGTTTTACCGCAGCCGGACGGCCCCAGCAGGGCTACCAGTTCGCCGGACTGAATCGACAGATTGATCTCGCTCAGTGCCTTGAAATTGCCGAACGACTTGTTCACTTGCTGGACTTCGATGCTCATGTTTCTATTCCCGTAAATCTGAAATTTTATGTCGTGAAAATGGGTTCCGCTGGCTGCTGACCCGGGATGCAGGTTTCGCAGGGTCATTGCAAGTACGTTCATGCAAGCTTGGCGCAGCCATCTAGGGCAGCACAGCCTTGCTACGGCTGCACCCAGATCCAGCATGTCCTCCGTGCAGCAGGCAGGAGGCGTTGTTACCGCAACCATCAAGTTTTCATAAAGCAGCCGTTGCCGAGGCAGATTGCCCTTCTACTTTTTCTTCACGATTTGAGGCGTCTTGCATAATACTGGTGGCGACAACAGGGGTCGGTTGCCAGGGCCTTGTTGCCATGGATGGCGACAGGGAGCGGCGGAGGACATACTTGCAGTGATCCTGCGAATTCCGCGCCCACTGACGCAAACACAAAAAACCAGCCTCAAATCATCCCCTTCTTTTCCTGTACCCACTGCTTGACCAGCAACATCACCAGGGCCATCAGCAATAGCAACGTTGCCACACTGAACGCAGCTACGTGGTTGTATTCGTTGTATAAAATCTCGACATGCAGGGGCAGGGTATTGGTAAAACCGCGAATATGGCCGGACACCACAGACACAGCGCCAAACTCACCCAGCGCCCGGGCGGTACAAAGCACCACACCATATAGCAGGCCCCAGCGAATATTGGGCAGGGTTACATGCCAGAACATCTGCCAGCCGGATGCGCCCAGCAAGCGTGCGGCCTCTTCTTCCTGGGTGCCTTGCTGCTGCATCAGCGGAATCAGTTCGCGGGCGACAAAGGGCACGGTGACAAACAGGGTAGCCAGCACGATGCCGGGCACGGCAAAGATGATCTGGATGCCGCGCTCACTCAACCAGTCGCCAAAGAAACCCTGCGCACCAAACAGCAACACATAGATCAGGCCGGCGACAATAGGTGATACGGAAAAGGGTAGATCAATCAGCGTCACCAGCAGGCTTTTGCCACGAAACTCGTACTTGCTGACGCACCAGGCGGCTGCCAGGCCGAAGACGACATTCAACGGTATGGAAATGCCAACGGCCAGCAGTGTCAGCTTGAGCGCAGAAATGGCATCAGGCTCAAGTATGGCAGTGAAGAAACTGGCGTAACCTTGCTTTAGGGCTTCAGTCAGTACTACACCCAGAGGTAGCACCAGGAAAAACAGAAAGGCCAGCCAGGCAGCGGCAATCAGGCTGATGGCCCCCCAGCGGTGTTCGCGGGCCAACCCGGTGGTAGTGATGGCTAATGTGCTCATTGCTTGTCCTGTTGTTTGTTGCTGTATCGATGTAGTGAGTGGTTTGGGTTGTTGGATTGTTTGCTTTGCTTGGGTTGTTTTGCGTGAATTGATCGCTTGCTTATATCAGTGGCTTCAACATGCTCGTCACCAGCTTCGCTGCTGCTTCTCCTGCAGGAGCGGCTTTAGCCGCGACCCAGGGTGTCTTGCTCATGTTTTGTTCGCCAATGAAGTGGTTCGTACAGTGCGATGGTTTTTGTTGTGGCGGAGACAGCTGCAGGCTGGTTATCCCTTGCTGAGCCTGCGTTGTAGCAGGTTGATCAGGAGCAGAAAAACAAAGGATACGGCCAGCATCATCACGCCAATGGCGGTGGCGCCCAGATAATCATATTGGTCAAGTTTGACCATGATCAGCAGAGGCAGAATTTCGGTTTTGCCGGGCATGTTGCCGGCAATAAAGATCACCGAGCCGTACTCGCCCACAGCGCGGGCAAAGGCCAGAGTGAAGCCGGTCAACCAAGCGGGCAGCAGGGCGGGAATCAGCACATGGCGCACGACCTGAAACGTGTTGGCGCCCAGGCAGCTGGCAGCTTCTTCCAGCTCGCGGGGAATATCTTCCAGTACCGGCTGTACGGTGCGTACGACAAAGGGTAGCGTGACGAAAGTCAGCGCAAGAATAATCCCCAGCGGGGCATAGGCAATTTTGAGTGAAATTTCGCTGGCCCACTGGCCAACCCAGCCGCGTGGCGCATACAGGGATGTCAGGGCAATGCCTGCAACTGCTGTGGGCAGGGCAAAGGGCAGATCGATCAGGGCATCAATGATTTTGCGACCGGGAAAGCGGTAGCGCACCAGCACCCAGGCCAATAATGTACCAATCAGGCCGTTGAGCAATGCTGCAATCAGGGCGGCGCCAAAGCTCAGTTTAAGGGCGGACAGAACACGGTCATGGCTGATAATGGCGTAAAACTCGGGCCAGCTCAGCTTGCTGG
This sequence comes from Gammaproteobacteria bacterium, assembly GCA_012728415.1. Classification (GTDB taxonomy): domain Bacteria; phylum Pseudomonadota; class Gammaproteobacteria; order Pseudomonadales; family Pseudomonadaceae; genus Thiopseudomonas. Next base: position 84,136 of record JAAYFD010000017.1, read on the forward strand.
AGTACACCAGCAAGCCGGCCAATGGTATTAGCACAATCAGGCTCAGATAGACCAGGGTGTAGCCCAGAGTCAGGTTGAAGCCGGGAATGACCGGAGAAGGACGGAGTGCCATGATGATTCCTTGTCAGAATGCATGAATGGCGTTGATTCTATGCAAAAACTCTTATTCTTAAAAAGACTAATTGGTAATCTGCTTATTCTGTTTTGAGGGGTGCTTGGGGGCATAGGCCAATAGGGGAGCACACTTGCAGCGCAAAACAGGTCTGCACCTATGGTGCCGATGGTCAGAGGCTGCAACAGCCTGCATAGAATGCAGTGCTGTTGCAGTCAGGGGATTATTCAGGTTTGAGCATGTCCTGCGGGCGCACCCACTGGCTAAACTGTTCATCAGTAACCAGTTTCAGCTCAATCGCAGCCTGGCGCAGCGTTTTGTTTTCTTCGTAGGCTTTTTTGGCGATTTTGGCTGCGTTGTCGTAACCGATGTGACGGTTCAGTGCGGTGACCAGCATCAGGCCGTTTTCCAGGTGGGCAGCCATCTGTGTTTCGTTGGCGTTCATGCCGGCTACGCAGCGGGTCTGGAAGTTGACGCAGCCGTCGGCCAGCAGGCGGATGGACTCCAGCAGGTTATGCACGATCACCGGTTTGAACACGTTGAGCTGCAGATGGCCCTGGCTGGCCGCCATGCTGACGGTGGTGTCGTTGCCGATGACTTGGCAGGCCAGCATGGACAGGGCCTCGCACTGGGTCGGGTTGACCTTGCCGGGCATGATCGAGCTGCCCGGTTCGTTGGCAGGCAGCATTACTTCGGCAAAACCGGCACGTGGACCAGAGCCGAGCAGGCGCAGATCATTGGCCAGCTTCATCAGCACCACGGCCAGGGTTTTCAGGGCACCGGACAGCACCACCAGACGTTCGTGACCGGCCAGCGCAGCGAACTTGTTGGGTGCGCTGATCAGTGGCAGGCCGGTCTGTTCGGCCAGCGTGGCGGCAACCTTTTCGGCAAACTGCGGGTGGCTGTTGAGGCCGGTACCGACTGCGGTGCCGCCCTGGGCGATCTGGCAAATAGCTGGCAGGCTGTGCTCGATGGCGTCACGGGCATAATCCAGCTGGGCGACAAAGGCCGACAGTTCCTGGCCAAAGGTCACGGGCGTGGCATCCATCAGGTGGGTGCGACCGGTTTTGACCAGATCGGCATAGCGTTTGGCCTGTACGTCCAGCCCGTCACGCAGCACCTTGATGGCTGGCAGCAACTGCTGGTGAGCGGCCTGCAACACGGCAATGTACATGGCGGTCGGGAAACTGTCGTTGGAGCTTTGCGCACGGTTGACGTGGTCATTGGGGTGTACCGGCACCTTGCCACCGCGGCCCTTGCCTGCGATTTCGTTAGCGCGTCCGGCGATGACTTCGTTGGCGTTCATGTTGCTCTGGGTGCCGCTGCCGGTCTGCCAGACAACCAGCGGGAAGTGGTCATCCAGCTTGCCGGCGATGACTTCGTCGGCGGCCTGGACGATCAGATCGGCCAGCTCCTGTGGCAGCTCGCCCAGTTCGGCGTTGACGCGGGCAGCGGCTTTTTTTACCTGGGCCAGCGCATGCACCACAGCCAGCGGCATTTGCTGGCCGCCGATGGCAAAGTTTTCTTTTGAGCGCTGGGTTTGTGCACCCCAGTAGGCGTCAGCCGGTACCTCAATGGCACCAATACTGTCGGTTTCGGTACGGGTGGACATGATGTGTCTCCTAATCGTTATCCTGTTGTTCTGCTGCTTCCAGCTCGGCATTGCGCTGCTTCATCCGCTCCAGCGCTTCGGGGTCGATGGGCATCCTGTGCGCAGTGTCGCGCAACATCAGCAAACTGCCCAGCACCGAGCCAAAGGCAGCGGCAATCATCAACCAGATATACCAGGGCATAGTGGCTCCAGATGCGATGGGTTCGACTCCAACTATACACCTGTTTGGGCCCGGGTTCCGGTAGCGGGTTTGCTGCCGTGCTGGCTGGATGAATGAAGGGAGCATGCGGTGGCTGGGTGAGGCGGGGCGGCCTTTGTGCAGTCACAGGGGCAGCGGATGCTTTGTTGCTAACAATCCGCCATGGCTCTGGTTACAATATTGGCCCTATTCACCATCTGTCAGAGAGTGCCCATGACCAGTCCCATTGTTGTTGCGCTTGATTTTCCCGGTTTTGACCAGGCCATGGCGATGGCCCGCCAGCTGGATCCGCAAAATTGCCGGGTCAAGGTGGGCAAGGAGCTGTTTACCCGTTGCGGACCGCGGGTGGTGGAGGCGCTGCACGAGCTGGGGTTCGAGGTGTTCCTGGATCTGAAATTCCATGACATTCCCAACACCACGGCCATGGCAGTCAAGGCAGCCGCCGAGCTGGGTGTCTGGATGGTTAATGTGCACTGCAGCGGTGGGCTGAAAATGATGGCGAGCTGCCGCGAGGTGCTGGAACAGCATCAGGGCAACAAGCCGTTGCTGATCGGTGTTACCGTCCTGACCAGCATGGAGCAGGATGATCTGGCCGGAATCGGTCTGGATGTGGTGCCACAGGAGCAGGTGCTGCGCCTGGCCGCCCTGGCGCAGCAGGCCGGGCTGGACGGGCTGGTGTGTTCGGCGCAGGAGGCGCAGGCGCTGAAACAGCAGTGGACGGAAGGCCTGCTGGTGACGCCGGGCATTCGTCCTGCCGGCAGTGCATCTGATGACCAAAAGCGCATACTGACGCCCGCGCAGGCCATGCAGGCCGGCTCTGACTATTTGGTTATTGGCCGTCCGGTTACCCGCGCTGCCGAGCCAGCACAGGCAGTGCGGGCTATTCTGGCTACACTGTCGCGATCATCTAAAACGGATACTGGTGGCGCACCCTAGCAGGATGCCGCACAAGAGCTGCCGGGCAAGCCTCGCCTCAAGCCCGAGGCTTCCCGGCCGATATACCCAGCTGACTGGATATTGAAATACAGTTAGGTGATTCCTCTATGTTCCGAAACTTACGTATTGCACCCCGGGCAGCGCTTTTTTTTGGTCTGCTTGGCCTGATAACCCTGGTCCTGGGTGTATTCGCCATCATTCAGCAGAATCAGCTGGGGGCCATCACCCGAGAGCTTGGCACCTTGCGTTTGCCACAAGTCGCCATGGTCGGCGAAATGCGCAGGGACTTCCTGACCATGCGCCTGTATACCGCCAACTTTGCCCTGACCACAGATACAGGGGCGAAAGAATCGGCATTGAAAACAGTGGATGAAGCCGGGCAGTCTTTCAAAGCCAACGGTGACCGTCTGGCAGAGATGATCGCCGATAGTGGCAGCGAACTTCTGCGGCAGGCGATGGAGCGGGTTGATGCCTACAATGTTTCTTTGGGGGAGTGGATGCAAGCCCGCCAGGCTGGAAATGAAGCGCTGGCACAGCAGATCGACCTGGGCCTGACCGAGCAGGGGGCGCAGGCGGTTGACGCTGTAAATGCGCTTGTTGCCCACCTGATGAAGCAGGCTGATGCCAGTGTTGAACAGGCCGCATCCATTGAGTCAGGTGCGCGGACCAGCATTATTGTTGCGATTGTGGTGTCCCTGCTGACAATGGTTGTGCTGGCCATGATTTTCAGCCGCAGCCTGCTGGGGCCGCTGGGGCTGGCAGTAGAAACTTCCCAGCGTATTGCTGATGGCGACCTGACACAGGATGTACAGGACAGCGGCCGTGATGAGGCAGGGGACATGATCCGTGCCATGCAACGGATGCAGGAGCAGTTGCGGGCTACACTTGAGCATGTGACTGACTCGTCGCAGCAACTGGCCAGCACTTCGGAAGAGTTGAGCATCATCACCAATGACTCCAGCCGCACTGTGCATGAACAAAGCAGCCAGCTGGAGCAGGCAGTGACCGCGGTCAACGAGATGACCGCTGCCATCGAGGAAGTGGCCAGCAACGCCAACAATACTTCGCGCAATACCGAAGAGACCCAGTCCGAAGTACGGACCGGTCAAAGCAAACTGCAGCAAACGGTGGAAACCATTGACAGCCTGTCGGCTGAAATTGGCAATACCAACGAGGGCATTGCCCGCCTGGCCGGCAATGTAGAGGAAATTGGTCAGGTAATTGAGGTTATCCGTGCGATTGCCGAACAAACCAACTTGCTGGCGCTCAATGCGGCGATTGAGGCGGCACGGGCCGGCGAACAGGGTCGTGGCTTTGCTGTGGTGGCTGATGAGGTACGAGCGCTAGCCGGCCGCACCCAGGAGTCGACGGTGGAAATCGAGCGCATGATCGGTAACGTGCAAAACGAAACCAGTGTGGCGGTGAAAAACATGGAGGCCAGCAGCCAGTGGGTGACCAGCACCCGTGAAATGGCCCATGATGTGCTTGAGGTGCTGAATCGCTCTGCCGGGCTGATGGACCAGATTAACCAGCAGAATCTAAGCATTGCCAGTGCTGCCGAAGAGCAGGCCATGGTGGCCCAGGAAGTCGACCGGAGTTTGGTGGCAATTCATGATCTGTCTGCCCAGACCACATCGGGCGCCCACGAAACCCAGGCATCCAGCCAGGAACTGGCCCGTTTGGCTGAAGGCCTGAACGACTTGTTGAAACAGTTCCGCTTGCACTAAGCATTTACGATTGCAATCCAGTTGCGCTGCCTCGTGGTGTTGCGGTGGGCGTCCGGCTGCTACACACTATGCTTTCCGTTCTGAATAGCCGCTGCCCGTCAGGGTGGCGGCTTTATCACTTTTCAGATATCAGATAGAAGGTATGACGATCATGCAGCATCCCGCTGAGCATTCACCCCTGGGCAAATCAACCGGATACGCCACCCGTTATGATGCCAGCCTGTTGTTTGGTATTGAGCGACGGGTAAAGTGGGAGGAGCTGGGGCTGGCCAGTGGCCAGTTGCCGTATACCGGTGTAGATCTCTGGACGGCTTACGAGCTCTCCTGGCTGTTGCCGTCCGGCAAGCCGGCTGTTGCAGTGGCTCATATTGAAATTCCGGCAGACTCGCCCTTTATTGTTGAGTCAAAATCTTTCAAGCTCTACCTGAACACCTTCAACCAAACCTGTTTTTCCGGCTTTGCCGAGGTCGCCGCAGTAATGGAGCGCGATCTTGCTGTGGTGACCGGTGCTGCGGTGCGGGTGCGGCTGGAAACCCTGGAGCAGGTAACCGCAACAGGCTTGGTGACCATGCCGGGTCTTTGTATCGACGGGCTGGATGTTGCCATGGACCAGTACAGCAAGCCAGACGCGGCCATGTTGCAATGCATACCTGGCCAGGGGCAGGAGCAGCTGCACAGTCACCTTTTGCGTTCGCTTTGTCCGGTCACCGGCCAGCCCGACTGGGGCAGTGTGGCCATTGAGTACAGCGCACAGCAGACGCTGTGCCGGGCCAGCTTGTTGCGTTATCTGGTCAGCTTTCGTGAACATCAGGACTTTCACGAGCAGTGCGTGGAGCGTATCTTTCTGGATCTGCACCACTTGCTGCAGCCGGAACACCTGAAGGTATATGCCCGCTACGTGCGTCGTGGCGGTCTGGATATCAATCCGTACCGCAGCACTGTTGATACCGTCTGGGCAACCGGCCGGCTGGCGCGTCAGTAAACCAATCAACTGCTGAGTTAAAGAGGAAACAGCCATGACTTCTTCACAGATATCCCTGGGGTTTGCCGGTATCGGCTTGATGGGGCTGCCAATGTGTCGCCGTTTGTTGGCAGCAGGTTATCCGCTCACCGTATGGAACCGTAACGCGGCCAAGTGTGGGCCGCTGCAGGCTGAAGGAGCTACTGTGGCAGAAACTCCGGCAGCACTGGCACAAAGCTGTGATGTGCTGATTCTGTGCCTGGCCGATACCACGGCGGTACAGGAAGTGGCTGCTGGCTTATTGCCTGCGCTGGGCAATGGTCAGATTATCATTGACTGCTCCAGTATTGAGCCCGAAGCCACTCGCAAGCTGGCGGCGCGGGCTGCGAAGCAGGGTGCACACTGGCTGGATGTGCCCGTTTCCGGCGGTGTCACCGGTGCCGAAAACGGCAGTCTGACCCTGATGGCTGGTGGGGATGCAGGTGCGCTGGCCCAGGTCGAGCCTGTCTTGATGCATTTGGGGCAGCGTCTGACTCATATGGGGCCGTCTGGTAGCGGACAGGCAACCAAGGTTTGCAACCAGATGCTGGTGGCTTGTAACGCCATGGTGATTGCCGAGGCGGTGGCGCTGGCACAGCAATCGGGTGTTGATGCAGGCAAGCTGGCAGCAGCGTTGACTGGCGGCTTTGCCGACAGCAAGCCGCTACAGATTTTGGCGCCACAAATGGCCAGCCGCACCTTCGAGCCGGTCAAATGGCACGTGCGTACATTACTGAAGGACCTGGATATGGCTGTGCGGTTGTCGCAGGACCAGGGCAGTGCTACACCCATGAGCGGCCTGGCCGCACAGCTGATGCGCACCCATGCGGCAGCTGGCAACGCAGGGCGCGATCCGGCCACGCTGATTGAACTGTATGGCAAGGAGTAATGCATGCAACTGATTGCCAACCTGTCCATGCTGTTTACCGAACGCCCCCTGTTACAGCGTGTGGCGGCTGCCCGCGCGGCCGGTTTTGATGCGGTCGAAATTCAATTTCCTTATGAAGTATCGCCCTTTGAGCTGAGGCGCGAGCTGGATGATAACGGGATGCCGCTGGTATTGATTAACCTTCCGGCCGGCGACCTGATGAGTGGAGGTGCCGGGCTGGCCTGCCAGCCCAAACTGGGCAGAAAGTTTGCCGAAGCGCTGGATACGGCGCTGGAATATGCCGCCATAGTCAAACCACAGAAGGTCAATGTGCTGGCGGGTCGCTTGCTCGAAGGGCAGGATCCGCAACAAGTGTTCATGACGCTGGCCAACAATCTGTATGAGGCTGCGAGGGCGTTTTCACGGCTGCATGTGCAGGTGCTGGCCGAAGCAGTCAACCCGCTGGATATGCCGGGCTTTTGCCTGAATACTCCGCAGCAGCAGCTGGAGTTGTTGCGTGAAATTTCCCAGCCCAATGTCCGTGCCCAGCTGGACCTGTATCATATGGCCAGGCAGGGTATTGACCCGTTGCTGGCGATTGGCGAACTGGGCGAACAAATAGGCCACGTTCAGTTTGCCGACTGTCCGGGCCGGCACCAGCCAGGTACTGGCAGTCTGGACTTTATGGCATTGCGTGAGCGTTTGCAGCAGGCTGGTTACAGTGGCGGCTGGGCTGCAGAGTATCGTCCACTCGGCAGCACTATCGACAGCCTTGACTGGATGCAGGACGACGCCTTTGCACGCACCACTTGATTCAGAGTTCACAGGAGGTAGCATCATGATGCTGGAAAAAATCAGAACCGCACTGCAGGCACTGGAGCCGGCCTTTCTTGAGGTCATTGATGAAAGCCACATGCACAGCCGGGGTCAGGAAACCCACTACAAGGCAGTGATTGTTACGGATCATTTTGAGGGGCTGAGCAAAGTCAGGCGGCAGCAGGCTGTTTATGCTGCACTAAAAGATGCCATGCCCTATGCGCTGGCCCAGCACACTTATACCCCGGACGAGTGGGCAAAGGCCCAGCAGGCGCCGGATTCGCCCCATTGCATGGGTGGCAGCAAACACGACATATAGCAGTGCCGGGATGATTGCTGATGACAGGTGCGTCTGGCTGTAAGGCAGTCTATATGCTGCGATTCTTGTTAGGGCCAGCGGCCTGTCCGCTGGGCTCCATAAGTCAAATTGCGCTTGATGCTTCGGTGCCGTTTTGCTGTTCTTCGTTACAGCGCCTTGCCTCGAAACTTCAGCCATTTCGAACAAGCCACTAGCGTGTAGCCATCCAGATCAGCAGGCCGGCCTGAAAGACGGCAAAAAAAATCAACGTGAAGATAGTAAAGCGCAGGGTATTGTCATCGCGCTTTAGCAGCTCAATGCGCTCTTGCTGCTTGTTGATTTGACTGGTTTGTGCTTTTAGGTTTTGGTCGCAACTGAATAGCATCTGTGCTGCTTCCAGGTGGTCCATGAGGCGTACCTTTTCCCGGTTCCAGTCGCGACCCAGCTGTTCAAGGCGAATGGCACTGCAGGTTGCGCTCATTTTAACCGCGTCGTTATAAGTCACGGTGAATCCCTGGGCCTGCAGGGCATGATCGCGTCGCAGGCGGGCCAGTTCGTTGTCGGCCTGTTTGGTCAACAGGCTGACGGAAATTATCTGATAGTCGTTCCAGGCTGGCTTACACCAGCTAATGGCTTGTGCCATCAGTAACCTGCCAAGTCCCCGGTTGCCGGGTTTGGTAATGAGCCCATGTTCCGGAAAAATCCGGATTTCCTTTGCTGTGTGATCAACCCAGAGCTCCAGATGATTAATTGATTTGTCGGCTTTTTGTTCAGGCAGTGATACCACCAGCCGCAACATGCTCAGTTCTTTACTGTGTCGGCTGGTGCGGGCCAGGCTGGCAAAAAGTAGCGGACGCAGACCGGTTTCGCGCTCGGCAGTGAGGGGAGCAAGGCGCAACAGGTGTGTGTTGTCAGGGGGCAAGGAAGCCCATAGCTGACGTTTTTTTTGCAGCGCAGTTTCGGCCGGAGCCACTGTGGTTGCTTCGGTATTTTCTACTGTATCTGCTCCAGCACCGGCGTTGGCTGTCATGCCGGGCTGTTGTGATCCTTCGCTGGGGGGATGAGTGTGTGGTTGGTTCATATCAGTTCTGACTTTGACTGGTCGGCTTTGTATGTTACCGCCTGTCTCGGCTGCTGGTCACTGTTCTGTAGGGTGGCACGGTGCCATAGGTGTTTGGCAACTTCTTTTTTTGTCCCGTTCTGCTACATTGTCGGGTGATTTCCGGTGTAATGCCGGCTTTAAAATTATGTACAGTGTTTACAGGAGCCAGTTAGCATGACGTTGGATACAGGCAAGCGCCGCTTTATGAAAACCGCAGTTGCCGGTGCTGGAGCGGCGGTTGCAGCAATGAGTCTGCCGGTCATTGCCGCGCCGAACATCACCTGGCGCATGGTTACTGCCTGGCCGAAGAACTTTCCCGGGCTGGGCGTGGGTGCCCAGCGTCTGGCCGACCGCATTACCGCCATGTCCGGTGGCCGGCTGACGATCAAAGTATACTCGGCTGGCGAGCTGGTGCCGGCGTTGCAGGCATTTGATGCGGTGATCGAGGGGGCGGCGGAGATGTGTCATGGCACGCCCTATTACTGGCAGAACAAAAGCCAGGGCACCAACTTTTTTACCGGTGTGCCCTATGGCATGACCTCCGGCGAGTTTGCCGCCTGGATGCGCTATCACGGCGGGCAGGAGCTGTGGGACAAGCTGTATGACCAGTTTGGCGTCAAGGGCTTTCTGGCCGGCGATACCAGCGCCCAGTCCGGCGGCTGGTTCCGCAAGCCGATTGCCAGTCTGGATGACCTGAAAGGCATTAATTTCCGCACGCCGGGGCTGGGCGGGCAGGTCTGGCAGAAGCTGGGTGCCAACGTGGTCAATCTGGCCGCCGGTGACATCTATACCGCGCTGCAGTCCGGTGCGCTGGATGCGGTGGAATTTGTTGGCCCATACAACGATCAGGCGCTGGGCTTTCACCAGATCTGCAAGAACTATTACCTGCCAAGCTTTATCGAGCCGGGCATGGCCATTGAGCTGGCGGTGAACAAGGACAAGTTTCTGGCTCTGCCAAAGGACTTGCAGGCGATAGTCGAAATTGCCTGTCAGGCCGAGTACGAGCAGGTGGCGGCGGACTACTATGCCAATGATCCGCTGGCGCTGAAAAACCTGGTGGACAAGCATGGGGTAGAACTGCACGAGTTCCCGGAAGATATTCTGGAGGCAGGTGCCAAGGCTGCGATGGAGATCATGCAGGGCTTGCTGGAGCACAAAGACGGTATTACTCGGGAGATTGCGCAGAGCTATGTGAAGAATCTGGAGTTGCTGCGCAGCAAGACGGATTTGTTTGACTTGCCTTATGCGCAGGCGCGGCGGAAGTACATCAAGTATAAATTGTGATTTGCACTGTGGCGGCTGGCGCAGGCGAAACGCTACGTCCGGCTGACGCTGGCGCGCGTCAGCAAGCTGCCACACGCAGCTGAGGCCGGACTCCGGTTTCGCCTGCGCCGAATCTGCCTTGTGCAGGGGGGGAGGACTGGTGTCCCGCCATCTGGGATGGCGGGCTGCTGTCGCGGAGTGGGGCGCTGGTTTTGTGCGGGTGGTCTGTGGGCGGTTTGTAGCTGGTGTTGGTAAAGGGTGGTCGGGGCTTTGCGGGTAAAAGCGGGATGCTCAGGCTTTTTTCTGGATGACGCTGAGGGTGCTGGCGCTGAAGATCAGTGCGGCACCCACAAAAGAGCTGGGGCCGGGGGTTTCGTTCCAGAGCAGCCAGGCGATGATGCCCGAGAAGACAATGGCGCTGTAGGCGACCGGGCCGATCAGTCCGGGCGGGGCCAGGCTGTAGGCGCGGGACATGGCGAACTGGGCCACGGCGGCGAACATGCCGGCGGCCAGCAGCAGGGTCAGCTGGTGTCCGTCCAGGGGTTGCCAGGCCCAGCCCAGGGGGATGGCTGACAGGCTGGCACTGAAAAAGGCAAAGTAAAAGACAATCCGGTAGGAGGGTTCGCTGTCGCTCATTTCACGGATGGAAACAAAAGCGCTGGCGGCCAGCAGGCTGGCGGCCAGGCCGACCAGCGACATCGGGCTGAACAGTGCGCCCGATGGCTTGCTGACCAGCAATACGCCAATCAGTCCCAGTAACGACAGCGCGAGCATGCGCCGGGTCAGCGGCTCTTTGAGCCAGAGCCAGGCCAGTACCGGGGTAAATACTGGGGCCGAATAGGTAAACAGCATGGCGTCGGCCAGCGGCAGGTGGGCAATGGCGTAGAAAAAGCAGTACATTGCGCCCAGCCCGTAGCCGGTTCGTTTCAGGTGGGTGAGCGGACGACTGGTCTTTAACGGACCAAAGCCTTTGGCCAGAACCAGCGGCAGGAAAAACAGCACGCCAACCAGATTGCGAAAAAACACAATGACCTCGTTGCCAACGGTCAACGAGGCCTCGCGTACAAAGACGCCCATCAGGGAAAACAGCAGGGCGGACAGCGCCAGCAGGGCAGCACCACGCAGCGGCTGGACGCTGCGCATCAGTGTGACAGCCGGTTTTGCAGCTGTTGCAGCATGGCAGCACGCTTGAACAGCAGGTGCCAGCGTTTGCCACCGAGCTGACGCCACAGGCGGGCCGAGCGGATGCCGGCAAACAGCAGGGCGCGAATTTTTGCTGCCACGGCTTCCTGTTGCAAATAACGCATGTCGCCATGCACCTGAATGCGTACGTTGAAAGTGCTGATGGTGTCCTGGTAGAGGTCGGCAAAGGCGCCAATGACACCGCTGCTGGTAATGCCGAACTGCTCCGCCTGCTGGCTGATGCGCTCCAGGCGTTCGCCGGTCAGCTGCAGCAGGTCGTCACGGCGGGCAAACTGCTGCTCCAGACCCAGCATCGACAGGGCATAGCGCAGGCTTTCCCGGGGCAGATTGTGGGCGTCGCGCAGCAGGGCGGCCTGCAGGGTGCGATAGCCTTCACGTAGTGCATAGTCATCGCCGCCGTACACATCCAGGGTGGTTTGCGGGCTGGTTACCAGCAGGGTGTTGAGCATGTGCTCCAGTGAGGCATCGCTGATCTGGCCGGTCTGGGCCAGCTTGTGTACCAGCTGGGCAGACTGGAACAGGCCGGCAAGGGCGACCAGTTGTTCTTGCATGGGGGTCATGGTCGTTCGATTCCTTCATCCCAGGGCTGGCAGGACTCGATAATGCCGCCACCCAGGCAGACATCACCGGCATAAAACACAATGGACTGGCCCAGTGTGACCGCACGTTGTGGCTGGTCAAAAGTGACCCGGTATTCGTCCTCGTCCAGTACTTCGATACGGCAGGGCTGATCTGGCTGGCGATAGCGCACCTTGGCGGTCAGGTTGTCTAATGCAGCCACATCGAGCGGATTGATCCAGTTGACCTGACGACATACCAGGCTGCGCGAGAACAACCAGGGATGTTCGTTGCCCTGGCCGACAATCAGCACGTTGCGCGCCAGGTCTTTGGCCAGTACATACCAGGGCTCTTCGCTGGCATCCTTCATGCCGCCAATACCCAGTCCCTGGCGCTGGCCGATGGTGTGGTACATCAGGCCGGCATGCTCGCCAATGACCTGGCCGTCAGTGGTTTCAATCTTGCCGGGCTGGGCCGGCAGGTATTGCTTGAGAAAATCGGTAAAACGGCGCTCGCCGATAAAACAGATGCCGGTGGAGTCCTTTTTGTTGGCGGTGACCAGTCCGTGCTGCTCGGCCAGCGCCCGCACAGCAGGTTTTTCCAGCTCGCCAATGGGGAACAGGCTCTGGGCAATTTCACGCCCGCCCACCGCATACAGAAAGTAACTCTGGTCCTTGTTGCCGTCCACGCCCTTGAGCAGCAGGCTTTGACCATTGGTGTCCTGGCGGCGCACATAGTGGCCGGTGGCGATCAGCTCTGCACCAAGCATTTTGGCGTAGTCGAGGAATGCCTTGAACTTGATTTCACGGTTGCAGAGGATATCCGGGTTGGGTGTGCGCCCGGCTTTGTATTCAGCCAGGAAATGCTCGAACACGTTATCCCAGTACTCGGCGGCGAAGTTGGCCGTGTGCAGCTTGATGCCCAGGCGATCACAGACTGCTTGTGCATCAGCCAGATCTTCTTTTGCCGTGCAGTATTCGGTGCCGTCGTCTTCTTCCCAGTTTTTCATGAACAGGCCTTCGACCTGATAACCCTGTTGCAGCAACAATAAGGCAGCAACGGAAGAGTCAACGCCGCCGGACATGCCAACGATGATGCGGGTGGTATTTGCTTGAGTCATGATTGCCACGAGTACAGCTGAATGGAATGAATGAGTGCAGTTTATCAGGTTGGCGTCAAAAAATACCCTTGAGCATGTGCAGCGGGTAGTGCGGACCGTTCAGGTAGTCTTGCACACACTGCATGACCAGCGGGCTGCGCCATTGCTTCTGTTCGGCCTGCAACTGCTGCTTGGTTAGCCACAGTGGCTCGATGATTTCCTGGTCCAGCTGTGCGTTTTCTTTGGCACCCAGTGGCCGGGCGGCAAAACACAGGCGCTGGTAGGTTACCCCGTTAGGCGCCAGGTAAAGATAGATGCCGGTGATGGCAAATGGCTCAACGTGCCAGCCGGTTTCTTCCAGGGTTTCGCGCACGGCAGCCTGCTCCAGTGTTTCGTCAGGGTCCAGATGGCCAGCCGGCTGGTTGATTACGATGCCGCGACTGGTGCGCTCACGCACAAACAGGAAGCGGCCGTCCTGCTCGACGATGCTGGCGACCGTAATGTGAGGAGTAAAGGCCATGGCATGGTCTCCATATAATATGCGGGCGACGTAAGTCTAAGGTCTTAACACCTGACTGGCCATATGGGTTTATTATGGCGGCCAGCCATAATGCCGGTACAACTTGATCCGGTACAAGGTAAGCGGGCGGTTTTATGTTACAATGCCCGCCGTTGCAAAACATGTGACTTGCAAACAACATCCATTGTCGCATGAGCTGTTGAATCAGAATTTCAGTGCTGTCAGGCCACACGCGTGACAGCTTTTTGTTTTAAACCACGTTAACCACGGAGTTACAGCATGGGATACCAAAAGATCCAGGTGCCAGCCGGTGACAAAATCACCGTTAATGCAGACTTGTCCTTAAATGTTCCTAACAACCCGATCATTCCCTACATTGAGGGTGACGGTATTGGTGTTGACATCAGCCCCGTCATGATCAAGGTGGTTGATGCGGCCGTTGAGAAAGCCTATGGCGGTGACCGCAAAATTTCCTGGATGGAAGTTTATGCCGGCGAAAAAGCCACCCAGGTATACGATTCCGAAACCTGGCTGCCGGAAGAAACCCTGGAAGCTGTCCGCGACTACGTTGTATCCATCAAAGGCCCCCTGACCACTCCGGTTGGCGGGGGTATCCGTTCCCTGAACGTTGCCCTGCGCCAGCAGCTGGACCTGTACGTTTGCCTGCGTCCGGTACGCTGGTTTAACGGTGTTCCAAGCCCGGTCAAGCGCCCCCAGGATACCGACATGGTCATCTTCCGTGAGAACTCGGAAGACATCTACGCCGGTGTTGAGTGGCAGGCCGGTACTCCGGAAGCCGACAAAGTCATCAAGTTCCTGACCGAAGAAATGGGTGTTACCAAGATCCGCTTTACCGAAAGCTGCGGTATCGGCATCAAGCCGGTTTCCGAAGAAGGTACCAAGCGCCTGGTTCGCCGTGCCCTGCAATACGCAATTGACAACAACCGCGAGTCCGTGACCCTGGTGCACAAGGGCAACATCATGAAGTTCACCGAAGGTGCCTTCAAGGACTGGGGTTACGAAGTTGCCCGTGACGAGTTCGGCGCCGAGCTGCTGGATGGCGGCCCATGGATGCAGTACAAGAACCCGAACACCGGCAAGAACATCATCGTCAAAGACGCCATTGCTGACGCCATGCTGCAACAAATCGTTCTGCGCCCGGCAGAGTACGACGTAATTGCCACCCTGAACCTGAACGGTGACTACATCTCCGACGCACTGGCTGCCCAGGTGGGTGGTATCGGTATTGCGCCAGGTGCCAACCTGTCCGATACCGTTGCCATGTTTGAAGCCACTCACGGTACTGCACCCAAGTACGCAGGCCAGGACAAGGTGAACCCCGGTTCGCTGATCCTGTCAGCCGAAATGATGCTGCGTCACATGGGCTGGACTGAAGCCGCCGACCTGATTATCGACGGTATTAATGGTGCCATCGGCGACAAGACTGTAACCTACGACTTCGAGCGCCTGATGGACGATGCCAAGCTGGTTTCTTGCTCCGGCTTCGGCGATGCCATGATTGCCAAGATGTAAGTCTGGCCGCTGGATCAAAAAACGCCCCACAAAGTGGGGCGTTTTTGTCTGGGTGAAAAAGATGATGGAAGAAGACGATTTTGCACTCTTTGCCCGGGAAATGCAGGGTGTGCGCAGAATCCGGGTGGACCAAGCAGATACTGGCAAGCAAAAAACTGACCGGAAAAATTTTGAGCTGGCACGCAAACGTGCAGTGCATGTTGACGAAGAGCTGAAGATGGACGGGTTGTCGGACCAGTATGTGCTGGATGTGGGGCCGGAAGATTTTCTGCTCTGGGGTCGTGACGGTGTGCAAAGCAGTCAGTTGCGCCGCCTGAAGGCTGGACAAATTCTCTTTGAGGGCAGCATCGATCTGCACGGCATGACTGTTGACCGTGCCCGTAGCGAGCTTTGGGCTTTTTTGGCCGAAGCAGTAAAACTGGAAGTACGCTGTGTACGAGTCACACACGGCAAGGCGAACCGGCTGGATGGCCGCAAACCCATGCTGAAGAGCCACGTCAATACCTGGTTGCGCCAGCACGACAGGGTATTGGGGTTCAGCTCATGTCAGCCAAAACATGGCGGTACAGGTGCACTCTATGTATTGCTCAAGCGCAATATGCTGGAAGGGCGGGATGAGGGAGTATTTTAATTCGTCTTTGCGTGCGGAGCATGTCAACCAGCCCGGGAGTGGGTTGTTGCGCCAGGGTGCTGTGAGCCTGGGGCCCCAGCACTTTAACCGCCACGGAGACTCATACGGTGTGTTGACAGGCGGCACTGCTGGGCGTACTGTTCGCCCGTGCTGCAGTGCCCGCCTTGCAAGGAAAGCACCAGACCGGACCTGTTGGCCGTTAACAACAGGTTGGCAAAGTGTCTGTCTGTGGGTCAGCGTACCGGTCGCTGGGTATAGAGCGCAGCCAGCAGGTCGTCGAGCACAGCGTTATTAAGGTTTCTGTGATGGTTGGCAATGATTACCACTGCCCAGTCGTTGCCGTCCTTGTCCTGACTATAGCCGGCAATGGCACGGACGTTTTTCAGTGTGCCCGTCTTGACCCTGGCCTTGCCGGCAATTGGCTGTTTGGCCAGACGGCGGCGCATGGTGCCGTCAACACCGACCACAGGCAGGGATGCCTTGAACTCGGCAGCATAGGGGCTGCGGGCTGCCTGTTGCAGCATCAGTGCCAGTTCGCGGGCTGTAAGACGTTCCTGGCGTGACAGGCCGGAGCCGTTTTCAATCACCAGGTTGTTACTGCGGCCCCCCATGCCTTGCCACCAGTTGCCCAGTGCGCGGCGTGCAGCCACCACATCATCGGCATCATCGGGAGCACGGAAGTGTGCGCCCAGTGTAATGAACAGCTGTTTGGCAATGGTGTTGTTGCTGAACTTGTTGATATCGCGGATGGTGTCGGCAACAGATGCGGATGGCAGTCTGGCCAGCAGCTTGGCACTGGATGGTGTTTCGCCAAGCAGGGTTTTACCGTTCAGGGTACCGCCCATGTCATCCCAGGTGCTGCGGATGACGCCGGAAGAATAGCGGGCATGATCGATAAAGGCGAAATAGCGCTCGCTTTTACAACCTTCTGGAATGCTGCCGGAGACGGTCAGGCTGAGCTGGTCGGCGCTCTGACGCGGCAGAAAACTGACCTTGGTGTGCAGGTGGCAGGCCTTGGCTGGAACCACCTGCACCTGGTTGTTGACCTGCACTTCGGGTACCAGCGGGTCGGAAACCACCACCGCCTTGCCGCGGTCGGTGCGTACAATGAAGCGCTGGGCGTTGAAGTTGATCAGCAGGCCATCGGGCTCGACCATGAAAGGCCGGTACAGGTCGCTGGCCTCACCGTCAAAAGCAACCAGGTTCTTGATGTCGTAGTAGCTGCCATCCAGGATCAGATTGCCGCGAATATGGCGGATGCCCTGCAGCTTGAGATCACGCAACAGCAACCACAAACGTTCGGTGGTCAGCTTGGGATCGCCACCACTACGAAAATACAGGTTGCCATGCAATGTATCACCTATAACCTCGCCGTCGGTTAACAGGTCGGTTTTCCAGGTATAGGTCGGGCCAAGCGTGTCCAGTGCAGCATAGGTGGTTACCAGCTTCATAACCGAGGCCGGATTGACCGGCTTGTCCGCGTTATAGGCGATACCCTGCACATTGCCATTCAGGGGCAGGGTAACCAGGGCGAGAGCATCTGCGGGCAGCTGATGACGTGTTAGTACGCGCTGAATATCATCGCTATCAGGGTGAACCGCATGGGCGTTGTGGGTCAAACCGGCGGACAGACTGAGAAAAACAGAAAACAGGAGTTTGCGCATTGAAGTAAACTGCAGCACTTGAGAGTGGGCCGGCCGCTATGCCGGATAAGTGTTTCAGGCTGCACAGTATGCCTGAACTGCCGTCAATAAAAAATGACGCCAGAGTGGAAGCGGCTGTACAAATGGGCCATTCGGATTTGCGGTGCCGGGCAACCGAGCAAACAGCCTGGATGCCAGGGTGCAGTAGACAGTGTGCAAGCAGGGCGTTCTGCGACAGTGTGGCAGTCCTGCAGCAAAATAACTGTCCTTCTACAAAAATGGCCGCCCGTGTTGTTGTGCTGCTGGCCCGGCGGGGGAAGATGGCTGGCGCCTGCCGAACGGCAGCTGTTCGACTGCCCGGGGCTGTGATCAATTATTTGGCTAGGGGCAACAGGAAGTCTGCTAGACTGTGCGCCTTGTTATTTGGAGGTTGTCATGGCAAAAAATCGTTCGCGCCGTCTGCGCAAAAAACTTTGTGTCGATGAGTTTCAGGAGCTGGGCTTCGAAGTCCAGGTTGTCTATCCGGAGTCCCTGTCAGATGAAGCTATTGAGGCTTTTTTCTCCGATTTTGTTATTGAGGCTGTTGAGCGTAATGGCTTGGGTCTGATAGGTGGTCCTGAGTATTCGCTGATTTGCCTGGGCAAGCGAGGTTCGGTCAGCGAGGAGCAGCGCACTGCTGTGGAGGTCTGGCTGAAAGAGCGCAGCGAGCCGGAAAGCTTCGAGCTCAGCCCGCTGCAGGATGCCTGGTACCCGGAAACCCCGGTCCGTCAGCAAGCCTGATGTTTGCTTGGTTGCTACAAAAAGGACGCAATAGCGTCCTTTTTTGTTTTTAATAAACGCAAAGGCAGGAAACCAACATAACCCTGGTATTTACACCGCGACAGCAGTCCGGAGTAGCCGGACCAGAATCTCCCCGCCCGCACAAGGCAGATTTGGGCCGGCAGGGGCCGGAGTCAGGCCTTTAGCGGTTTGGGCCGGTTTACCGGGCCGAACCAGCGCAGCCTGACGCAGCGCTCCAGCCGGCCCTGGCGCCGCAGTGCAAAAATATCAGCCACCCAAATAAGCCCGCCGAACATCCTCATTGACCAGCAGGCTAGCGCCAGTATCCTCCAGCACCACCCGGCCATGCTCCATCACATAGCCACGGTCGGCCAGCTTCAGCGCCTGGTTGGCGTTTTGCTCGACCAGAAATACGGTAACACCGGCTTCGCGCAACTGCTCCAGAATGGCAAAAATCTGCTGGATGATGATCGGGGCCAGCCCCAGGGAGGGCTCATCAAGCAACAGCAGGCGCGGCTCGCTCATCAGTGCACGACCGATCGCCAGCATCTGTTGTTCGCCGCCGGACATGGTGCCAGCGCGCTGGGAAAAACGCTCGTGCAGACGCGGGAACAGGCCCAGCACCCGCTCCAGGCGCTCTTCGCGCACTTCCTTGTCATCGCAAAAAAACGCACCCATGGCGAGATTTTCCTCGACCGTCAGGCGGGAGAACACCCTGCGGCCCTCGGGCACGATGGCCATGCCCTGACGCATGATCTGCGCCGTTGTCATGCCCAGCAAGGATTGTCCTTCATAGACGATATCACCGCTGGCCGGCTTCGGATCGCCACACAGGCTCATCATCAAGGTGGTTTTGCCGGCGCCGTTGGCACCGATCAGGGTGACAATTTCGCCACGTTTGACCTCGATGGAAACATCGTGCAAAGCCTGGATCTTGCCGTAAAAGGTATTCAGGTTGCTGACCTTGAGCATGCTTAGTCCTCTCCCAGATAGGCTTTGATCACATCGGGGTTGTTGCGTACTTCGTCCGGTGTACCGGAGGCCAGCGGCGCGCCCTGATTGATGACGACAATGTGGTCGGAGATGTCCATCACCAGCTTCATGTCGTGCTCGATCAGCAGCACGGTCATCTCGTGATGGTCGCGCAGCTCGGCAATCAGCTCCTTGAGGCCGTCGGTTTCGCTGGGGTTGAGGCCGGCAGCCGGCTCGTCCAGCATCAGCAGGCTTGGGTTGGTGACCATGCAGCGGATGATCTCCAGATAGCGCTGTTGCCCATAGGCCAGGGTGCCGGCCTCGCGGTTGGCGTGTTCCAGCAGGCCAACCTTGTCCAGCCAGTAGCGTGACTGCTCCAGCGCACGCCGCTCGGCATCACGATAGCGCGGTGTCTTGAACAGCCCGGCCAGCAGGTTGTTGTTGAGCAGGCGGTGCTGGGCCACCAGCAGGTTTTCCAGTACGGTCATTTTTTTGAATAGCCGCACGTGCTGGAAGGTGCGGATCATGCCTTTATTGGCGATCTTGTGGCCGGGCAGGCCCTGGATTTCTTCACCACGGAAGCGGATGACGCCTTCGGTTGGCTTGTAGAAGCCGGTCAGGCAGTTGAACACGGTGGTCTTGCCGGCCCCGTTGGGGCCAATCATGGATACGATCTGCCCCTCACGGGCTTTCAGCGCCACACCGTCCACGGCCAGCAGGCCACCAAAGCGCATGCGCAGTCCGCTGACTTCAAGAATGTTCTTGCTCATTGGCGCAACTCCACATGCGGGCGTTTCATCGGCAGCAGCCCCTGGGGCCGCCAGATCATCATCAGCACCATCATCAACCCGAACAGCAACATGCGGTATTCGTTGAATTCACGTGCCAGCTCTGGTAGCACGGTCATGATAATGGCCGCCAGTACCACGCCAATCTGCGAGCCCATGCCGCCGAGCACCACAATGGCGAGAATGATGGCCGACTCGATAAAAGTGAAAGACTCGGGGCTGATAAAGCCCTGGCGGGCAGCAAAGAAGCTGCCGGCAAACCCGGCAAAGGTGGCACCGATGGTGAAAGCGCTGAGCTTGATGTTGGTCGGGTTCAGGCCCAGGGCGCGGCAGGCAATTTCATCTTCGCGCATGGCTTCCCAGGTGCGGCCAATGGGCATGCGCATCAGGCGGTTGATCACGAACAGCGTGATCAGCACCAGCACCAGTGCCAGCAGGTAAAGGAAAATGACCCGGTGATTGCTGTTGAAGGCGATACCGAAAAAGTCATGGAAGGTTTGTGTGCCTTCGGGGGCGCGGCGGGCAAACTCCAGGTTGAACAGGGTTGGTTTGGGAATACTGCCGATGCCGCGCGGGCCGCCGGTGATCTCGGTCAGGTTGTTGAGCAGGATGCGGATGATCTCGCCAAAACCCAGCGTGACAATGGCCAGATAGTCACCGCGCAGGCGCAACACCGGAAACCCGAGGATAAAGCCAAAGAAGGCAGCCATGATACCGGCTGCGACCAGCCCGCTCCAGAAACCGATACCGAAATACTGGGCCAGCAAGGCGTAGGTGTAAGCTCCTACGGCGTAAAAACCGACATAGCCCAGGTCCAGCAGGCCGGCCAGCCCCACCACAATGTTCAGGCCCAGACCGAGCATGACGTAGATCAGCACCAGCGTGGCCAGGTCGATCTGGCTGCGTCCGGCCAGGAAAGGGAAGGCCAGCGCTGCAAGGATAATCACCAGCCAGACCAGTTTTTGTACCAGCGGGACATCCAGCGGATTGCTTTTCAGGCCTTCAGGTCTGGGGATGGCCGCCTTGGCGCGGTCAATCCAGTCACGCAACAGGTTGTAGAGAAAAATGAAGCCGGCAGCGGCAGCGATTTTCCAGAATACGGCGTTGTCGGCGACCACTACTGTCAGCTGCGAGCCGACCTGGGTCAGGCGTACACCGAGCAGCACGGCAGTGAGGATGGCAACGACAATGGCGGAAAAAATGGCGGACTTGAAGTGCAGGCGCATCAGACTTTCTCCACCTCGGGACGGCCCAGAATACCGGTTGGACGGAACAGCAGAATCAGGATCAGCAGGGCAAAGGCCACCGCATCCTTGTACTGGGTGCTGAAGTAGCCGGAGGTCATGGCTTCGGTTACGCCCAGTACCAGCCCGCCCAGAACAGCACCGGGTATGCTGCCGATGCCGCCGAGTACGGCAGCGGTAAAGGCTTTCAGCCCGGCCATAAAGCCGATGTAGGGGTTGACCACGCCGTAATACAGGCTGAGCAATACGCCGGCCACGGCTGCCAGTGCGGCACCGATGACAAAGGTGATGGCAATGATGGCGTTGCTGTTGATGCCGAGCAGGCCGGTCATCTTGATGTCTTCGGCGCAGGCGCGACAGGCACGTCCGGTACGCGAACGGCTGATGAAAATGGATAGTGCCACCATGGAAGTGAAGGTGGTGGCAAAAATGATGATCTGCATGTAAGACAGGCTGGCGGCCGCATCATCGGAGCCAAGGCGGATGCCGCCGCTGATCAGGCTGGGCATGGCCACGTCACGGGCGCCCTGGGCAATGCGGACAAAGTTTTGCAGCAGAATCGACATGCCAATGGCGGAAATTAACGGGATCAGCCGGTTGCTGCCACGCAGTGGGCGATAGGCAATTCGCTCGATACTGAAGCCGTAGGCGCTGGTGACAATCATGCTGAGTAAAAAAGCACCCAGAACCAGCAATGGCACACTTTCCAGGCCCAGCATGGCCAGCCCGGTCAGGGCGATGAAAGTCACATAGCTGCCGATCATGTACACCTCGCCGTGGGCGAAGTTGATCATGCCGATGATGCCGTACACCATGGTGTAGCCAATGGCGATCAGGGCGTAGGTACTGCCGACGGTCAGGCCGTTAAGCAGTTGTTGCAGGAAGTAATAAAACTCGTCAATCATGTGGAAATACCAACCGGTAAACATAAAGGAAATACCGGCCGGAATTGCAACAGGGTTGCAGGCATGCGGTCCGGTACGTCCAGAAGCCCCGCCAGGGGCGGGGCAGGATACGGGTTTACTCGGTCAGAGCGGTTTTGCTGTTGTCAGCGTGCCATTCGTAGACGATAAAGCTGAACTCTTTCAGGTCGCCTTTATCGTCAAACTCCAGGGTACCGGTCGGGGTGTCGAAGCTGTTGCTGCGGATGGCTTCGGCAATCTTGTCGGTGTCAGTGGAGTTGGTGATCTTCATGGCATCAGCCATTACCTGTACAGCAGCGTAGGCCGGGAAAACGAACGCACCGCTAGGGTCCTGGCCCTTATCCTTGAACGCCTTGACCAGGTCGGCGTTGGCCGGGTCTTCGTCAAACGCCTTGGGCAGGGTGGTCAGCATGCCTTCGGCGGCAGCGCCGGCGATGGCAGTGATGTCGGTGTTGCCAACACCTTCAGGGCCCATGAACTTGGCCGTGAAACCGTTTTCGGCAGACTGGCGCAGCAGGGCGCCCATCTCCGGGTGGTAGCCGCCAAAGTAGACGAACTCAACGTTTTCACGCTTCATCTTGGCGATCAGGGCAGAGAAGTCCTTGTCGCCGGCAGTGACACCTTCAAACAGCACTACAGGGATTTTGGCCTCGTCCAGCGCGGATTTGACCGCAGTGGCAACCCCTTCGCCATACTGTTGCTTGTCATGCAAAACCGCAGCACGGGCCGGTTTGAGCTGCTCAACCACATACTTGCCGGCAGCCGGGCCCTGCATGTTGTCCAGGCCGATGGTGCGGAAAATGAGGGTGTGGCCCTTTTCGGTCAATTCCGGCGCGGTGGATGCGGCGGTGATCATCAGGATGCCTTCTTCCTCATAGATATCGGCAGCCGGCTGGCTGGAGCCGGAGCACAGGTGACCGACAACAAACTGGATGCCGTCGTTGACGATCTTGTTGGCTACGGCAACCGCTTGCTTGGGGTCGCACGCATCATCATAGGTAACGGCTTCGAGCATGCGACCATTGACGCCGCCGTTCTTGTTGATCTGCTCGATGGCCATGTTGGCGCCCATTGATTGCATGTCGCCATACTGGGCAACGGGGCCGGTCACAGGGCCAGCCAGGGCGATTTTGATGGGCTCGGCAGCCATGCTGTAAGTAGCTACACCGGCCAGCGCCATGGCGGCCAGCAGTTTGCTCAGGTTACGGGTTGTTTTGCTCATAAATGCCTACCTTTATAATCTTTCTTGTGTCATTTCGATGAGTACCGAGCAGTCAAGCTCGCCTGTCGGCCATGGAGTTTAGTCAATAAGATGACGTAACGAAACAGCAAAGCCATCAATCTGGCCTTGCTATTGGACAAAATGTGTAGATGACCCGCGGGTCAACATTGCGCAGCTTGGCTTAATGATCGGTCTGCCCTTTGGAGTCCCGCTCCTGAACCAATACCCAGGGCCTGACGACAGTTGCCCAGAGTTCAGGATCGCGCTTTTGATAATCATGGGCCAGCTCATCGCTCAGATGTTGCAGATGGCCTTCGTGCAGCAGTGTGGTCACGTGCTGCTTGTCGTCACGGGCAATGGCTTCGGCAACGGCTACCAGATCCTGTTTGCCTGTTACCCAGAGCAACTTGCCCTTGGCGAACCAGGGGGCCAGTTCCTGCCAGCTGATGCGGGCTGTTTCGCCCAGAATTTCCGCATATAGCGGACTGATGGAATCGGTCATGGCAAATATCCCGTTGATGAAAAATACTTATCATACCTTGTCTGCTGCAAGTAGTGTCCGGCCGTTTTGGGGGCGACCGGGGCCGTCTGCGCAAGGGAAAGGCGGGAAACTGGATGGCTGTGATCATGCCGTCGGGCACGGGCAAAATCAGGCCCGGGCTTCTGAACGAAAATAGCCAGGCCCGAATGTTTGGCAGAAACTGTTGGCGTGCCTGCTCTGGTACCTCGCCCCGTCACAGTGCTTCGGGTAGAATTCAGGTTTTCCGCCATCCTTATCTGGAAACTTTGATGTTTGCACAGCTGAACCTGAATGAGCGCCTGCTGCGAGCGCTGGAAGAAAATGCCTTTGTCGAGCCGACACCGGTACAGCAGGAGGCGATTCCCGTTATTCTGGCGGGACGTGACCTGCGAGCCACGGCGCAAACGGGCAGCGGCAAGACGGCAGCTTTCTTGTTGCCGGTACTGCATCAGCTGCTGGCGCTGGAAGAAGCCAGTGCTGCGCCCGCTACCCGTGCACTGGTCCTGGTGCCGACCCGCGAGCTGGCCCGGCAAATCCTGGAGGAGGTCGAGCGTTTTGCCCGCTATACCTTTTTGCAATCCGCCATGGTAATTGGTGGTGAAGGCTTCAAGGAACAGTCGGCTCTGCTGCGCAAGATACCGGATATTTTGATCGCGACCCCGGGGCGTTTGCTAGAACATATCCAGGCGGGCAGCATGCTGGCAGGCGAGGTGCGCTGGTTGATTCTGGATGAGGCGGACCGCATGCTCGACATGGGGTTTGCCGAAGACATGCAGGCCATTATCAGCGCCTGCGTCAATCGCCAGCAAACCTTGCTGTTTTCTGCAACCACCGGGGGGCGTGCCTTGCGCGAAATTGCACAAAGTGTATTACGCAACCCCGAACACCTGATGCTTAACCCGGTATCGCAGCTTGGCGAAACCACTCGCCAGCAAATCATTACTGCCGAAAGCCCGACCCATAAGGAGCGCCTGCTGGCCTGGTTGCTGGCCAACGAGAATTATCGCAAGGCGATGGTATTCACCAATACACGAGCTCAGGCGGACCAGCTGTATGGCCGCTTGCGGGCAGGGGACTATCGGGTCTTCGTCCTGCATGGCGAGAAAGACCAGCAGGAGCGCAAGCAGGCGCTTGAACGATTCAGCCAGGGCGGCGAGCGGGTGTTGATTGCTACTGATGTGGCGGCGCGGGGGCTGGATATCGAGGGTGTGGACATGGTGGTCAACTTTGATATGCCGCGTTCGGGTGACGAGTACGTACACCGCATTGGCCGTACCGGACGTGGTGGCGAGGACGGTCTGGCAATTTCCCTGATCACCCACCTTGACTGGAACCTGATGTCCAGCATTCAGCGTTACCTTAAGCAGGAATTTGAAAAACGGGTGCTGCCAGGTCTGAAGGGCAACTACCACGGGCCGAAAAAGGTCAAAAGCTCGGGTAAGGCGGCGGGGACGAAGAAGAAAAAGTCTGCCAACAAGAACGCCAAGCCGGCCAGAAAACCAGCCCGTCGTCCGGCAGCCAGCCCCCTCCTGGTCAGTGAGGATGGCCATGCGCCGCTGCGCCGGCGTGCACCTGCCAGGGAGCGATAAACCGTGGGACACATTGCCGAAATTCTGGACCATGCCTCACCGGTGTTGCCGGTGCTGGTGGTAGAAAATCCGCAGCTGGCCCTGCCATTGGCCGAAGCCTTGTTGCGCGGCGGGCTGGCCGTGCTGGAGTTGACCTTGCGCACCCCACAGGCATTGGAGTCGCTGTGGCTGATACAGCAGGAGCTGCCGGAGATGGTGGTTGGGGCGGGCACAGTACTCGATGCTGAGCAGGCGCGCCAGGCACAGCAGGCAGGTGCCGCCTTTGTTGTCAGTCCGGGTTACACCGAATCATTGGCGCAGGTGACCAAGGGGCTGGACCTGCCCTGGCTGCCGGGCGTGCAGACTGCTTCGGAGATCCTGCAAGCGCGAGAGGCAGGATTGCGCCGGCTAAAGCTTTTTCCGGCTGGAGCAGGCGGGCTGACGCTACTCGACAATTTTGCCGGCCCCTTTCAGGACATGATGTTCTGTCCTACGGGTGGCATTCATGCAGGTAATCTGGGCGAATATCTGGCACGCCCCAATGTAGCCTGCTGTGGCGGCAGCTGGCTGGCTCCCCAGGCATTGCTGGATGCGCAGAACTGGGATGGCATTACCGCATTGGCACGCGAAGCAGTTGCCATTGCCGAGCGCCAGCGCTTTGTTGGCAAGTGAAAACTATGAAAGATGAAGCACAAACGAGCGATGTATGGGACTGGCCTGATCCTTTTACGGCGGACTTCATTGCGCAGCCAGAGCATATTGACGAGCTGAAACACGTGAATAACGCTGTTTATGTGCAGTGGATGGAAGACTGCGCCTGGCAACATTCCAGCGCGTTGGGGCTGGGTGTGGAAAGCTTTGTTGCACTCGATCGCAGCATGGCCGTTTTACGGCACGAAATTGACTACCTGGCCAGCGCTTATGAAGATGACCGGGTGCAAATGGGTACCTGGCTGGTAAAAACTGCCAGCCCGCTAAAAATGGACCGCCTGTTTCAGCTGATACGACCGGCTGATGGCGCAACCTTGCTGCGTGCCCGCACCACCTTTGTTTGTGTGGCAATGTCTTCCGGCAAACCGCGCCGTATGCCAGAAGAGTTCGTGAAAGGCTATGGTAGCGCCTGGCGCGAAATCATGGACGGCTGACCGATGGAAGTTGCTCTTGCCCCCATGGAGGGACTGGCCGATGCCATGTTGCGTGACCTTATTACCCGTCAGGGCGGTATGGACTGGTGCGTCAGCGAGTTCATCCGGGTATCTGACCGGCTGTTGCCAGCAGAGACTTTTTACAAGCTGGCTCCGGAGCTGAAAAACAGGGCGTGTACGCCAGCAGGTACGCCAATGCGGATCCAGTTGCTGGGGTCGGATCCAGTTTGTCTGGCGGAAAACGCAGCCCGGGCCGCCGAGCTGGGTGCCTCAGTGATAGACCTGAACTTCGGCTGTCCAGCGAAAACGGTCAACAACTCAAAAGGTGGTTCGATTTTGCTGAAAGAACCGGATCGCCTGTACCGGATTGCTGACTATGTGCGTCACGCCTTGCCAGCATCAGTTCCGGTAACTGCCAAGATGCGGCTGGGCTATGAGGACACCAGTCCGGCACTGGATTGCGCCCGGGCATTGGCTGCTGGCGGTGCCAGTCAATTGGTGGTCCACGCTCGTACCCGCGCTCAAGGCTACAAGCCACCAGCCCACTGGGAGTGGGTCGCCAGGGTGCAGGATGTGGTGGATGTGCCGGTGCTGGCCAATGGCGATATATGGTCACTGGAAGACTGGCAGAGGTGTCGCTCGGTCAGTGGTGTAGAGTCAGTGATGATCGGCCGCGGTCTGGTGTGCCGGCCAGACCTGGCGCGACAGATCAAGGCTTTTGTTGATCAAGAAAGCTATCAGCCACTGGGCTGGACTGAAGTTTGGCTGCTATTGCAGGAGTTTTGGCAGCGGGTGCGTGAAAAGGTGATGCCACGCTATGCGCCGGGCCGGCTCAAGCAGTGGTTATCGATGCTGATGCGCAACTATCCAGAGGCCGCTGCATTTTTTCAGCATATCAGGCGTGAAACCGGGTGTGAGAGGATTGACCGGCTGATGCACCAGCAGGCTTTCAGCGGACTCGAAAACCACAGCTGTTGACTTGCATTAATTGTTGCGAAAGCGGGCTTGCTTGTGAGGAGAGTGGTTGTTCAGGGCGCAGGACTCTTAGTACTACAAAGGGCACTGCTGTGTGGTTTGTGCACAAATGCAGGCTGTAGCCGCGGGCTTTAAAGGCTTTTTGGACATCGTCCTGTGCGATGAAGGGAAAGGGCGACATGCCGGGCGGGCTTCCTTGCTCCGGTATGGCAGGTTACGGGTTTAAATCGTACCAAACTGCTGGCTGATATTGATGCTTTGCGCGTTGCCGGTTTCGGCTGCACGGGACAAACGCTGCTTGGCAGCTGCAGGCAGGGGGCTGAGCCAGGTAATGACTGTGTGGCTGCAGCCCAGCTCCAGCACCTGGCAGGCCAGTTCCTGGCTGCTTTGCATGCCTTTTGGGTGCAGGATCAGGGTACGCTGCGGGTTCAGGCCAGCTTCGCGCAACCACTGCATGGTGAGTGGTTCGGGCGGGGACACCAGAGCCAGCCAGCGTTGTTCTTGCTGCTCGCTCAACAGTTTGAGCATGGGGGCCAACAAATGCAGGCAATGTTCGGCACGGCCGTTAAGAATCAGTTCGCTGCACCATGGGCTGGGTTCGGTTACAGGGGTTGGGTTGCTGGCCGGCTCGCCGGACAGGCTAAGTGCTGCCTGTTGATCAAACAGGCCTAACTGATCATGTGCTTGTATATTCATGGCAAGACTCCCTTATCTGCGGATTACGCCAACACCCAGGCCTTCAATCACCAGTTCCTGGTGCTTCAGGTCCACTTCAATGGGTTCGAATTCACTGTTTTCAGGCAGTAACCAGACTTTGCTGCCCTTGCGCTGGTAGCGCTTGACCGTAACTTCGTCGTCCAGACGTGCCACCACCAGCTGGCCATTGCGGGCTTCACGGGTGATATGCACGGCCAGCAGGTCCCCGTCCAGAATGCCGGCGTCCTTCATGCTCATGCCGCGCACCTGCAGCAGGTAGTCGGCTCGTGGCTTGAAAAAATCGGGGTTGACCGGACAGGTGTTGTCTATGTGCTGCTGGGCCAGAATGGGGCTTCCAGCTGCTACGCGGCCGATGATTGGCAGTTCGTTATCTGCAATTTCAGGCGGTTCGTCCTCAACGGCTTCTACCAGACGAATGCCACGCGAGGCGCCGGAAATCATTTCAATGGCGCCTTTGCGGGCCAGCGCCTTCAGGTGGTCTTCGGCGGCATTGGGTGAACGAAAGCCCAGTGCCTGGGCAATTTCGATACGGGTGGGCGGATAGCCATGCTCGTCAATCCAGCCCTTCAGGAAGTCGAGGATTTCACCTTGCCGCTTGGTCAGTTTGCTCATCCGTAAATACCTGTTGTTTTATACAGTACACTGGTATTCTATACAGTGTTTTGGGATATGCAAGCACGACCTGTCGCGTACGCCGTGCGCGCAGGGTCAGAACAGTATGCAGAGTCAGGTGGCCTTGAGCAGAAAGTCGGCCAGTTCCTGGGCGCCAGCCAGCAGCAGGCCGTTGCCAAAAGTGTTTGCGTTGGGGCTGCTGCGTGGCAGCAGGATAGTCTGCACAGAGTGTTTACCCAGTGACAGGGGCAGACGCACGTAAGGAGTTTTGTGAGCCACCAAGTAGTGCATGAACACCGGGTCGGTCCAGGCAGCGATTGGCATGCCGAGGGTGTGGTAGTGCTTTTTTAGCTCTTTGATCGCAGCCGGGTGGGAGCTGATGCGATACAGGTGGGCCGGCAGGTTGATGGCTAGGCCGCGCCGTCGTGCATACACCAGGGCGGTAATCAGCTCGGCACTGTTTTGAGTATCAGCCCAGTACACCTTGTCGGCGTGCCAGGCGGTTGATAGCAAATCGATATTTTGGCTTTTGCCAATGGCTGCAGACAGGGTGCGGTTAAAGTCGCGGATACTGATAAGACGGATGTGGCGGCACTGGGGGGCTTGCGCCATCGCCTCCCAGCTGTCATACGCTAGCAGCGGGTCAAGTTGATGGTTCAGTCCAAACAGTCCGCGCATATCAAAAGAGCTGATTGTTTGCATATCAATGCTGACAATCTTGCTGAGGAAACGGTAGGCTTCGGCTTTGTCTTCTTGTACAGGTCCGTAGAGGGCGTTGGTTGGCAAATTGGCCAGTTGTTGCAGGTGCAGGCAGTGGCTCCAGTGTATGCTGGGCTCGGGTATCGAAATGCAGGGGAACTCCAGACGTAGCTTGCGCGCGACATCTTCCGCACTGAAAGCCGGCTGTGACGACTTGCGCTTGAAGAGGGAGTGGAACAAGTTGCTCAAACTGGAAGACTGACTCATTTTGATGTGGATCCGAGGCTCTTGGGTGCTGACCGAGCAGTCAGTAGAGGCATCTGAAGTAATAGGTATTGTGCACGTTTTGTGAAAAATAGGCCATGTTGAAATTACAGTTGGATATCAGCCTGCCGGCTGAAGAATTTTTGCGAGTGTATCAGGGAACCGCTAACCGTGTCCTGCTGCGCAGTCGCGAGGGGAAGTCGGTCAGCTTGCCTGCCGGACGTCTGCAGCCGTTCCTGACCCATGAGGGGGTTTATGGCAGTTTCGAGTTGAGTTTCGATGCGGATGGCAAGTTCATTTCGCTGCGGCGGTTGACGTAATCCGCTATACTCACGCTTTTTGTGCGACACGTGTCGCGCTCCAGAGGGGCGGTAGCTGGCCTGACAAAGACCCTCAACTTGTTGAAAAACAATACAAAAACAGCATGAGAGTTGCTAGCAAGCACAAAAGTACGGTAGCGGAGCTATCGTATTCCAAAAGGCGCTTTTGCGCCATTCAAACGAACTTTGGTTGATATTTTGACCCGAGTTACACGAATTGCAACATTTGGAAACAA